>CAIOSQ010000268.1 GCA_903860935.1 uncultured Rhodospirillales bacterium | reverse complement strand
GAGGCTGCGCGTTTCCGCGGCGCGCGCGAGGCGCGACGGCCGCGGCGCCTCGCCCGCCAGGCCGGGCGCCGTGGTCAGCAGCAGGGTGGGCCGGTTGGCCCGCTCGGCGCGATCGAGCAGCCCGTCGAGGCTGCGCGCACGCGCCTCCCAGTTGCGCGCCGCGGCCCAGCCATCGTCGACGACCAGGATCATCGGCCCGTTGCCAGCGAGCTGGGCTTGCGGGTTGAGCAGCGGATGCGCGAGCGCGACGATCACTGCCGCCGCGATCAGCAACCGCAGCAGCAGCAGCCACCAGGGCGTGCGCGCCGGTGTTTCCTCGCGCGGCACGAGCCGCAGCAGCAGGGCGATGGCGGGAAAGGCGACCTGGCGCGGCGCGGGCGGCGTGACACGCAGCAGCCACCACAGGACCGGCAGCGCCGCCAGCGCGCCCAGCCAGGCCGGCGAGAGGAACGCGAGCGCGCCGAAGCCGGTCATCCGCGCCCCCAGCCGCGCGTTGCGTCGCCGCTGCGCGCCAGGGCCTGCCAGAGCGTCATCAGCGCGTTCTCCGGCGATCGATCGGTGCGATGGAGCAGGGCCCGCCAGCCAAGCGTGCGTGCGATCCCGGCCAGCCCGTCGCGATGGGCGGCGAAGGCATGGGCGTAGTCCGGGCGCATCGCCTCGACCCGCGGCACCAGCATCGCGCCGTCCTCCTCCAGCCCTTCGAAACGCGTGCGTCCGGAAAAGGGTAGCGTTTCCTCGGCGGGGTCGACGATCTGGAGCAGAACGCCTTCGACGCCGGAGGCCGCAAGGGCGCGCAGGCGGCGATCGGTGTCCTCCAGCGGCGCGAGGAAATCCCCGATCAGGACCAGCGTGGCATGGCGCGGCAGGGCGAGCGCGGTCGGCGTCCCGGCCTCGTCACCCGCCGCCTCGGCGAGGCGCGCGACGAGCCGTCCCAGCGCGGCGCGTCCGGCAAGCGGCCGCATGCCCGTGCCGAGCAGGGCCACCCGCTCGCCACCGCGCAGCAGCAGCGCGCAAAGCCCGAGGAGCAGCAATTCGGCGCGCTCCAGCTTGGTCGGCAGGCGCGGGTCGGAGCGCCAGTCCATCGAGCGCGAGGCATCGCGCCAGAGCCAGGCGCTCTGCGCCGCCTCCCATTCGGTCTCGCGGACGTAGACATGCGGGCGCTTGGCGCTCTGCCGCCAGTCGATGCGGATCAGCGGGTCGCCTTGCTGGTAGCGGCGGAACTGCCAGAACGCCTCGCCCTGGCCGACCCGGCGCCGGCCATGGACGCCCTGCATGACGGTCATCGCGACGCGGTCGGCGGCGATCTGCAGCGCCGGCAGCCGGCTGGCCGCGGCCTCGGCCATGGCCTGGCGTCGCTGCGGCGTCATGCGGCTCACGGGATCGGTCATGATCGCGCGCGCGATCGGCGGGGCCGGCGCCGGGGCCGGATCAGGAGAGCCGCTCGACCAGCTTGCCGATCACGCCGTCGACGGTCAGGCCGTCGGCGCGGGCGGCGAAGCTGACCGCCATGCGGTGCCGCAGCACCGGCTTGGCGAGCGCCGCGACGTCGTCGATCGAGGGCGCGAGGCGTCCGTCGAGCACCGCGCGGGCGCGGCAGGCGAGCATGAGTGCCTGGCTGGCGCGCGGGCCCGGACCCCAGACGACATGGCGCTGGACCGCATCGATGTCGCTGCTTTCCGGACGGCCGGCGCGCACCATGGTCAAGATCGCCTCGACGACGCTCTCGCCGACGGGGATCCGGCGGATCAGGCGCTGCGCGGCCAGCAGATCGGATGCGGAGATGGCCTGGGTCGCGCGCTCCTCGCCGGAGCCGGTGGTCGCGAGCAGCATGCGGCGCTCGGAGTCGAGGTCGGGATAGCCGACGTCGATCTGGAGCAGGAACCGGTCGAGCTGCGCCTCGGGCAGCGGATAGGTGCCCTCCTGCTCGATCGGGTTCTGGGTCGCGAGGACGTGAAAGGGCTCGGGAAGCGGATGATAGACGCCGCCGACCGAAACGCGGCGCTCCTGCATCGCCTGGAGCAGCGCCGATTGCGTGCGCGGGCTGGCGCGGTTGATCTCGTCGGCCATCAGCAGCTGGCTGAATACCGGGCCGCGCAGGAAGCGGAACTGGCGCTTGCCGCCCTCGGCTTCTTCCAGCACCTCCGAGCCGATGATGTCGGCGGGCATGAGATCGGGCGTGCATTGCACGCGCTTGTCTTCGAGGCCCATGACCGTGCCGAGCGTCTCGACCAGCCGCGTCTTGGCGAGGCCGGGGACGCCGATCAGCAGCGCGTGGCCGCCGGCCAGCAGGGTGACGAGACCGCTTTCGACCACGTCGGTCTGACCGAAGATCACCCGCGCGATCCGCGACCGGATTTCCGCCATCCGATCGGCGAGGCGCTCGATATCGGCCACGATGCGTGTCGGGTCTTCGGCCTGGGCCTGGGCGGGTGCGGTCTTGCTTTCCTGGGCCGTCACGCGAATCTCCATGGCTGGCTGGCGCCGCAGGGGCGGCGGCAGGATAGAAGACCTATGACCAAGGTTCCGCCGATCAACTCCGCCCTTCAAGTCGCCACTCGATCCGAGGAGGCGGCGACCGGCCCGCTCCCGCCAGGGGAGCCGGCGCTTCCGGCGATGACGTCGATCTGCGGCGCCTTCCCGATCCGCATCGCGCGCGACGGGACGTGGTTTTACCACGGCTCTCCGATCGGTCGCAAACCGCTGGTCCGGCTGTTCGCGCGCGTGCTGCAGAGACGGCCGGACGGCACGCATTGGCTGGTCACCCCTTACGAGAGCGGGCTGATCGAGGTCGAGGACGCGCCCTTCGTCGCGGTACTCTGCACGGTCGCGGGCGCGGGCGAGGCGCAGGAACTGCGCTTCACCACCAATCTCGACGACGAGATCCGCGCCGACGCGGAGCATCCGATCCTGATGCGCGGGACACCGGAGGCGCCGGCGCCGTATCTCGTCGTCCGCCCCGGGCTGGAGGCGCGGATCGCGCGCGCGGTGTTCTACCAGTTGGTCGATCTCGCGGAGGATGCATCGATCGGAGGAGTGATGCGACTTGGCGTCTGGTCGGCGGGAAACTTCTTTCCGCTCGAGCCGAACGGGTAGAGGATCGCCCGATGACCTCCGACGCCGCCCCCGTGCTGACTGCCGACGCCCTGCGCGCGCGCGTCGCCGCGGCCTCGGCACTCGCGGGGCGGCGCGGGCCAGGGGTTCTGGGGCGCGCGCGGTTGCGCGGCGATCACGACCTCGATCCCGCCTTGCGTCCCGAGGGCAAGCTGGTGCCGGCCGCCGTTCTCGTGCCGGTGGTGACCGGCGTCGACGGTCCGGCGGTGCTCCTGACGCGACGCACCGCCCATCTGCACGCCCATGCCGGCCAGATCAGCTTTCCTGGCGGCCGTTTCGAAAGCGACGACGCCGATGCCGCGGCCTGCGCCCTGCGCGAGGCGGAAGAGGAGATCGGCCTGGGTCGCGATCGCGTCGAGGTGATCGGACGGCTCGACACCTATCTGATCCGCACGGGGTTCGAGGTGACGCCAGTCGTCGGGCTGGTGACCCCGCCCGTCGACCTGCGCCCCGATCCTTTCGAGGTTGACGAGATCTTCCAGGTGCCGCTGGCCTTCGTCATCGATCCGCGCAACCGCGAGCGCCGTTCGCGCGAGGTCAATGGCGCGCAACGGGATTTCTGGGCAATCCCGTATGGCGAGTATTTCATCTGGGGCGCGACGGCGGGGATGCTGGTCAATCTCTCCGACGTGCTGCTGGACGTGTCGTGATCCGCCTGCTGGTCGAGTTCCTGCTGCCGCTGGTGGCCCCGACCCTGGCCTATGCGCTCTGGCTCGCCTGGCGACAGCGCGGCGGCTCCGGACAGTCGGCACCCGGCGATGCAGAGGGCACGGAGGGTGCCGCGCCGCCACCCACGGACTGGCGGTCGGCACCGTGGATCTGGCTCGGCGCGACGGGGATCGCGCTGGTGGCGGTGGTGGCCATCGGCCTCGGGATGTCGCGCAGCCTGGGCGGTATCGGCGGGACCTATGTCGCGCCGCGGGTGATCGACGGGCGCATCGTGCCCGGCCATGTCGATCCGCCGCCTTCGCGCTGACACCCACGCCCGAGACGGCCCTCCAGTGACGGCGCCCGCGACGATCCGGCTTCCGGACCCGCCCTGGTTCGCGGCGGCGGAGACGCGCCGCGTCCTCGCGGCGCTCGCGGCCGGGGGAACGGAGATCCGATTTGTCGGGGGCTGCGTGCGCGACGCGCTGATCGGCCGCGCCGTCGTCGATATCGACATCGCCACGCCCGATGCGCCGGAGATCGCGATGCGCAAGCTCGCCGCGGACGGTCTGCGCGCCCTGCCGACCGGGATCGCGCACGGGACGGTGACCGCGCTGTGCGGCGACCGCCGTTTCGAGATCACGACGCTGCGCCGCGACGTCGAGACCGACGGCCGGCATGCGCGCGTCGCCTTCACCGACGACTGGCGCGCCGACGCGGCGCGGCGCGACTTCACGATGAACGCGATGTCGGCCGGCGCCGACGGCGTTGTCCACGATTACTTCGGCGGGCTCGCCGACCTGCGTGCCGGGCGCGTGCGCTTCGTCGGCGATCCCGCCGCGCGCATCGCCGAGGACCATCTGCGGCTTCTGCGCTTCTGGCGCTTTCACGCTCATTACGGACGCGCCGCTGCCGCCGATGCCGAGCGCGCCGCCTGCCGCGCCGCCGCGCCGTCGCTCGCGCGGCTGTCAGGCGAGCGCGTGCGCGCCGAACTCGTGAAGCTGCTCTCCGCGCCCGATCCGGTCGCGAGCGTGGCGGCGATGGCGCAGGACGGCGTTCTCGACGTGCTCGGGGTCGGCCCCGTCGACGCCGGCGCGCTGGCGGCGCTGGTCGCGCTCGAGCCCGGGACGGATCGTGATCCCCTGCGGCGACTCGCGGTGCTGCTGCCCGCGGATGCCGGCCGCGGCATGGCGGCGGAGGTCGCGCGGCGGCTGCGTCTGTCGCGCGCCGAGGGGGCGCGGCTTGAGGCTTGCGCCGGCGCCGCGCTGCCCGCGGATCGCGGGGCGCTGCGCGCGGCGTTGCATCGCGACGGTGCCGCGGCCCTGCGCGACCATGTGCTCGTCGCCGCTGCGCGTGCCCGGCGCATGCCGGGCGACATCGCCGCGGCGCTCGACGAGATCGCGGCCTGGCAGCCGCGCGCGCTCCCGGTCTCGGGCGCCGACGTGCTCGCCCTCGGCGGCGCCCCCGGGCCGGCGGTCGGTCGCCTTCTGGCCGCGCTCGAGGCGTGGTGGGTGGCGGCGGATTTCGTGCCGGACCGCGAGGCCTGCCGCGCTCAGCTGCGGCGGCTCATGGCCACGTCGCCACCGGCGGCAGGCTCATGAGGATCGCTTCCGGGTTGCCGCCGGTCATCAGGCCGAATTTCGTGCCGCGGTCGTAGACCAGATTGAACTCGGCATAGCGGCCGCGCCGCGCCAGCTGCATCGCCCGGTCGTCCTCCGTCCAGGCGGCATGCATGCGGCGGCGGACGATCGGCAGGTAGGCATCGAGGAAGGCGAGCCCGACATCCCGGGTGAAGGCGAAATCGGCGTCCCAGGACCCGGTGTCGAGCGTGTCGTAGAAGATGCCGCCGACGCCACGCGCCTCGCCGCGATGCGGGATGAAGAAATACTCGTCGCACCATTTGCTGAAGCGCGGGTAGTAGCCGGTATCGTGACGCTCGCAGGCGGTTTTCAGCGCGGCGTGAAAATGGGCGGTGTCCTCGGCCACCGGCGCGGTGGTGGGGTTGAGGTCGGCGCCGCCGCCGAACCAGCTGCGCGTGGTCGCGATATGGCGCGTGTTCATGTGCACGGCAGGCACCAGCGGCGAGCGCATATGCGCGACCAGGCTGATGCCGGAGGCCCAGAAGCGCGGGTCCTCCGCCGCGCCGGGGACCTGCTTGCGGAATTCCGGGCTGAACTCGCCCCAGACGGTCGAGACGTTGACCCCGACCTTCTCGAAGACGCGGCCGCGCATGGTCGCCATCACGCCGCCGCCGCCGCCGGCACGGTCCCAGGCCTTGCGCGCGAAGCGCCCCGGCGCCAGCCCGGCATGGGGGCCGTCCGCCAACTCGTCCTCGATCTCCTCGAAAGCGGCGCAGATGCGGTCGCGCAGGGATTCGAACCAGTTCCGCGCGGCGGCGCGGCGGGTCTCTGAGGTCGGATCGGTCACGGTGGCGGGCCTGGAAGGAGGTCTGTCTGGCGCAAAGCTTCGCCGATCGCCAGCGCCGCCGCCAGCGCGACGTTGAGCGAGCGCGTCCCGGGCCGCATGGGAAAGCGCAGCGCGGCATGCGCCGCCGCGCGCACCGCGTCGGTCACGCCGGAGGATTCGCGGCCCAGGAGCAGCGTGTCGGTCGGCGCGAAGCGGAAATCATGGAGCCGGGATGCGGCGGGGGCGGTCGTCAGCAGCAGCAGGCGGCCCCCGCCGGCGCCATGCGCCGCCAGGAAGGCGGGCCAGGAATCGTGCCGCACCACCTGGGCCTGATCGAGATAGTCCATGCCCGCGCGCCGCAGATGGCGGTCGCTCCAGACGAAGCCGCAGGGCTCGATCACGTCCACGGCGACGCCCAGGCAGGCCGCCAGCCGCAGGATCGCCCCGGTGTTCTGGGGGATGTCGGGCTCGAACAGGGCGAAGCGCATGCGGGGATGACCAGGCAGGGGGGAAGGGCGTCGAGGCTATGCCGGTCGCGAGGCTTGGCAACGCGCGCCGCTTTCGAGTATAGCCCTCGGCGCGTTTCGGATGCTTCTGAGCCGCTTGCCGCATCGGGTGCGGCAGGATGTCGCATCGGCGGTTGACGGATGCAATTGGGCATCGATTTTCCTGTCGGCGTTGCGAGACTGCCTGCACGAATCCCGACACCCATGGCGGAACCCGGCGGAATGACCGCGGGGTTGGCCGGGGTTGGGCGTCATGCGGGGCCGCGACGCGGGAAACGCCGATGCGGCTGGTTTTCTGAACGATCGGGGATCCCCGGTCTCGAGGCGACGAGGAAGCGAATGGGCAGTTCAGCGACATCCCCTCAAGCAGGACATCACGGGTCTGGGACCCGTCGCGATTTCCTCTACCTGGCCGCGGGCGGCTTCGGGGCCGTTGGCGCCGGCGCGGCGCTGTGGCCGTTCATCCACTCGATGAACCCCGCCGCGGACGTGCTCGCGCTGGCTTCCACCGAGGTCGATCTCAAGCCGATCCAGGCGGGACAGCGCATCACGGTCACCTGGCGCGGCAAGCCTGTCTTCATCGACAACCGCACGGCCGACCAGATCAAGGCCGCGCGCGACGTGGCGGCGACCGAATTGCCGGATCCGCAGACCGACCAGAAGCGCGTCAAGGCGGGCAAGGACCAATGGCTGGTCGTGCTCGGCGTGTGCACGCATCTGGGTTGCGTGCCGCTCGGACAGAAGACCGGCGAGTCGAAGGGCGAGTATGGCGGCTGGTTCTGCCCCTGCCACGGCTCGCATTACGACACCTCGGGGCGCATCCGCAAAGGACCGGCGCCGAAGAACCTTGAGGTTCCCGAGTTCACCTTCGTCAACGACACCCTGATCCGGATCGGCTGAGGCACACGCCATGGCTAAGGACAATGCGTTCTTCAACAATCCGACGGTGAAGTGGATCGAGCACCGGTTGCCGATCTTCTCCTTCGTCGATCACAGCCTCGGCTCGCAGTATCCGACGCCGCGGAACCTGAACTACTGGTGGAATTTCGGCTCGCTGGCTGGGTTCATGCTGGTGGTCATGATCCTGTCGGGCGTGTTCCTGGCGATGAACTACACGCCGCACGTGGACCATGCCTTCAATTCCGTCGAGCGCGTGATGCGCGACGTGAATTACGGCTGGCTGATCCGCTACATCCACATGAACGGCGCCTCGATGTTCTTCATCGTGGTGTACATCCACATCTTCCGCGGCCTTTATTTCGGCTCGTACAAGCCGCCGCGCGAGATCCTCTGGTGGCTCGGCATCGTCATCCTGCTGCTGATGATGGCGACGGCGTTCATGGGCTACGTGCTCCCCTGGGGCCAGATGAGCTTCTGGGGCGCGACGGTGATCACCAACCTGTTCTCGGCGATCCCGCTGGTCGGCGACAAGATCGTGACGCTGCTCTGGGGCGGCTTCTCGGTCGACAACGCGACGCTCAACCGCTTCTTCGCGCTGCACTACCTGCTGCCCTTCGTCATCGCGGGCGTGGTCGTGCTGCATATCTGGGCGCTGCACGTGCACGGGTCCAACAACCCGCTCGGCATCGACACGCGCGGCCCGCAGGACACGATCCCGTTCCATCCGTACTACACGATCAAGGATGCGTTCGGCCTGGCCGTGTTCATGATCATCTTCGCGTTCGTCGTGTTCTTCGCGCCCAACTTCTTCGGCGAGCCGGACAACTACATCCCGGCGAACCCGATGGTGACGCCCGCGCATATCGTGCCGGAATGGTACTTCCTGCCGTTCTACGCGATCCTGCGCTCGATCACCTTCAACATCCTCTTCATCGACGCCAAGCTGGGCGGCGTGCTGGCGATGTTCGGGTCGATCCTGATCCTGTTCCTGCTGCCCTGGCTCGACACCAGCCGCGTGCGCTCGGGCCTGTTCCGCCCGATCTTCCAGGTCTTCTACTGGATCTTCTTCGTGGTCTGCCTCCTGCTCGGCTGGGTCGGCGGGCAGGCTGCCGACGCGACGGTGATGGGCATCCCGCTGCTGCGGATCGGGCAGTTCTGCACCTTCTGGTATTTCTTCCACTTCGTCGCGATCCTGCCGCTGCTGGGATGGTTCGAACGTCCTCGCCCGTTGCCGATCTCGATCAGCCAACCTGTGCTCGGGGGCGGTCGTGTCGCTGCCGGTGCAGCCGCCAAGCCGATGGAGAAGGCGTGATGCTGCGGATGCGTGAACTCGTCCTCGCCGGCGCGGTGGCGCTCGGCCTCGCGGCGCCCGCTATGGCGGCGGAGACCTTGAAGCCGCCGGCGCAAAGCTGGTCCTTCGAGGGTCTGTTCGGCACCTATGATCGCGGCGCCCTGCAGCGTGGCTATCAGGTCTACAAGGAAGTCTGCGCCGCCTGCCATGCGATGAGCCAGATCCGCTTCCGCGACCTGGGTGGCGGTTCGGGGGCGGCTCATTCGCCGCTGGTCGGCCTCGGCTACACCGACGATGAGGTCAAGGCCATTGCCGCCGAGTACAAGGTGATGGACGGGCCGAATGACGATGGCGAGATGTTCGAGCGCACCGCGCGCCCGGCCGATCGCTTCAAGGCGCCCTTCGCCAACGAGAAGGCCGCCCGCTCCGCCAATAACGGCGCCTATCCGGTCGATCTTTCGCTGATCGTCGAGGCCCGCAAGCACGGGGCCGACTACATCTATGCCCTTCTCACCGGCTACAAGGAGCCGCCCGCAAGTGTGAAGCTGGGCGAGGGCATGCACTACAATGCCTGGTTCCCGGGCTTCCAGATCGCCATGGGTGCGCCGCTGTCCGACGATCGCGTCACCTATGGCGACGGCACGAAGGCGACGGTCTCGCAGATGGCGAAGGACGTGTCGGTCTTCCTGGCCTGGGCGTCGGAGCCGAATCTCGAGCAGCGCAAGGCGCTGGGGATCAAGGTGATCCTGTTCCTCGTGATCCTGGCCGGCCTGCTCTACGCGGCCAAGCGCAAGGTCTGGGCCGATATCCACTGACGTTGCCTGACACGGCGCGAACACGCGACGGGCGGATCTCACGGTCCGCCCGTTTCGCGTTCCGGGACCCGGTTTTCGAGGAGCGAGGCGCGATGAGCGGCGATGGCGATCTTTCCTGGGCGGCGGCTCCGATCCGGTCCTTGCCGCCCTATCGCGGTCCGGTGACCCTGGCCGATTTTCCCGATCCGACGCGGCGGCCGCGCCTCGTCCATCTCAATGAATCTCCCTACGCGCCGTCGCCGCGCGTCGCGGCGGCCATTGCCGAGGCGACGCGCGATCTCAACCGCTACCCCGATATCTCCGGCCGCGGCCTCGCGGCGGCGATCGGCGCGTCCACGGGCATCGCGCCGGGGCGCGTCGTGTTCGGCTGCGGCAGCGACGAACTCATCCATTTCGCGACCGTGATCGCGCTCGCCGCCGGCGACGCGGCGGTGGTGCCGGCGCCCAGCTTCCCGCGCTACGCCCTCTCGGCGCGGCTCGCAGGGGCGCAACCCGTGCGCGCGCGGCTCGATGCGGGCGGGGCCTGCGATCCCGACGCGCTGCTCGCCGCGATCGGTCCGCGCACGCGCCTCGTCGTGTGCTGCACGCCCAATCCGCCCTCGGGCGGCATGATGTCGGCGCAGGCGCTGCGGGCGGTCGCCATGGGCGTGCCCGACGACGTCCTGCTGCTGGTCGACGAGGCCTATTGCGAGTTCGGCCTGCATGCAGGCGGACCCGACGCGCTGGAGATCCTGCGCGACCGCCGCGGACCCTGGATGTCGACGCGGACCTTCTCGAAGGCCCATGCGCTCGCCGCGTTGCGCGTCGGCTACGCGCTGTGCGGCGACGATTCGGTGGCCGAGGCGCTGCGTCGCGCCAAGCTTCAGTTCAACGTGCCCACGCTGAGCCAGATCGGCGCGCTCGCGGCGCTCGGGGATCCGGCGCATCTGCGCCGCATGCTCGACCGCATCGCGGCGGAGCGCACGCGGCTCGCCGAGGGCCTTGCGGCGCTGGGCCTGAAGATCTGGCCGTCGGCGGCCAATTTCGTGTCTTGCGTGCTGCCCGGCCTGGCCGCGCCGGCAATGGCGGCGCTCGAGGACCGTGGCATCCTGGTCCGCGACTGGCGCGACCCCGACCATCTCAACGAACTGCGCATCGGCGTCGGCACCGCCGCCGACACGGATGCCGTGGTCGCGGCGCTCGCCGCCTATCTCGGCGTGCGGGCACCATGAGCGCGCCAGCGGCCCCCCGCGGGCAGGCGCTGATCGCCGCGCTGCGCGAGGCGCGGATCGAATTCGTCGTCGCCCTTCCGGACATCGTGACCTCCGACGGTCTGCTCTGGCCGCTGTCCCGCGATCCGGGGTTCCAACTGGTCCGCGTCTGCAAGGAGGACGAGGGCGTCGCGATCTGTGCCGGCCTCGCCTTCGCCGGTCGACGCGCGGTGCTGCTGATCCAGCAGACCGGTCTGCTCGACTCGGTCAACGCGTTGCGCGCCGTCGGCGTCGAATACGAACAGCCCGTGGCGATGATCGTCGGGCTCCAGGGCAAGGAGCCCGGCATCCCGCCGACGCGATCCGCGAAGCTGTCGGTGCGGATCGTCGAGCCGATCCTCGACGCGATGGGCGTCGCGCATGTCCTGGTCGAGACGCGTGCCGACGAGGCGCTGGTGGCGCCGGCGCTCGACGCCGCCTATGCCACGTCGCGTCCGGTCTGCGTGCTGCTCGGCGCGTCGCCCACTGCGCCGGAGACGATGTCGCCGGAGGTCTTGCCATGATGAAACGGGACGAATGCCTGCAGCTGCTGGCTGCGCGCGTGCGCGACGAGGCGATCGTCGCGACCTATCAGGCGGCCTTCGACTGGATGGCCATCGCGCCGCGCGATCTCAACTACGTGTCGATCGGCGCGATGGGGCTTGCCTCCTCGCACGGGCTCGGCCTCGCGCTGGGGCGGCCGGACCGGCGCGTCATCGTGCTCGACGGCGACGGCAGCCTGCTGATGAATCTGGGCGCGCTGGCGACGGTCGCGGCCGCGGCGCCGCGCAACTTCGTGCATCTCGTCTGCGTCAACGGCGTCTACGAGGCGAATGGCTCCCACCCGCTGCCGGGCGCGGAGCGCATCGATTTCGCGGCGATCGCGCGCGGCGCCGGTTTGGCCGACACCGGGACGATCGACACGCTGGAGGATTTCGCGGCGGCGCTGCCGGCGATCCTGGAGGCGCCCGGGCCGATCTTCCGCGCGCTGCGCGTGGTCGCCGGTGCGCCCAGCAAGCAGGATTACGCCTTCATCCACGGCGCCGCGACGCGCGCGCGCTTCAAGGCCGCGTTCACGGCGTCACGCTGAGCCGCGCGGGATACGGCAGGCGCCCATGAAACTCAATCTCGGCTGTGGCGTGAACCGCAAGCCCGGTTACGTCAACGTCGATCGCGAGGCCGCCGCCTCTCCGGATCTCGTCGTCGATCTGGAACGTCTTCCCTGGCCCTGGCCGGCGGACAGCGTCGATGCGGTGGTGATGGAGCATGTGCTCGAGCATCTCGGCCGCGACACCGACACCTATCTCGGGATCTTCCGCGAACTCTATCGCGTGTGCCGCGACGGCGCGGAGATCCGGATCGTCGTGCCGCATCCGCGCCATGACGTGTTCCTCAACGACCCCACGCATGTTCGCGCGGTGACGCGCGAGAGCCTCGAGTTGTTCAGCCTCGCGAAGAACCGCGAATGGGCCGCGAGCGGCGCGGCGAACACGCAACTCGCGCGTTTCCTTGGCATCGATTTCGAGATCGTGTCGGCGATGCAGCGCCCGTCCGAACCCTGGCTCTCGCGCTATGCCCGCGCCGAGATCGACGCCCAGGCCCTTGCCGACGCCGCCCGCCATTTCAACAACGTGATCGAAGAGATCACCGTCGTCCTGCGCGCGCTCAAACCCGCCCCATAATTCCTGGCCGTGCCGCGCGGTAAGCCGTCGTCGGCGCTCCAGGCGATACGCGCAAAAAAAACGCCGCCAGATCTGGGACCTGGCGGCGAGTTGAACAGGGAGGCTTCACGTCTAGGAGACGTGGGATCCGAAGACCCCGAGAACCAGCGCGTTGCGCCGGTTCCACAAGGCGAAATGTAATGTGCACTCCGCGCGATGCGCCCGCTTATTCATCAGGTGAGCCATGCCCGCGACTCATGTCTGACGCGGCGTCGTGACGCGTTGTCAGAATTGCGTCTCGCCGACCTTCTTCACGAGGAAGTCGCGGAACACGGAGATGCGCTTCGAAT
>CAIOSQ010000267.1 GCA_903860935.1 uncultured Rhodospirillales bacterium | reverse complement strand
GTTCCGCCGGAATGGCTGTTCGCCCCCGTCAGCGTCACCGTGTTGCCGCCCGTCACGCGCAGCGCGCCCGCGCCGCTCAGCGCGCCCGACAGCGCCACCGCGTTGTTCCCGGTGTCGATCGTGTTGCTCGTCGCCGCCGTCAGCGCAATCGTCTGGCCCGTCGTCAGCGCCGCCGTCGTCGCCAGCGTGCCGTCGCTCAGCGTCACGCCGCCCGTGCCGAGCGAACCCGTCCCGGCGACCGACAGCCGCGTGTTGCCCGTCACCGTCGTTCCGCCGGAATGGCTGTTGGCCCCCGTCAGGAGCACCGTGCCGCCGCCGGTCACCGTCAACGCGCCAGCGACGTTGCCGTCATTGGTCAGATTGCCGAACACCGTCTGCGTCCCAGCCGCAGAGATTGTCCCGCCATTGCCCGTGATCGCGATGGCCTGGCTCACGTCCTGGTCGAGCGTCAGTGTGCCGCCGTCGAAGCGCGCGCCATTTGCGAGCGTGCTCGCGGCGCGGTTGGTATCGCGGGAGATATCGATGCCTCCATTGTTTGGAGGAGGATTATCGGGCGGCGGGACATCGGGGGGCGGGACATCGGGCGGGGTCACCTGGAATCCCCCCGGACCATTGGAATAGAAAGTTTGCGGAAGCCCCAAGGGGTCGTCAGCCGAAAACGTCGTCACGACGAGCGTGATCGTCTGCCCGATAGTCAAACCAGCCGATACCTGCGGGCAAAAATTTCGAGAAGTCCCGCAACCATTGAGGGAGACTGTCGCGCCAACGGATTGATGACCCAAAAAAGATGTGTCGTCGTTCAATGCCAAGGCCCCTGTCGCCGGCGCGGTGGGATCAAAGACGCCATTGTACAAGATCATGACCGTGTCGACGGGCGCTGAGGTTTGCCCGAAAACATAATTCTGCGTGGCAGCCGCCGTGAAGAAATTCGCGACGAAGTTGCGGGTTCCGCCGCTCTCACTCAGTTGTCCCAAATTATGCAATCCGGCCGGGGTACCGGAGAACGTTCCCAACGTGACTGTCACCGGATCGCTGAGTGTGATCGTAACCAGTTCCGGATCCGCAGCCACTGCGGAAAGGGAGGTACCAGCGAGAAGGGCAGCGCCAAATGCCACACGACCTAAACGCCGCCACGCTAAAGGTCCAGACGCGTTCATGCGAGATCCACCAAGCGTGGCTGACATTGTTTGAGCATCCTTCCAAAATCTTTTTGATGGTCGCCGATCCACGATCGCGAACAAAAGGCGAAGACGGTCCATTTCGGAATCGCGATCCCTTGCGGGTCGCTCCGCCATGGATCGAATCGCGCATCGTCGCCGACGCTCCCCGAGGTCGCTGCATCGGGTGAAGCGCAGAGATCTGTAAATTCACGCGCCGCCGAGAAGAGCTCGAAGCCTATTTACCGTCTTCAGTCGGTCGTGAGGGTGGGACGCGCGGACCCAAGCATCGTTCTCCCCGCCGCACGGCGCGCGGCCGGGGTCAGAACCTGATCGCGAGCCGCGCGATGCCGGTGAAGGCGGTGCCCTGGTCGGAGAATTCGCTGTCGAGCTGCGCGCCCAGCGACACTGCCGGCGTCAGCGCCATGCCGAAGCCGATCCCGATGATCGCCGCATCCGTCGCAGGACGCGCCGCCGACGTCTCGATGTCAGAGCCGGCCAGACCCGCGAAGGAACCCGTGAAGGACGCGTCGCGCCGCAGGTAATGGCGCCACGCCGCCGACACGTAGCCCTGCACCGGACGCCCGTCCGCCTCGAACGAGGCCCGCAGGCGCACGCCCAGATCCGTCGTGCTCGTCACCGCCGTCCGGTCGTCCGCCGTCAGCGCCGGACCAGTCCCGGCCGCGCCGTTCGACTCCTGGAAGCCCGGCAGCTTCACCGCCGTCGCCTGCAGCGCCACGAACGGATCCACCGACAGCGGCGCCGCACGCCCCGCCTCGTAGCTCGCCTCGAGCCGCCCCGACCACGCATGCGCCGTGTAGTCCGCCGTCGCCGCGTCCACCCCGAGCACCGAGATCGCGCGCCGCGTCTCGATGTCCAGCATGCCGTACGACACCGCGCCGCCGAACACGAAGCCCTGCGCCCGCGCCGTACCGTAGACCATGCCCACCGTCTCGCTGGTCTCCGCCTTGCCCGCGCCCGCCGACAGAACGCTGCGCCCCTGCAGCGCGCCCATCGCAGCGCCGATCGTCGCCGCCCCGCCCACGCGATACTCCGCCCCGGCCATGAAGCCCGATGTCCGGTCCCGGCGCGACGTCGACCCCGTGGTCGCGTTGCCGTCCAGGCGCGACGTGCCGCCCAGCGGCGCAACCCACAGCGTCGTTCCGCCGGCTGTCTCGACCTGCTCGCGCGTGCCCGCGCTCAGCGCCGTCTGCATCGCAAGACGCGCCGATTGCGCAGCCGCCAGGCCCATGCCGCCATGCACCTCGCCCGACAGCTCCGTCAGCGCCGCCGCGACGCCCGCGCCCGTGCGCACGTAGAGCGCGTCGAACAACGTCGCCGTCCCGCCCGTCAGCCGCGTGCCCGCAGCCGGACGCACGCGGTCGAGCGCGGCGCCCACCGACACCTGGTTACGCGACAGCGCGATCGACTCGGCCGAGAGATCCGCGAAGCTCGCCGGCGTCGCCGCCAGCGTCACGCTGGTCGCGGCGTAGAGCGTGTCGAACCGCGCTCCCGCGATCGGCGTCGTCACCGCCGTGAACGCGCCGGTCACGCCGCCGGCCGCGGAGATCACGACATGGCGCGTCCCGAACGCGAAGGGCGTCTGCCCCGCGCAGACGCCATCCTCGCAGGTCACGTTCACCGTGCCGTTCACCGCCGCCGTCCCGGTCACGTCGATCCGGTCCGCCGCGGTCCGCGAGAATTCGATCTCGGTGATCGACCCGGCATTGAGCGTCAGGTTCCCGGCCACCGTGAGCGTGCCGATCGAATTGCCCGGTGCGATGCGGCTATCCGTGTCGATCTGCGCCCCGCACACCGTGCCCGTCCCGCCCAGGGTCGAGAAGTCGGTCACGAAGAGCGAGCCGCAATCCGCGAGGCTGCCAGCACCCTGCGCGCCCACGACCAGACGCGTCGCGCCGTCGACCGTCATCGCGCCGGTGTAGCCGCTCGTCCCCGTCAGCGTCACCGTGTTGCCGCCCGTCACGCGCAGCGCGCCCGCGCCGCTCAGCGCACCCGACAGCACCACCGCATTGTTCCCGGTGTCGATCGTGTTGTTCGTCGCCGCCGTCACCGCGATCGCCTGACCCGTCGTCAGCGCCGCCGTCGTCGCCAGCGTGCCGTCGCTCAGCGTCACGCCGCCCGTGCCGAGCGAACCCGTCCCGGCGACCGACAGCCGC
>CAIOSQ010000266.1 GCA_903860935.1 uncultured Rhodospirillales bacterium | reverse complement strand
GGGTTCCGCGTCCATACGGCGCGCAACGGTCCCGAGATGGGCGAGGCGCTCAGACATGCCGCGATCGATCTCATCGTCCTCGACCTGATGCTGCCTGGGCGCAACGGGCTCGATCTGTGCCGCGACCTGCGCCGCACGTCGTCCATTCCGGTGATCATGCTGACGGCGAAGGGCGAGGAGACCGATCGCATCATCGGACTCGAGGTCGGCGCCGATGACTACCTGCCGAAGCCCTTCAATCCGCGCGAACTCCTGGCCCGAATGAACGCCGTCCTCAGACGCGCGCGCGCCCCCGACCAGAACCTCGTCACACGCAGCGGGCGCAGCGTCCTGTTCGCCGGCTGGCGTCTCGACACCCTCAAGCGGGAGTTGACGGATCCGCGGGGCGTCGTGGTCGATCTATCCACCGGCGAATACGATCTTCTGCTGGCTTTCCTGGAGGCGCCGCAACGTGTGCTGACGCGGGAGTTTCTTCTGGATGCTGCGCGGAACCGGTCGCTGGAGGCATTCGATCGCTCGATCGATGTCCAGGTCAGCCGACTCCGTCGCAAGCTCGATGGTATCGAGGACCTCATCAAGACCGTGCGAGGGGCGGGCTATCTCTTCGCCGCCGACGTGACGCGTGAGTGACCGCCCCGCAGGCCTGCGCGCCGCTCTCGGGAGGCGTCTCGACAGTCTCGCGTTGCGAACCACGCTCGTCGTGCTGCTGGGAATCGGCCTCGTGCATATCGCGAGCCTCTGGACCTACCAGCACAGTCTGACGCGCGAACTCGATCTGGCGAACGAAGCTCGCCTCGCGGACCAGCTTCTCGCGATCAAGCGGGCGGTGATGCGCGTTCCCGAGCGGGATCGCGAGACGGTCGCCCACGACATGTCCGGCGGCTCCATCGAGGCGCATTGGAGCCGCATGGAGCATGCCGTCGCCGGCGAGACGGGGGCCGCCGACTGGGAGGCGCTCGGACGGCGGTTGCGCGACGTCGCCCCGGAGATCGCCGATGACGGTCTCGTGATCGGCGCCAACCGGCGCGTGGCCGACGATCCGCATCTTGCCCTCATCTCGATCCGCCTGCCCGACCAGTCCTGGGTCAATGTCAGCCTGGTCGCCTGGACCCCGCGGATGCCCGACGGTCACGGCACGCTGCTGTCGACGAGCCTGATGGCGCTGGGCGCCATCGTCGTGTCGGTGCTTCTGGTGCGATGGCTCACACGGCCTCTGACCGGCTTCGCCGCCGCCGCCAAGGCGCTGTACGGGAGCAAGACCGTGGTCGTCGTTCCCGAGGACGGTCCCCGTGAGGTCCGCGCTCTCGCGATCGCCTTCAACGACATGCAGCGGCGCATCGGCAGGCTGATCGACGATCGTACGCAGGCGCTTGCGGCGGTGTCGCATGACCTCAAGACGCCGATCACGCGGCTTCGGTTCCGGGTCGAGGATATCGCGGCCCCGGATACGCGGGCGGCCATCGCGGCCGATCTCGACGAGATGGAGCGCATGCTCGATCAGACGCTCGCCTATCTGCGGGGCGACCGGGCCGACGAGGAGGTCAAGCTGATCGACCTCGTCGCGATCCTGGAGACGATCGTCGGCGACATGTCCGACCGCGGCCATGCCATCGTGCTCGAGGGCGCCGGCAGTGTCGGTGTGTCCGGCAGGCGCCTCGCGCTGAAGCGTGCGTTCGGGAACCTCGTCGACAATGCGATCAAGTACGGACTGCGCGCCGAGATCGCCGTCGAGGATCGCGCCGACACCGTTCTCGTCCGGATCCGGGACCACGGGCCGGGCATAGCACCCGAGGATGTCGATCGGGCGCTCGCACCCTTCGTTCGCCTGGAGCCGTCGCGCAACCGCAGGACCGGCGGGTTCGGGCTCGGCCTCACGATCGCGCAGGCGATCGTCCAGGGGCATGGCGGAACCTTGACCCTTGCCAACCACGCGGCAGGCGGACTCGAGGCGTCGGTCGTGCTGCCGAAGGCAGGACCGCCGTCCTGAAACAATCGGTTACATCGGCGACACATTTGTGGGGTGTCCGTCCTCTACCGAATTGAGCCATGCGAATCGTCTCCCGGGCCGGCATGGCACTCCACGTCTCGATCCGTCTCGCGATGCTGCCGGTTCTGGCGGTGCTGTTCGGGACGTCGCCCGCCTCAGCGCACGAGGGACATGACCACGGCGCTCCGCCGCCGCCGGTGACGACGACGATCGCACCGCGCGCCGACGCGTCATCGTCCGATTTCGAACTGGTGGCCATCGCGCGGGGCACGACGTTGCGCATCTATCTCGACACGTTTCGGGGCAACGAACCGGTGGAGGGCGCGGAGGTCGAGGTCGACGGTCCCGGCGGTACTGTGAAGGCGACGGCGATCTCCGGTGGCGCCTATACGGTCGACGCGCCTTGGCTGGCGCGACCGGGAACCCACGATCTCGCGTTCACGGTCCTGGCAAGCGGCGCGATCGACGTCCTGACGGCCACGCTGGCGATCCCGGAGCCCGTGCCATCGCTGCCTGCGGTCGGCGGTTCATGGCCATGGGGTGCGCGTTTCGCCTGGACGCGTGACATCCAGGCGCGGGTCGCGGCCGGTGATCCCAGCCCGTGGGTGGTCGGCGCCGGGGCGTTCCTGGCGGGGTTCGTCGTGTCGTGGCTGCCGCGCAGGCGTCGCGGCGTCGCGGCGGGTGTCGTGCTGGGGCTGCTGGTCGTCTCTGCCGGCACCCATGCTGCCGGTCCGGCGGGCACGGTGCCCGCCGTC
Organism: uncultured Rhodospirillales bacterium; assembly: GCA_903860935.1. Lineage (GTDB taxonomy): Bacteria > Pseudomonadota > Alphaproteobacteria > CACIAM-22H2 > CACIAM-22H2 > CAIOSQ01. The sequence goes on along the minus strand of CAIOSQ010000266.1, from coordinate 15,710 downwards.
GCCGAGCGAGACATGGCACAGCGTTTCGCCGATGGCGCGGTCTTCGTGCCGAAGGCGACGCAGCGGATCCTGGCCATCCGGACGCTCTTCACGGAGATGCGCAGTTTCACCGGCACGGTGGAACTGCCGGCCCGCATCATTCCCGATCCCGGCGCTTCCGGTTTCGTCCAGGCCGCCGTCGCAGGCCGGCTCGCACCGCCGCCAGGGGGATTCCCCCGTCTGGGAACGCCCGTCGCCGCAGGCGACGTGCTGGCGCTCGTCCAGCCGGCCATCCCGTCCGCCGATGTGACAAGCCAGCAGCAGCAGGCGCGCGAACTCGATCAGCAGATCGCACTCGTCGAGCGTCGCCTGGAGCGCTCGCGCCAGATCCAGAGCGTGATCGCGCGCGCGCAGATCGAGGACGCGGAACTGGACCTGCGCGGCCTGCGCATCAGGCGCGCCAATCTCGAGCAGTCGCCACGCGACCCGGAAAAGCTGGTGGCGCCGGTATCGGGCGTGATCGCCGCGGCCCGGGCGGTGGCGGGGCAGGTCGCCGAGCCGAACGCGATCATCTTCCAGATCGTCGATCCCGCGCGCCTGTGGGTGGAGGCGTCGAGCTTCGAGGCGCATTCCATCGCGGGAGCCGCGCATGGACGCATCGGCGACGGCCGGACGGTGCCGCTCGCCTATCGCGGCTCCGGGCTGGTCGACCGCAATCAGGCCATCCCGATCCAGTTCAGCGTGGAGGGCCCGACGCGCGGCCTGCGCGTCGGACAACTCCTGACCGTCCTGGCCTCGACCGGCGACGAGCGCAGCGGCATCGCCGTGCCGCGCACGAGCGTCCTGCGGGGAGCGAACGGGCAGTCCATCGTCTATGAACACACCAACGCCGAGCGCTTCCTGCCGCGGGAGGTGCGCGTCGAACCCCTCGACGGCGATCAGGTCCTGATCGTGGCCGGGATCGGGGCCGGCAGGCGCATCGTCACCCAGGGCGCCGAACTCCTGAACCAGATCCGCTGAGGCGTGCGGTGTTCAACGTCCTGGTCACGCAATCGCTGCGCCATCGTCTGTTCGTGCTCGCCTTCGCGGCGGCGCTGATGCTGTACGGCGCCTTCACCGCCACGCGGCTGCCGGTCGATGTCTTTCCCGATCTCAACCGTCCGACCGTGACGATCATGACGGAGGCGGAGGGACTGGCGCCGCCCGAGGTGGAGCAACTCGTCACCTTTCCGATCGAAACCCAGATGAACGGACTGCCTGGTGTCACCCGCGTGCGGTCGACGTCGGGTGTGGGGCTGTCGATCGTCTATGTCGAGTTCGGCTGGGGGTCCGACATCTACCGCAACCGCCAGCAGATCGCGGAACGCCTGTCCCTGGTCCAGCCCCAGTTGCCGTCGAACGTCGTCCCGCAGATGGGGCCCATCAATTCGATCATGGGGCAGATCATGCTGGTTGCGGTCACCGGACCGGACGGCGTTTCGGCCATGGATCTGCGCGAACTGGCTGATTTCACGATCCGCCCGCGCCTGCTCGCCATCCCGGGGGTCGCGCAGGTGATCCCGATCGGCGGCGAAGTCCGGCAGTTCCGCGTCGCGCCGAACACGGCGGCGATGCGCGCGCTGGGCGTCTCCCAGACGCAGTTGGAAACGGCATTGACGCAATTCGGCGCCAACACCGGCGGTGGCTTCACGGATCAGTACAGCCGCGAATTCCTGATCCGGAACATCGGCCGCACCCGCAGCCTCGACGACCTGCGCGGCGTGATCGTCGCGACGGTGGCAGGGCAGCCGGTCGCGCTGCGGCAGGTCGCCGACGTGTCGTTCGCCCCGCGCGTCAAGCGCGGCGATGCAGGTTTCCAGGGACGCTCGGCCGTGATCGTGTCGGTCGAGAAGCAGCCCGGCGTCGGCACCATAGGTCTCACGGCGCAGCTCGAGCGCGCGATCCGGGACATCACGGCGACGCTGCCGGAGGGCATCCGGGCCGACCAGGTGCTCTTCCGGCAGGCGAGCTTCATCGAGACCTCGATCGGCAATGTGAAGATGGTGCTTCTCGAGGCGATCGCGGTGGTCGCGATCGTCCTGTTCGCGTTCCTGCTGAACGCGCGGACGACGGCGATCTCGCTGACCGCGATTCCGGTCTCGATCCTGATCACGGCGATCGTCTTCCATCTGATGGGATTGTCGATCAACACCATGACGCTCGGCGGTCTCGCCATCGCAATCGGCGAGTTGGTCGACGACGCGGTCGTCGACGTGGAGAACATCTTCCGCCGGCTGCGCGAAAACCGGGAGCGTGGCGATCCGCGTCCTGTCTTCGACGTCGTGGTCTCCGCGAGCCAGGAGGTGCGATCGGGCATCGTCTACGCGACCATGATCATCGTCCTGGTCTTCGTTCCGCTGTTTGCGCTGTCCGGCATCGAAGGTCGCCTCTTCGCGCCGCTGGGACAGGCCTACATCGTCTCGATCCTCGCGAGCCTCGTCGTCTCGATCACGCTCACGCCGGTCATGGCCTACTACCTGTTGCCCGGGCTGAAGCGCCTCGACGCACGTGAAGGCCTCGTCGTCCGCCTGCTCAAGCGCGGCAACCGGCGCCTGCTCGACTGGTCGTTCCGCCATCCGAAGACGCTGATGGCCGGTGCGCTCGGCGGGGTGGTCGCCGCCGGCGTGGTCGCGACGCAGCTGCCGCGGTCCTTCCTCCCGCCCTTCAACGAGGGCACGCTGACGATCTCGATGATGTTCAATCCCGGCATCTCGCTCGCCGAGAGCCACCGGGTCGGATTGATCGCGGAGCGCCTGATCATGGAGGTGCCGGAGGTCAGGCTGGTCGGCAGACGCACGGGGCGCGCCGAACTCGACGAGCATGCCGAAGGCGTCCATTCCTCCGAAATCGACGTCGAACTGCACCCGGAGGGCCGCGCGAAGAACACGATCGTCAACGACATCCGTGCCCGGCTCTCGGTGCTGCCCGTCACCACCAACATGGGGCAGCCGATCTCGCACCGGCTCGATCACATGCTGTCCGGCGTACGGGCGCAGATCGCGCTGAAGGTCTTCGGCGAGGATCTCGACACGATACGGGCCCTGGCCGAAGGCCTGCGCGAGAGAATCGCCGCCATTCCCGGCGTGGTCGACCTCCAGGTCGAGAAGCAGGTCCGCATCCCGCAACTCGAGGTCGTCGTCGACTATCGGCGCGCCGCGCTCTACGGGCTTCAGGCGGCGGCCATCACCGAACAGCTGGAGCGCCTGTCGAACGGCAGGGTCGTGTCGCGGATCGTCGACGGAAACCGGCGCTTCGACGTCGTCGTCCGTCTCGAGGACGAGCGGCGGACAACGCAGGGGCTCGCCGACCTGCTCGTCGAATCGCCCATGGGCTGGATCCCCGTGCGCGCGATCGCCGATGTCGTCGAGACGGATGGGCCCAACCAGATCCTGCGCGAGAACGGCAGGCGACGCGTCGTCGTGATGGCGAACACGGACGGCGCCGCGGACATGGCGAGCGTGGTCGCGCAGATCCGGCGGTCGATCGCCACGCTCTCCATGCCGCCGGGCTCCTTCGTCAGCCTGGAAGGGACATTCCAGGCGCAGGAGGAGTCGATGCGCACGATCGGGCTCCTGAGCCTCGTGTCGCTGGCGATGGTCTTCGCCATTCTCTACGCACGCTATCGGTCCCTTCTGTTCGTCGCGATCATCATGGCGAGCGTGCCGCTCGCGTTGATCGGGTCGGTCACGGCGCTCTGGCTCGCGGAGCAGCCCTTGTCCGTCGCGTCCATGATCGGTTTCATCACGCTGACAGGCATCGCGACCCGCAACGGGATCCTGAAGATCAGCCACTACATCAATCTGGCGATCCATGAGGGGCTCGCCTTCGGCCCGGATCTCGCGATGCGCGGTTCGTTGGAGCGGCTGACGCCCGTGCTGATGACGGCGCTGTCGGCTGGCGTGGCGCTTCTGCCACTGATGGTCGACCCCCATGCGCCTGGCAAGGAGATCCTTCATCCGGTCGCGATCACCATCTTCGGAGGGCTCGTGACCGCCACGGCGCTCGACACTGTCCTGACGCCTACGTTGTTCCTGCGCTACGGGCGCGCGCCGCTGGAACGATTGGTGGCGCAGGTGCGCACGGCGCAGCCGTCGTCGGCTCGCGAAGCCACGCCCTCAAAGCCCGTCGAGTCCTTCTGATCCATGAAACGGAGCCTCCATATGACCCGTCTTTTCCTCGTCGCTCTGCTGGGCCTCTTGCTCGCCGCGCCTGCGCTCGCGCATGACCCACGCCCCGGTCCCAATGGCGGGCTCAAGGTCGATGCCGGAACGCGGCACCATGCGGAACTGGTCGCAAACGGAACGACGCAAGTCGTCGTGTTCCTCTACGACGCCAATGATCGGCCCGTCCCGTCGCTCGGGTATCGCGCCAATGCGATTCTGGTCGTCGGCGGCGGCACGCAGCGCTTCGCCCTTCAACCAGGCGACGGCAACCGGCTCGTCGGAACCGCGCCGGTCCCCGTGCCGGCCCGAACCAAGGGGGCGGTCCAGATCACGGGACCCGATGGCGTGACCGCACAGGCGCGGTTCTGAGGGCCCGACAGCGGGATTGCCGGAGGGTGAGGTGGCGCCGGGCGCGCGGGGCTCTATCCGTGGCGGGTTTTGCTTGACGGGGTGGCGGCGGGCGCACAGCTTCGCGGGCCTGGATCAGGGGAGAGACGCGGCATGGTCGGACGGGTTTCGCGATGCGCAGCGGGATTTACGGCTGCTGCGGGGGTTCTTTTCGCTGCGGGCGCGGCGCAGGCGGCCGAACTCGACGGCGCCCGGCTGGGTTTCGTGTGGGCGGTCCCGTTCATCGGCGTGCTCCTGTCGATCGCGGTCCTGCCGCTGCTGACGCCGCAGCTCTGGCATCATCATTTCGGCAAGATCACCGCGGCCTGGGCGCTCGCCTTCGTCCTGCCCTACGCGGCGCTCGACGGGCTCGGCGCGACGGCGGCACAGATCGTCCATGTGATGCTCGGCGAGTACGTGCCGTTCCTGATCCTGATCGGTTCGCTGTTCGTGATCGCCGGCGGTGTCCATCTGCGCGGCAATCTGCATGGCAGTCCGGCGACCAACACCGTGCTGCTCGCCGCCGGTACCGGGATCGCCAGCATCACCGGTACGACGGGTGCCGCGATGCTGCTGGTCCGCGCCGTGATCCGCGCCAACGACGAGCGGCTCCACAACGCCCACGTGATGGTGTTCTTCATCTTCCTGGTCGCGAATGTCGGCGGCTCTCTGACGCCGCTCGGCGATCCGCCGCTGTTCCTCGGCTTCCTCAAGGGCGTGGGCTTCTTCTGGCCGACCCTGCACCTGCTCGCGCCGATGCTGATGGTCTCGGTGATCCTGCTCGCGGTGTTCTACGTCGTCGACAGCCATTTCTATCGCCGCGACGCGGCCTTCCAGGCGCGGCGTGATCCGACGCCGGATACGCCGAAGGGGCTTGCCATCGAGGGCGGCGTGAATGTCTGGCTGCTCCTCGGCGTCATGGTCGCGGTGCTCGTCAGCGGCATCTGGAAGCCGGGCATCTCCTGGAACATCCTGGGCACCGAGATCCCGCTGCAGGGCGTCGTGCGCGACGTCATCCTGGTCGCGCTCGCCTGGGCCTCGCTGCGGCTCACCCCGCCCGCGTGCCGCGCCGCCAACGCCTTCACCTGGGGACCGATCCTGGAGGTCGCCAAGCTCTTCGCCGGCATCTTCGTGACGATCGTGCCGGTGATCGCGATGCTCAAGGCGGGGGACAAGGGGGCCTTCGCGGCGCTGGTCCAACTCGCCTCCCGTCCTGATGGCAGCCCGGACAACGTCGCCTATTTCTGGCTCGCGGGCATTCTGTCGAGCTTCCTCGACAACGCGCCGACCTATCTCGTGTTCTTCAACATGGCCGGCGGCGATCCCGTGACGCTCATGGGACCCCTGGCGACGACGCTGGCGGCCATCTCGGCCGGCGCGGTGTTCATGGGCGCCAACACGTATATCGGCAACGCGCCGAACTTCATGGTCAAGGCGGTCGCGGAGGAGAACGGCGTGAAGATGCCGAGCTTCTTCGGCTACATGCTCTGGTCGGGTGCGATCCTGATCCCCTGCTTCCTTCTCGTCACATGGGTGTTCTTCCGATGAGCTCGCTCCTCTTCACGCCGCTGCAACTCGGGCCCATGGCGGCGCCCAACCGCATCGCGGTGGCGCCGATGTGCCAGTACTCGGCCATCGATGGCGTGCCGCAGCCCTGGCACCGCCAGCATCTCGGCGCGCTCTCGGTGTCGGGCGCCGGCGTGGTCGTCGCGGAGGCGACCGGTGTGGTGCCGGAGGCGCGGATCACCCATGGTTGCACCGGGCTGTGGAACGACGGCCAGGAGCGCGCCTGGGCCGACATCGTGCGCGACATGAAGGCGGTCGGCCCCGGCCTCGTCGGGATCCAGCTCGCCCATGCCGGCCGCAAGGCATCTTCGCAGCGCCCCTGGGAAGGCGGGGCGGCGATCCCCGCAGGCGCGGCGGAACGGCCCTGGCAGACCGTCTCGGCGACGGTCACCCCGCATGCCCAGGGCTGGCACACGCCCGAGCAGCTCGACGCCGGCGGCATCAAGACGTTGTGCGACGCCTTCGCGGCCAGCGCGCGGCGTGCGGCACGCGCCGGGTTCGATCTCGTCGAACTTCACGCGGCGCATGGCTATCTGCTGCACCAGTTCTTCTCGCCGCTGTCCAACACGCGCGGCGACGCCTATGGCGGCAGTCTCGAAAAGCGCATGCGCGCGCCGCTCGAGATCGCAGCCGCGTTGCGCGGCGCCTGGCCGAGGGATCGCGTGCTGGGCGTGCGGATCAGCGGCAGCGACTGGGCCGAGGGCGGCGCCGGTCCCGACGACGCCGTGGTCTTCGCGCGCGAATTGAAGGCGCTGGGCTACGATTTCGTCTGCGTGAGCTCGGGGGCGCTGGCCCAGTCGAAGGTCCAGGTCGGTCCCGGGTATCAGGTGTCCTTCGCCGCGCAGGTGAAGCGCGAGGCCGGGATCGCGACCCGCGCCGTCGGCATGATCGTGACGCCGCGCCAGGCCGAGGACATCCTGCGTGCCGGGGACGCCGACCAGATCGCGCTGGCGCGTGCCTTCATCGACGATCCGCGCTGGCCCTGGCGCGCCGCCGAGGCGCTCGGCGCCCCGGCGCCGGTGCCGCCGCAATGCCTGCGTGGCCGTCCGAGCACCTGGCCGGGCGCGGCATTGCTGAAGGCCTGAGACTGGGGTGGGGCGCGCGCGCCGTCAGAGCCCGGCGAGCGCGCGCAGTACCCCGAGCAGGGCGCCGGCGATCACCAGCCAGTGGATCGCCACGCCCCAGCGGATGAGTGCTGCGAGCGCGGCGGCAGCGATCGTCGCCGAGACCCAGTCGATGCCGCCCTGGGGCGGCAGCAGGATCGCGCCGGCGAGGAAGACCCCGAGGTTGAGGATCACGCCGACGATGGCGGCGGTGATCGCGCCAAGCGCGGATCCGATCCGTGCGTCGCCGTGGAGCCGTTCGATGTAGGGCGCACCCAGCAGCACCAGCGCGAAGCTGGGCAGGAATGTCGTCCAGGTCGCGAGGGCGGCGCCGGCGATCGCCGCGGCGAGTTGCGATTCCGGCGGACCGGCCTGCCACGCCGCGAAGAAGCCGACATATTGCAGCACCAGGATCAGCGGCCCGGGCGTCGTCTCGGCGAGGGCGAGCCCGTCCAGCATCTGCGCCGGGGTCAGCCAGCCCAACGCGCGCACTGCATGCTCCGCGACATAGGGCAGCACGGCATAGGCGCCGCCGAAGGTCACGAAGGCGGCCTTGGTGAACAGGATCGCCATGTCGAGGAACGGTTGCGTCCCGAATATCGCGAGGCAGGCGCCGACGGGCAGGGCGAGCAGCACCAGATAGAGTGCCGCGATCCGTACGAGCCGGGGCCAGAAGCCCGGAAGGGATCCGCCATCCACATGCTGCGCGGTGGCGCCGGCGCCGCCCGGGTGTGCCGATCCCGTCAGGAAGGGCGACGCGCCGCCACGGCCGGCGAGCCAGCCCAGCGCGCCGGCGGCGAGGACGATCCAGGGGAAATCGATCCGCAGCGCGAAAAGCGCGACGAACGCGCCGAGCGCGAGGCCCCAGGCGGGCCATCCATGCAGGGCCTTGCGGCCGATGCGCCAGACGGCATGCGCGACGATCGCCACGACCACGGGCTTCAGGCCGTCGAACACCGAGGCGACGGCGGGCAGGTGTCGACCCGCCGCCAGGATCCAGGACAGCAGCAGCAGGACAAGCGCGCCGGGAAGCACGAAGAGCGTTCCCGCCGCGATGCCGCCGCGCACCCCGTGCAGGCGCCATCCCGCATAGGTCGCGAGTTGCTGGGCCTCGGGCCCGGGCAGGAGGGTGCAGAAATTGAGACCGCGCAGGAAGACGCCCTGGTCGATCCAGCGCAGGCGATCCACCAGTTCGGCCTGCATCATCGCGATCTGTCCGGCGGGGCCACCGAAGCTGAGGCAGCCAAGCTTCGCCCAGAAACGCAGCGCCTGCGCGAAGGAGGGCGGCGCCGGAGGAGAAGGGCGTTCGGTCAACGAAACTTGACCGCGACGACCTCGTAGGCTTTGGACCCCTTGGGCGTGACGACCTCGACGCTGTCGCCGGTCTGCTTGCCGATCAACGCGCGGGCCAGCGGCGAGGTGATCGCGAGCAGGCCGCGATCGATGTCGGCTTCTTCCTGGCCGACGAGCTGGTAGGTGGTCTGGTCGTCGGTGTCCTCGTCCGCGAGGGTCACATGCGCGCCGAACTTGACCTGCTTGCCGGTGAGTTGCGAGACGTCGATCGTATCGGCCCGGGCGAGCTTGTCCTCGAGGTCCGCGATCTGCCCCTCGATCAGCGACTGGCGTTCGCGCGCCGCGTGGTATTCGGCGTTTTCCGACAGGTCGCCATGCTCGCGCGCTTCCGCGATCGCACGGATGATGGCGGGACGCTCGACGCTCTTGAGCGTCTTCAGCTTGGCCTCAAGGCGGGCGTAGCCCTCCTTGGTCATCGGAATCTTATCCATTGGCCAAGCTTGTCGCGGCGATCGCGCCGCCGTCAAGCGCCGCGCGGGGCGCTGCGGCTAGAAACCCGTCTTGAAATAGGATTGCAACGGGGCGACCTCCAGCGCGCCGGCGCGCAGCGCGGCGATCGCCTCGACCGCCGCCCGCATCCCGGCCACCGTCGTGTAATAGGGGATCGAGCCCATCAGCGCGGTTTGCCGCAGGCTGAAGCTGTCGCTCATCGCCTGGCGCCCCTCGCTGGTGTTGAACACGAGGTGGACGTCGCCATTCTTCATCGCATCGACGATATGCGGGCGCCCTTCGAGCACCTTGTTCACCTCGTCGACGGCGATCCCGGCGTCGCGCAGGACCGCGGCGGTGCCGCGCGTCGCCAGCACCCTGAAACCCATCTCCGCGAGGCGGCGGATGGGGGAGGCGATCGCCGGCTTGTCGCGATCCTTGACGCTGACGAAGACGCAGCCGCCGCGCGGCAGGTTGGAACTGGCGCCCAACTGCGCCTTGGCGAAGGCATGTCCGAAATCGCGGTCGAGCCCCATCACCTCGCCGGTCGACTTCATCTCGGGTCCGAGGATGACGTCGGTGCCCGGGAATCGGGCGAAGGGGAACACGGCTTCCTTGACCGCGACATGATCGAGCACGGCAGGGCGCAGTCCGAAGCTCTCCAGGCTTTCGCCGGCCATGATCCGCGCGGCGATCTTGGCGATCGGAACGCCGGTCGCCTTGGCCACGAAGGGCACGGTGCGCGAGGCGCGCGGGTTGACCTCGAGGATGTAGACTTCGCCGTCCTTGACCGCGAACTGCACGTTCATCAGCCCGACCACGTCGAGGGCGCGCGCGAGGATGGTGGTCTGGCGGGCGATCTCGTCGGTCGTCGCCTGCGGCAGCGAATAGGGCGGCAGTGAGCAGGCGCTGTCGCCGGAATGGATCCCGGCTTCCTCGATATGTTCCATGATGCCGGCGACGTGGACGCTGCGCTTGTCGGCCAGCGCGTCGACATCGACCTCGATCGCGTCCTGGAGATAGGAGTCGATCAGCACCGGGTTCTTGCCCGAGACGCGCACCGCCTCGGTCATGTAGCCGCGCAGTTCGGCGACATCGTGAACGATCTTCATCGCCCGCCCGCCGAGCACATAGCTTGGCCGCAGCAGCACCGGATAGCCGATGCGGGTCGCCGCCGCCTCGGCCTCGGCGAGGCTGAAGGCGGTGCCGCTGGGCGGTTGTTTCAGCTTGAGGCGCTCCAGCAGGCGCGCGAAGCGCTCGCGGTCCTCTGCAAGATCGATCGCGTCTGACGAGGTGCCGAGGATCGGGATGTCGGCGACGGTCAGCGCATGGGCGAGCTTGAGCGGCGTCTGGCCGCCGAACTGGACGATCACGCCGAGCACCGTGCCGTTGGTCTGCTCGCGGCGGATGACCTCGATCACGTCCTCCGGCGTGAGCGGCTCGAAATAGAGCCGGTCCGCGGTGTCGTAATCGGTCGACACCGTCTCCGGATTGCAGTTGATCATGATCGTCTCGTAGCCGGCCTCGCGCAACGCGTAGACGGCATGAACGCAGCAATAGTCGAACTCGATGCCCTGGCCGATGCGGTTGGGTCCGCCGCCGAGGATCACCACCTTGCGACGATCCGTGGCGCCGTCCTCGCTCTCGGCCGGGGCCATGCCGTCGCCCTCGTAGCTCGAATAGAGATAGGGCGTACGCGAGGCGAATTCGGCGGCGCAGGTGTCGATGCGCTTGTAGGACGGCACGATGCCAAGACCGCGGCGCGCGGCGGCGACATCGGCCTCGCTCCGCCCGGAGATCTCGGCGAGGCGGGCGTCGGAGAAGCCCTCGCCCTTGAGGCGCGCCCAGCCATGCGCCGTGACCGGCAGGCCGGAGGCACGGATCTGCGCCTCGGTCTCGACGATCTCGCGGATGCGCTCGATGAACCAGGGATCGACCTTGCAGGCCGCGTGGATCTCGGCGACCGAGAAGCCGTGGCGCAGCGCCTGGGCGATGACCAGCAACCGGTCGGGGGTCGGCCTCGCCAGCGCGGCACGAATCGCATCGCGGTCGGCGCCGCCCTGCGCGCCCTCGATCTCGACCTCGTTGAAGCCGGTGAGGCCGGTCTCCAGCGAGCGCAGTGCCTTCTGCACGGATTCGGAGAAGCAGCGTCCGATCGACATCGCCTCGCCGACCGACTTCATCGAGGTGGTGAGCAGCGCCGGGGTGCCGGGGAATTTCTCGAAGGTGAAGCGCGGCATCTTCGTGACGACGTAGTCGATCGTCGGCTCGAAGCTGGCCGGGGTGACGCCGGTGATGTCGTTCTTCAGTTCGTCGAGCGTGTAGCCGACGGCGAGCAGCGCCGCGATCTTGGCGATCGGGAATCCGGTCGCCTTCGATGCCAGCGCCGAGCTGCGCGACACGCGCGGGTTCATCTCGATGACGACCAGCCGCCCATTGGCCGGGTTGACCGCGAACTGCACGTTCGAGCCGCCGGTGTCGACCCCGATCTCGCGCAGCACCGCGATCGAGGCGTTGCGCATCAGCTGGTATTCCTTGTCGGTCAGCGTCAGCGCCGGGGCGACGGTGATCGAGTCGCCCGTGTGGATGCCCATCGGGTCGATGTTCTCGATCGAGCAGACGATGATGCAGTTGTCGGCGCGGTCGCGCACGACCTCCATCTCGTATTCCTTCCAGCCGAGGACGCTCTCCTCGACCAGGGTCGAGCCGACCGGCGAGGCGCGCAGCGCGCCCGCGACGATCTCCTCGTACTCGTCCTTGTTGTAGGCGATGCCGCCGCCGGTCCCCGCCAGGGTGAAGCTGGGACGGATGATGGCGGGCAGGCCGACGACATCGAGCGCGTCGCGCGCCTCGCCCATGGAGGTCACGAGGCGCGAGCGCGGGCTTTCGAGCCCGATCTTGTCCATCGCGTCGCGGAACTTCAGCCGGTCCTCGGCCTTGTCGATCGCGTCGCGCTTGGCGCCGATCATCTCGACGCCGAACTTCTCGAGCACGCCGAGATCGGCGAGCTTCATCGCCGTGTTGAGCGCGGTCTGGCCCCCCATCGTCGGGAGCAGCGCGTCGGGGCGCTCCTTTTCGATGATCTTGGCGACGATTTCGGGCGTGATCGGCTCGATATAGGTCGCATCGGCCAGGCCCGGATCGGTCATGATCGTCGCCGGGTTCGAATTGACCAGGACGATGCGATAGCCCTGGGCACGCAGCGCCTTGCAGGCCTGTGCCCCCGAATAATCGAACTCGCAGGCCTGACCGATGACGATCGGCCCGGCGCCGATGATCAGGATGGACTTGATGTCTGTGCGCTTGGGCATGTCGCTCGCTCAGCCCTTCCTGGCCATCGCCGCCGTGAAGCGGTCGAAGAGATAATGGGAATCCTCGGGGCCCGGCGAGGCCTCGGGATGATACTGCACCGAGAAGAACGGCTTGCCGTCGACGGCGAGCCCCTCGTTGGTGCCGTCGAAGAGCGACACATGGGTGACGCGAACGCCGGCGGGCAGCGTCGCCGGATCGACCGCGAAGCCATGGTTCTGGCTGGTGATCTCGACCTTGCGCGTCTCCAGGTCCTGGACCGGGTGGTTGGCGCCGCGATGGCCGCGCTCGAGCTTGAAGGTGCGTGCGCCGAGCGCGAGCGCCATCAGCTGGTGGCCAAGGCAGATGCCGAAGATCGGCAGTTCGGTGGCCATCAGCGCGCGGATCACCGGGACGGCGTGGTGGCCGGTCGCCGCCGGATCGCCGGGGCCGTTCGACAGGAAGACCCCGTCGGGCCGGTGGGCCAGGATCTCGGCGGCGCTGGTCGTGGCCGGCACGACGGTCACGTCGCAGCCGGCATCGGCAAGGCAGCGCAGGATGTTGCGCTTGGCGCCGTAGTCGATCGCGACGACCTTGAAGCGCGGGTTTTCGAGGCGTCCATAGCCTACGCCGAGCCGCCAGCGCGTCTCGTCCCAGCGATAGGACTGGCGCGTCGTGACCTCGATCGCGAGATCCATACCCTCGAGACCGGGCCAGTCGCGCGCGGCATCGAGCGTGGCGCCGAGATCGATCGCGCCGTCCGGGGCATGGACCAGGACGCCGTTGGGCGCGCCGAAGTCGCGGATGCGGCGGGTGAGCGCGCGCGTGTCGACGCCCGCGATGCCGGGCAGGTCATGGCCGCGCAGCCAGGCGTCGAGATGCTGATGGGCACGGAAATTGGACGGCGCGGTGATGTCCGCGCGCAGCACGCAGCCGCGCGCCGCCGGGGTCAGCGTCTCGATGTCCTCGCCGTTGGTCCCGACATTGCCGATATGCGGGAAGGTGAAGGTGATGATCTGGCCGGCATAGGAAGGATCGGTGAGGATCTCCTGATAGCCGGTCATCGACGTATTGAAGCAGACCTCGCCGGTCTTGCGCGTGGCGGCGCCGAGGCCGCGGCCCCAGAAGACCGTCCCGTCGGCGAGCACCAGCACGGCGTTGGCGCCGGGCGGGCGCAAGGAGTCCGCCCGCGCGATCCATTCGGCGCGGGAGGGGGCGGCCGCGTTGTTCATCGAAGCGTCCTCGGGGAAGGCCAGGGGGCCGAGGCGACTCTGCCGCCCGGCACGGGTTCTGGAGCGGGGGGTGTAGTCGATGCGCGACGGCGCGTCAAGCTGCGCGCGAGTCGGAAAGAGGCATTAAATCAATGTCTTGCGACAACACGCGCGAATTGCGTCGCCTGCCGCCCGAGCGTATGGTTCGGCGCATTCCGGAACATGTCCAGGACAGGGAACACCGCCATGCTGCGAGCGCGTTTCAGCGATGCCCTCAAGGAGGCCATGCGCGCCAAGCACGAGCGCAAGGTCGGCACCGTGCGCCTCATCATCGCCGCACTCAAGGACCGTGACATCGCGGCCCGCGGCAAGGGCAACGCCGACGGCATCGGCGACGACGAGATCGCGCAGATGCTGCAGTCGATGATCAAGAGCCGCCGCGAATCGATCGTGCTCTACGAACAGGGCGGCCGGGTCGAACTCGCCGAGCAGGAGCGCGAGGAGATCGCGATCATCGAGACTTTCCTGCCCCAGCAGATGTCGGCTGCGGAGGTCGATGCCGCGATCAAGGCCGCAATCGCGGAAGCCGGTGCCAAGAGCATCAAGGACATGGGCAAGGTCATGGCGACGCTCAAGGCGCGCCATGTCGGCCAGATGGATTTCGCGAAGGCCTCGGCCGCGATCAAGGCCTTGCTGAGCTGAGATGCCGCGGGGGAGCGCGTCCCCCGCCGGCCATCCCCGTCAGGTGCCGCCGCGCATTTCCGCGAGGCGCTTGGCCGGATCGCGATAGGAACCGAGGGAGTCCTCGAGGAATTTGCGATCGATGTCGCGGGTGATGAACACGATCCGCGAGCGACGGTCCGCGCCCGACCAGCCTGGCAGCCGGGCCGGCGGATGGAACAGGTGCTGTACGCCGTGGATCGCGACCGGCCGGTCCTCGCCCGCCACGTTCAAGATCCCCTTGATACGCAGCAGATCCTCGCCGCGGTAACGCGCCAGCGACCCTAGCCACAGGCTGAACGAATCCCAGTCGACCGGCTCGTCGAGCGTCAGGCAGGTCGCGGCGATCCGCTTGTCGTGGCGGTTTACGTCGTGCGGATCCTGGTCGCCATGGGCGTCGCCGTGATCGTGATGATGCCCATGCCCGTGATCATGCCCATGCCCATGCCCGTGGTCATGATGATGGTCATGATGGTGGTGGTGATGGCCGTGCGGTTCGTAGGCTTCCGCCTTGAGCCAGTTCTGCACATCCGCGGTCTTGGTCGCGGGGTCGTAGAGCCCGGCATTGAACAGATACGCCGGATCGACATCGCCCTGTACGACGCGCAGGATCGGCGCTGCGGGGTTGAGGCCGCGGAGCCGCGATTCCAGCCGGCCGACCTGGCTGGCGTCGGACAGGTCGGTCTTGGTGAGAACGATCCGGTCGGCGACCGCCGCCTGCTTGACGGACTCGAACTGGGTGTCGAGTTGCGACCAGCCATTCACGGCATCGACCGTCGCGACGACGGAATCGAGGCGAAAATAGGCCTCGAGGATCGGATCCTCCATCAGCGTGTGGAGGATCGGTGCGGGATCGGCCAGTCCGGTAGTCTCGATCACCACCCGCTTGAACGGCGGCACCTCGCCGCGGACGCGGCGGAAATAGAGGGCGCGCAGCGAGTTCACGAGGTCCCCACGGATGGTGCAGCACAGGCACCCGGAACTCATCAGCACGGTCTCGCTGTCGATCTTCTCGATCAACTCGTGGTCGAGCCCGACCTCGCCGAACTCGTTGATCAGCACGGCGGTCTCGCCCATGCCGGGGTGGCGCAGGAGCTTGCCCAGCAGCGTCGTCTTGCCGCTGCCGAGGAAGCCGGTGAGGACGGAGACGGGGATGGAGATCCAGCCCGGATCCTGGTTCGATGCGGTGTCAGTCATGGGCGCAGCATATAGGGGCTCCGCCCGTCCGCGAAAGCACCGCCGGACAATTCCGGCGCGCCGAGCGCGGTGGCGGCCCTGTGCGGGCCAGCCTATGGTGCGAAGCGACAAGGCGCGGAAGGCGCGCCGCGAAGACGGGGGGAACGCATGGCGGCTTCCGTGCTGGTCGTCGACGACGAGCCGAATATCGTGCTGTCGCTCGAATTCCTCATGCGTCAGGCGGGCCACGAGGTGCGCGTCGCGCGCGATGGCGACGCGGCGCTGAGCGCGATCGC
>CAIOSQ010000265.1 GCA_903860935.1 uncultured Rhodospirillales bacterium | reverse complement strand
TACCTTGCGCCGCCTCGCGCGCTCCAGTTCCGGAGCCGCGGACGAAGAGCGAGAGTGAGGTACACGGGTGATGGATAATCAGGCTCAGCCTCAGGCGACGGACGGCGGCGTCACGGTCAAGTCCATCGATATCGCGCGGATCATGCGGATGATCCCGCATCGCTATCCGTTCTTGATGATCGACCGCGTGGTCGATCTCGTCTCGGGCGAGAGCTGCATCGGGATCAAGAACGTGTCGATCAACGAACCCTTCTTCCAGGGGCATTTCCCCCAGCATCCGGTGATGCCGGGCGTTCTGGTCATCGAGGCGATGGCGCAGACCGCGGCCGTGATCGTCGTCGAGAAGCTCGGCTTCGAGAACGAGGGCAAGCTCGTCTATTTCATGACCATCGAGGAGGCGCGGTTCCGGCGCCCGATCGGCCCGGGCGATCAGGTGCGCATCCACTGCAAGAAGGAGCGCAGCCGCGGAAATGTCTGGAAGTTCAGCGCCGAAGCCCGGGTCGACGAGACGCTCTGCGCCGAGGCGACCTATTCAGCGATGATCCTGGACCGCTGATGTCCGGCGTTCATCCCACTGCGATCGTCGCGCCCGGTGCCGAACTCGGGGTCGGCGTCACGATCGGTCCGTTCTGTGTGATCGGGGCGAAGGTGAGGCTCGGCGACAATGTCGAACTCGTCAGCCATGTCTGCGTCGACGGCGTAACGACCATCGGTCCGCGGACGCGGATCTTTCCGTTCGCCGTGATCGGCCATCAGCCTCAGGACATGAAATACAAGGGCGAGGAGACGCGCCTCGAGGTCGGTGCCGACAACGTGATACGGGAGCACGTCACCATGCATCCCGGTACCAGCGGCGGCGGGGGCGTCACGCGGATCGGGAACAACTGCCTGTTCATGATCAGCGCCCATGTCGCACATGATTGTCAGGTCGGCGACAACGTAGTGATGGTCAATCACGCAACCCTCGGTGGACATGTCCATGTCGGGGACTACGCGATCCTCGGCGGCCTGTCGGCGATCCATCAATTCGTGCGCATCGGCCCCTACGCGATGATCGGCGGCATGTCCGGGGTCGAGGCCGACGTCATCCCCTTCGGAATGGTGATGGGCGAGCGTGCACGTCTCAGCGGACTCAACATCGTCGGTCTCAAGCGGCGCAATTTCAGTCGGCTGGACATCCAGGCGCTTCGCACGGCCTATCGTCTTCTGTTCGCGCAGGAAGGCACGATGGCCGAGCGCCTCGACGATGTCGCCGCGCTCTATCCGGAAAACCGGCCCGTGCGTTCGATCATCGACTTCATCCGCAGCGCCGACATGCGCGCGGTAACGCTGCCCAAGATCGAGAAATGAAGCCGGCGCTGGGCGTGCTGGCGGGCGCCGGTCCGCTGCCGTCCGCGGTCGTGGCGGCGGCGCGCACACAGGGGCGCCCTGTCTTCGTGCTCGCCTTCGAGGGACATACCGATCCGGCCACGGTCGCCAACGTCGCCCATGCCTGTGTCCGCCTGGGGCAATTCGCGGACGCGTTCCGGTTGTTACGCGCGGCCGGCGTCGTGGAGATCTGCCTCATCGGCCCGGTGCGCCGACCGTCTCTGTCGGAACTGCGACCCGATTGGCGCGCCGCGCAGGCTCTGGCGCGGATCGGACTGCGTGCCTTCGGCGACGACGGATTGCTGTCGGCCGTGATCCGGGAGATCGAGAGCGAGGGTTTCGTCGTGGTGGGGGCGGACGAGATCCTGGGGACACTTCGCGGGCGTGCGGGGCTTTACGGACGCAATGCGCCATCCGAGTCAGACCGGGCGGATATCGCCCGGGCAGTCGATGTCCTGCGCGCGCTTGGCGCCGTCGATGTCGGACAGGCGGCCGTCGTGGAGCATGGCGTGGTCCTCGGCGTCGAGGCGATCGAGGGAACGGATGCGCTCGTCTCCCGCTGCCGCGCGCTGCGCCGGGAGCAAGGCGGCGGCGTCCTCGTGAAGATCGCAAAGCCGGGACAGGAGCATCGCGTCGACCTGCCGACCATCGGCGTGACCACGGTCGAGGCCGTCGCTGCCGCGGGCTTCGCAGGGATCGCGATCGAAGCGGGGCGCTCGCTCGTCGCCGACGCCCAGGCCGTGGGCCGGGCCGCCGACCATCACGGGATTTTCGTGGTCGGCATAGACCTGTCATGAGCGACACCGGACCACCGCCCGTTGATCGCGCGCCTCTGGTCTTCCTGGTCGCCGGGGAGCCTTCGGGCGACGTGCTCGGCGCGCGCCTGATGGCGGCGTTGCGCCGCCTTACCGGCGGCCACGTGCGCTTCGCCGGGGTCGGCGGAGAGGCGATGCGCCGCGAGGGGCTCGCCTCCCTGTTCCCGATCGATGACCTTGCGGTGATGGGGTTCGTCGAGATCCTGCCGCGGTTGCCGAGGATCCTGTCCCGCCTGCGGGACGTGGAGCGCGCCGTGATCGCCACCCGTCCGGCTGTCGTCGTCACGATCGATGCGCCGGGATTCAACCTGCGCCTCGCGCGACGGTTGCGACCGCAGGGTGTCCGATTGGTGCATTACGTCGCACCGCAACTCTGGGCGTGGAGACCAGAGCGGGCGCGCAAGCTGATCGGTCTGTTCGACCGCATCCTCACGCTGTTTCCATTCGAAACGGCGTTCTTCGCCGGTCTTGGGATAGACACCCGACCTGTCGGCCATCCCGCGGTCGAGGCGGAGCGTCCCGAGGCAGGCGATCTGCGGGCGCGCCTCGGCATTGCCCCCTCGGCACCGGTCCTGCTGATGCTGCCTGGCAGCCGCGTCGGGCTAGTGCGTCGCATGTTGCCGATCTACGCGGCGACCGCGAAGCGCCTGGCGCTCTTGATCCCCGGGCTCGTGATTCTCGTCCCGGTGGTCGCGGCCACGCGCGCCGTGACCGCCGAGGCGGTGGCCGCGTGGCCGGTCGATGCGCGGGTTGTCGACAATCCGGCTGACAAGCGCGCCGCCCTCGCCGCGGCGGCGGCCGCAATCACGATCTCCGGCACGTCGACGCTTGAATTGGCCCTTGCCGGGATGCCGATGATCGTCGCCTACCGAACGAACCCGATCTCGGCGTTCCTGGCGCGCCGCCTCTTGCGCGTGGCTCATGTCGCGCTGCCAAACCTGATCCTCGGGCGAGGCGCGATCCCGGAATTGCTCCAGGAGGCGTGCACGCCCGGCACGCTCGCCGACGCGGCGGTGCGGCTCATGATCGACGCGACCGCGGCGCAGGCACAGCGCGACGATCTCGCGGCGTTGCGCGCGCAACTCGGCGCCGATGGCCCGCCGCCCTCCGAACGCGCCGCGCGCGCGGTTCTCGAGGTGATCGGCACCTAGAGAGTGCGCCGCGCCGACAGACGCGCGGACTGCGCCTCGACACGCAATTTCATCGCGCGATCAAGGTCCTTGGCGCTTCCGCCTCCGACGATGACGCGTCAGGACCGCATGGAGAAGTCGGGGATCCCTGCTGCGCGCAGATTGGCGCGCAGGCTCTCGGTGACACGGATTGCGGTCTCCAGCGCGCGGCGGCCGTCGCTGCCGCTCACGAGCGGTGCCGCTCCGTCGCGCACGCAGCGGACGAAATCGGCGATCTCCGCTGCGAGATCATCGCCATCGGGGTAGCTATGTTCCGCGCGCGCGATCCCCGCCATGTCGGCTCCTGGCATGTCATGCGGAACTGGCACGCGATCGTCGCAACTGACCTCCGTGAGGTGCCGCGCGGCGAGATCGACAGACAGGTAGCTCGCGCGCTGGAAGATGCGCAGGCGTCGCTCCGTCTTGAAGCCGATACGGCTGGCAGTAACCGATGCCACACACCCATTGGCGAACTTGAGGCGCGCATTCACCAGGTCCTCCGAGGTCGTGACCACCGGAGCTCCGACAGCATCGATATCGGTGACCGGTTCGCCGACCAGCGCGAGGATGAGGTCGATGTCGTGGATCATCAGGTCCAGCACGACGCCGACATCGGTTCCGCGCGGCTTGAAGGGCGCAATGCGGAGCGCCTCGATGAAGAGGGGGCGGACGACCCTTGCCTGGATCTCCATGCGCTGCAGCAGGAAACGCTGGAGGTGGCCGACCTGCAGAACGACCCCGCGCCGCTGGGCAAGTGCGACGAGCGCGTCAGCCTGATCGAGTGTGGCCGCGATCGGTTTTTCCACCAGGACGTGGATCCCGGCATCGAGCAGCCGCGTGGCTACGTCGTAATGCGCGTGCGTCGGTACCGCCACCGACGCCGCGTCGATCCGACCTATCATCGCCTCGAGCGAGGTCTCGGCGTGGGTGCCGGTCTCCGCCGCCAGCGCGGCGGCGCGCACGGGATCCGCGTCGACCACCGCGACCAACTCGGCCCCGGGGGTCGTGGCATATTTCTGCGCGTGATATCGGCCGAAATGCCCGGCCCCGAAGACGGCGCAGCGAATCGGTCTCATGACGAACGGCCCCCGGTCGACGCTAGAGTTCGGTCCGGGCGGGTAGACGCGCGGACCAAGCCTCAATTCTATCTGTATCGCGCGATCCACATCTTCGGCGTATCAGCCTTTGCCGATCACGCCCCAGGACGCGCGCAGTTCCAGCCTGTTCCCCGCGGTCGCTCGACGTCTCCAGGGCATGTTCACGCGGAGAGCAGGCGCGAGACGATCCAAGAGATGACCGCGACGCCGACCAATAGCGCGACGCTCCGCGCCACGCGGATGCCGAGCGGGGCGGCGTTGTCGTTCGCCGGAACCGGGATCAGACGGCGCCTCGTGCCGCCTGTCCCGAAACTCCTCAGGACCACGGCGGCTTCTGCGGAGCGTGTCCGTGGACGCATCGGACCCGAACGCGGCACCGGATCCCCGACCTCAGCCGCGCGCCGCGAGCGGGACGAAGGCGCGCGCCGCGTGCCCGGTGTAGAGCTGGCGGGGGCGGCCGATCTTCTGCGCGGGATCCTCGATCATCTCGTTCCACTGGGCAATCCAGCCGACGGTGCGCGCGACCGCGAAGAGCGCCGTGAACATCGAGGTCGGGAAGCCCATCGCGCGGTAAATGATGCCCGAATAGAAATCGACATTCGGGTAGAGCTTGCGCTGCACGAAATAATCATCCTGCAACGCGATGCGCTCGAGTTCCATCGCGATCTCGAGCAGCGGTTCGTTGTGGACGCCCAGTTCGGACAAAACGTCATGGGCGGCCTTGCGGATGACCTTCGCGCGCGGATCGAAATTCTTGTAGACGCGATGGCCAAAGCCCATGAGCCGAACGCCCTCGGACTTGTCCTTCACCTTGCGGATGAACTCCGGAATGCGATCCTTGGAGCCGATTTCCTGGAGCATCTGCAGCACGGCTTCGTTGGCGCCGCCATGCGCGGGGCCCCACAAGGTCGCGATGCCGGCCGCGATGCAGGCGAAAGGATTGGCGCCGGACGAGCCGGCAAGCCGGACGGTCGAGGTCGACGCGTTCTGCTCATGGTCGGCGTGGAGGATGAAGAGCCGGTCCAGGGCGCGCGCCACGGTCTTGTTGATCTTGTACTCCTCGCACGGTACGCCGAACGTCATGTGCAGGAAATTCTCGGCGTAGTTCAGTTCGTTCTTCGGATACATGAAGGGCTGGCCGACGGAGTATTTGTAGGCCATCGCCGCGATCGTCGGCAGCTTCGCGATCAAGCGGTACGACGCCACCATGCGCTGATGCGGGTCGTTGATATTGAGGCTGTCATGATAGAAGGCAGACAGCGCGCCGACGACGCCGCAGCATACCGCCATCGGATGGGCGTCGCGCCGGAAGCCCTGATAGAAGCGCGTCAACTGCTCGTGGATCATCGTGTGCAGCGTGATGTCGCGCTCGAAGGTCGCCTTCTGTGTGGCGTTCGGCAAGTCGCCCTTGAGCAGGAGGTAGCATACCTCCATGAAGTCGCTGTGCTCGGCTAGGTCCTCGATCGGATAGCCGCGGTAGAGCAGGACCCCGGCATCGCCGTCGATATAGGTGATCTTCGACTCGCATGAGGCGGTAGAGGTGAACCCGGGATCGTATGTGAAATGTCCGGTCTCGCCGTAGAGCTTGCGAATGTCCATCACACGCGGACCGACCGTGCCATCCATCATGGGCAGGTCGATGCGCTTGCCATCGGTGTTGTCGATCATGGTGATCGTCGGCTTGGCGGCGGTTCCGGACATGGCGGACTCCAGGTCACTCGAAGTGGGAAGGGCTCGACGCGCGGCACGGTCCCGAAGGATCGTCGCGACGCATATTAGGGGCAATGGCCTCTGCGGCCAAAGGGTCTGTTGCGGCGCAGCAGGCGCGCTTACCGCATCGCATCGGCGATCCGCCCGAGCGTCTCGTCGCGCCCCAGGACCTGCATCACCTCGAAGATCGGGGGGGAGACATTGGTCCCGGTCAGCGCGGCGCGAACCGGCTGCGCGATGTCGCCAAGCTTGGCTCCGGCCGCCACGGCGGCGTCGCGCGCTTCGGCCTCGAGCGAGGCCGCGCTCCACTCCGCCAGGCCGCCGATGCGCGTGACGAAGGCCGACAGCCTTTGGCGACCGGAATCGGACAGCAGCTTGCGCCCGCTCTCGGCCATCGGGATCGGACGTTTGTGGCAATAGAACTCCGCGCTCTCGGCGAGTTCGACGATCGTCCTGGCCCGCTGCTTCAGGCCGGGCATGCCAGCGCGCACGCGTGCGCGCGCCTCCGGGTCGAGGGGCTTGCCCGGTTCGCGCTCGAGTTGCTCCACGACAAGGCGGGCCAGGGAGTCGTCGTCGCGCGCCCGGATATAGTGGCCGTTCACGTTGCCGAGCTTCGCGAAATCGAACCGCGCCGCCGAGCGGCCGACCGCGTCGAGGTCGAACCACGCGATTGCCTGCTCGGTCGACATGATCTCCTCGTCGCCATGGGACCATCCAAGCCGCAGCAGGTAGTTGCGCATGGCTTCCGGGAGATAGCCCATGTCGCGATACGCCTCGACGGCGAGGGCCCCGTGGCGCTTGGACAGCTTGGCGCCGTCCGGGCCGTGGATCAACGGGATATGGGCGTAGACCGGAACCGGCCAGCCCATGGCCTCGATCACCATCATCTGGCGCGCCGCGTTGTTGAGATGATCATCGCCGCGGATGACATGGGTGACACCCATGTCGAAATCGTCGACCACGACCGACAGCATGTAGACCGGCGTTCCATCGCCGCGGAGCAGGATCATGTCGTCGAGTTGGTCGTTGCGAATGACGACATCGCCCTGGACGAGGTCGCGGATCACCGTTTCGCCTTCGCGTGGTGCCTTGATCCGGATGGATGGCGCGACCCCGGCGGGTGCGTCCTTGGGGTCGCGGTCGCGCCAGCGCCCGTCATAGCGCGGCGGACGGCCCTCGGCGCGCGCGGTCGCGCGCATCTCCTCCAGTTCCTCGGCCGTGCAGTAGCAGCGATACGCCTTGCCCTGGCGCAGCAATTCATAGGCGATCTCGGCGTGGCGCTGGGCCCGTGCGAATTGGTGCACGACGTCGCCGTCCCAGTCGAGTTCGAGCCAGCGCAGGCCGTTGAGGATCGCCGCGACGGCCTCTGGCGTCGAACGTTGCCGGTCGGTGTCTTCGATCCGCAGACGGAATGTGCCGCCATGGTGTTTGGCGAACAGCCAGTTGAACAGCGCCGTCCGTGCCCCGCCGATATGGAGGAAGCCGGTAGGCGAGGGGGCGAAGCGGCAGACGGGACCGGTCATGTCGTAATCCGAAGTGAACTTTGTGGCGGCGCGAGGCACCGATTAGCGTCGCAGCAGTTACCACGCGCACAGCGTCCTGGGGGAGTCTCGCGCGCATGCGAACATCGC
>CAIOSQ010000264.1 GCA_903860935.1 uncultured Rhodospirillales bacterium | reverse complement strand
GATCTGCACCGGCACCACGGCACCGTTCTCCGCAATGTCCGACGCGATGATCTGGACCGCGTCGCTGTCGCCCGGCGCGGTGGCGCCGAGCGCGCCGAGCGCTTCCTGGATCGACTTGCCCTCGAACGCCGCCTTGTTCCAGGCCGCACGCGCCCGGCCTGCCGGCAGCAATCCGGCGGCGACGAACGCCGTGAAGAGCCCTCCGGCCCGCAGGGCCTGCCGTCTGTTCATCTCACCCATGCCCATCTCCCTCGGCTGTCCTGTTTTATCCACGCGGCGCATTACCGTTCGGGCGCGCCGGCCAGAATCCATGCCACGATCTCGCGCGCGTCGGCGTCGGAAACATCCTCCTGCGCCGGCATGGCGAGATTGCCCCAGACGCCCTCGGCGCCGTTGCGTATCCGTCCCACCAACTGATCGACCGCGTCCGCCGCGCCGCGATAGCGCCGCGCGACATCCGCATAGCTCGGTCCGACGACCTTGTTGGCGATACCGTGACAGGCCATGCAGCCAGCGTCACGCGCGCGCTTGAGCGCCGGGGGAGAAGGATCGTCGATGGCGTCGGGATCGTCGTCACCGGTCACGATGCCGCGCACCGGACCGATCCGGCGATGCTGCGCGGCAAGATTGCCATGCGCGGGGCGCGCATAATCCGGCAGCACCGAGGCGATCGCGACCTCGCCCGCGCAGTCGCTCATGCAGGCCGTACCGCCGACATCGGGTGCGGAGGACGACCCGGGAAGACCACCGCCCGGCCACATCGCATGCGCCGTGGTGACGCCGTCGCGGTTGGGCATCCGTGCCTGGACGGTCGCCATGTTCGCATCGCTCAACTCGAAATCGTCAGGGACGATTTCGGCGAGGTTGAGCATGAAGGCGAGCACGGCATAGACCTCGTCGTCGCTCAGGCTCTTGGGCTCGTTCCAGGGCATGGCGCGGCGGATGTAATCGAACAACGTGGCGACATAGGGCGCCTTCATCATGGTCGTGCGCTGCGGATAATCGACACGGCGCAGATTGGCGACCCTGCCGGTCTCGATGTCGGCCGCCGTCGTGCCGCCGATCAGCGGCGTGAAGACCTGGTTGCTCTCGCCGAAGGTCCCGTGACAGGAGGCGCATTTCGCCTCCCAGATCTCCTGCCCCTGCTCGACCGTCCCGGCCCCTTTTGGCAGACCGAGGAAATCGGGACGCACATCGATGTCCCAGGCCGCGATCTCGCGCTCGGTCGCCGGACGACCGATACCCGGGAACGGCCCGGTCGCAAGCGCGGTTGCGGCCGCGAGGCTCGCGCATGCGACGACCAGCAGGGCTCCGATGCGATGACGCACACCGTCACGCGGTCTGGACATTGCTCACCTCGCCGCTGGGATCGACCAGCCAGGATTGGATGGCGTTGTTGTGATAGATCGACCGCGTGCCGCGGACGGCGCGCAACTGCCTGTAGGTCGGCTGTACATGGCCGGTCTCGTCGGTGGCGCGCGCTTGCAGGATCGCCCGCTCGCCGGTCCAGGACCAGGGCAGAACGAAGCGCGTCAGGCATTTCGGCAGCACCGGTTGCTGCAGCGTCGCCTCGCGCCAGTTGCGGCCGCCATCGACCGAGACATCGACCCGTCGCACCGCACCGCGGCCCGACCAGGCAAGACCACTGATCGCGTGGAAGCCCTGACCGACCAGTGCCTGCCCGCCTGACGGCGTCGTGATGACCGACTTCACCTCCTGGATCGAGGTGTATTGGCGGTGCTGCCCGTCGGGCATCAGGTCCACGTAGTGGATGGACTCGTCCTTCGCGCCCCAGGGGCGATCGCCAAGTTCGATGCGTCGCAGCCACTTGACCCAGGAGACGCCCTGGACGCCCGGCACGACAAGCCGCAGCGGGTAGCCGTTCTCGGGTCGCAACATCTCGCCATTCTGACCATAGGCCACGAGGACCTCGCCGGACCTCACGAGATCCATCGGAATGGTCCGCGTCATCGACGATCCGTCCGCGCCTTCGGCGAGAACGAAGGTCCCGCGCGACAGGTCGGCACCGCAGATATCCAGCAGAAGACGCAGTTCGACGCCGGTGAACTCGCTGCACGAGACCATGCCGTGCGTGTACTGGACCGTCGGAACGGCGACGTTGCCCCACTCCATGCCCGTATTGGCGCCGCATTCGAGGAAATGCATCCGCGACACCGAGGGCAGTCGCATCAGATCGTCAATGGTAAACACCATGGGCCGCGCAACCATCCCGGGCAGCGAACCATTGATCATGAAGCGGTGGCGCTTCGGATCGATGTCCATCCAACCCTGATGGTGACGCTCGAAATGCAGGCCGGACGGCGTGATGATGCCGAAACTGCCCTGCAGCGGCGTGAAGGCGACGCTCGCCGCGCCGACCTGGGTCAGGCCCGGGCTCTGCCGCCGTACGAGGTTGCGCTCGTAACGCGACGGCATGCCATAGGGCGTCGCCGCGACCGGCAATCCGAGCGATGTGCTCCAGGGTGGAAGGTCGACGATATCCGGGTCATCCGCGCGGGCCTGCGCGGGAATGGTGCTTGCAGCCACCGCGCCGCCCAGGCCGAGCGCGGCGGCGAAACCACGGCGCAGAACGTCGCGGCGACCGGACGACACGGCGGCGATATCATCGGCGGAGAGGAAGTTTTCCGGTGCGGCCCGGACGCGCCCAGGCACGACCGGATCGGTCTTGGCTTTTCCACCCATGCGGTATTCCTTAGTTTCTTCGATGATATGCAATTATACTCTCAGGCGCCATAGTTTTTTTGCCGCCGACCTCCCGCGGTTCCATTCCCTGTCCCTCGCGATCCGTCCACAGGAGCAACCCATGACGCTACGCGTGCCCGCCTCGTTCCGCCGTCGTCGCATGCCGGCCATCGCGCTCGGCCTTTGCGCGCTGGTCGCCGCAGCGGCCGCCCATGCGCAGGATGGGACCTTCGCGCTGCGGTTCCTGACGCCGGAAACCGCGCTCAAGGCCGCACAGGCCGCGCTGGACTCCTGCCGCGCCGCCGGCTTTCAGGTCGCTGTCGCCGTGGTCGATCGCGGCGGCACGACGCAGGTCCTGCTCCGCGATCGTTTTGCCGGTCCCCACACTGTCGCCATCGCGACCGACAAGGCCTGGACAGCCGTGACGCTGCGCCAGGACACGCTCGCCCTCGCGCGAATCTCCGAAAGCGGTGAGATGTCGGGCCTGCGACATTTCCCGCGCGTGGTGGCCGTCGGCGGGGGCATCCCGATCGAAGGCGCGGGCGCCATCCTCGGCGGGATCGGGGTTTCCGGCGCGCCCGGAGGCGCAGCCGACGCCGGCTGCGCCACAGCCGGGCTCGACGCGATCATCGACGACGTGACGTTCTGAGCTAGAGCGCCACGCTCAGTCGCGTCAGCCAGGCGGGTGCGGCATCGACCAGCCAGGTTTCCAGGCGCTTGTCTACACCCGTCACGACCAGCGCACCGACGAGGACGAGCCCGCCGCCGAGCACGGGGCCGGCACCCAATCCGGCCTTGCCCATCCAGGCGCGCGCGCGGGCGAGAACGCGTGTCGGCAGCGCGCCGAGCAGCAGCAGCGGCGTCACGGCGCCAAGCGCGAACACCCCCATCGTCGCGGCGACGGCGCCGAGCGTCTCGCCGCGCGCCGCGAGAAGCGACGCCGCACCCAGGGTGGGCCCGACGCAGGGGCTCCAGGCGATGCCGAGCAAGGCGCCGACCATGAACTGACCGGTGGCGCCCTTGCCGTCCACGCGGCCAAGCCCGCGCCCTCCCAGTTCGCCCACGCGACCGAGCGCGGCGCTCGCACGCACGCGCAGCGCCGGCAGGGCGATGACGGCGCCCAGCGCGACCAGCAACGCGCCCGCGACGATGCGCAGATGCTCGCCCTCGATCCCCGCGGCGAAGCCGATCGTCGCGAGGGCGATCCCGGCCAGCGAAAAGGACATGGCGAGGCCGGCCGCGAGGGCCAGCGGCGCCCCGCGCCCCTCGGCGGCGGCGGTCGCGGCCAGGATCGGCAACAGCGGAAGGACACAGGGCGACAGCACCGACAGCACCCCCGCACCGAACGCGGCGAGCAACGTCGCGATCATCGCCGCCGCATCACAGGGCCATGTCGAGCAGCGACTCGATCGATGCGGGATTGGTGTCGCCGACGCTACGTCCGATCTCGTCGCGCCCGCGGAACACGATCAGCGTGCTTTGCATCCGCACGCCGAACTGGCGCACCACGGGCTTCTGGCGATCGTAATCGACCTCGAAGGCCACCATCCGGGAGAACCGGGGTTCGGCGAGGAACCGGGCGAGGATGGGCTTCTGGGTTCTGCAGGTCGGACACCAGGATGCCGAAACATCGATCAGGATCGGCAGATCGCGGACCTGCGCGGCCTCGAATGCCTCGCCGGAGAAAGGCTGGCTACGCGCCCAGGCCGGACGCGAAGCGATGCACAGCACGGACAGGGCCGCGAGCCCCAGATACCGTCGGCCGATCATGATCCGCTCCGCCTCGCCAGCGTCGTGCCACGCCTTCACGCGATGGCCCGCAGACGGCGCGCGGCCTCGGGATTCAGCGCGTATTTCGGCATGCGACCCGCCAGGATCTCGGCGACCTGATCGACGGTGTCCTGCGCCTGCGACGCCATCGATTCTGGAACCATCCCGCCGAGATGCGGGGCAGCGACCACATTGGGCAGACGGCCCAGCGCGACCGGCGGCACGTCGTCCGGATCCGAGCCGACATCGAGCCCTGCACCTGCGATCGTACCATCGCGCAACGCCTCGGCGAGCGCGTCTTCGTCGACGACGCGGCCACGCGACGGGTTGAGGAAGAACGCCGTGCGCTTCATCCGGCGAAAGGCGTCGCGGTTCATGCTCTGGTCCGTCTCGGCGGTGTGGAGCGCGACGCAGATCACGAAATCGCCTTCGGCCAGGGCCTGATCGCGGCTGACCGCCACGCATGGAGACGCCACGGCCGCGACATAGGGATCATGGACTAGGACGCGCATGCCGAGAAAGGCGAGCACCTCCGCGAGACGACGGCCGAGGGTTCCGTACCCGATGATGCTCGCCGTCCGGCCCGCAAGTTGGATCCCGCTCGGCCGCGCGGGCATCCGACCCGCACGATAGGCGATCACAGACTCGCTCAGGCCACGCCCGAGATCGACCATCTGCCCGAGCAGGAGTTCGATCACCGCGTCGCGGAACCCTGGCCCCGCGCGCGTCACCAGGATCCCCGCCGCGGAAGCCGCCGGAATGTCGATGTTGCGGACATCCATCGCGCCGCGCACCAGCGCGACGCAGTCCGGCAGACGCGCGATGGTCGCGGCGTCGAAGGGCGTGTTGCGATCGGCCACGATCGCGGCGCAGCCCGCCGCGGCAGCAGCGATCTCGTCCGCCGTCATCGTGCGCGCCGCCTCGTTGAGGACCACGGTGCCGAGCCGGCGCAACCCGTCGAGCGCGGCACCATAGCGGGGGCCGATCTCGTCGGTGGGATAGGTCAGGAGGATACGGGGCATTTCTGGATCTCCAGCAGGGTCACAACAGGCCGAGGCTGCGCAATTCCTCGACCATCTCCGGCGGCATGCTGGCGACATCGCCATCCGCCGCGCCGATGTCGCGGGGCGCGTCGGCGGCCGCGAGATATCGCCAGCCCTGGAAGGGGCGCATCGGCTTCGGCAAGGTCCGCACGAGGTCGCGGTCGAGGGCCAGGATGGCACAGGTGCTGCCATCCTCCAGCCTTCCCTCCTCGATCGCGTCGAGGCGCTGGCGAACGCGGATCACGCCCTTGATCACCCAGTACAGGGACCCGCCAGCGAGCAGGTCGTCGCGCCGCTTCGGCATCATCCGCGTGCGATGGATGCAGCCATGGGTCGCGCCCGCGGCCTTGCGTTCCGCGGCGCGGCGGCGCTGCCAGGCGGCAAGATCGTCGATGTCGTCGACGCCGACGCAGAGCTTGACGAGATGCAGCGTCATGTCGCTTCCGGACGAAAGACGAGCAGTTCGCTGCCCTCGGTCACCTGCTCGCCCTGCCGGCACCGCAGCGCCTCGACGAGACCGTCGGCCGGCGCGAGGATCGCGTGTTCCATCTTCATGGCCTCGAGCACGACCAGGACCTGGCCGCGCGTGACGCGCGCGCCGGATTCGCAGCGCACCGCGACGATCTTGCCGGGCATCGGCGCGACGAAACGACCGCCCCCGTCCTCTTCGAGCCCTGCGCTCGCGAGCGCATCGAGGATTACCAAGCGCCGCGCCTGGATGCCGTCGTCGAGCGTCAGCGTCGCACCGCTGCGCACCGCGCTCGCCTCGACCACATGTCCGTCGAGATCGATGCGAACGCGCCCCGGCGGCGCGGACAAAACGCGCGCGACGCGCGTGCCACCAGGCAGGACGAGCCGATGCGTGCCCGAAACGACGGTCGCGATGGCGTCGACCACATGGCGCGTGTCGCAGTCCACGAACTCGAAGCGCCGCGCCGCGAACCCGCCCAGCCGCCAGCCGTTTCGCGTGGCCCATGGGCTCCAGGGGTCGTCGGGGCTCGCGGCGACCGGGGGCTCGTCGGCCATGACCGCCAGGGTCGCGAGGGCAAGGCCAGCGTCGCTCAACGGCTCCGGGGCTGGCACCAGGACATCCCGGTGGCGCGCGATGAAGCCGGTATCCAATTCCGCAGCGCCGGCCGCGAAGGCGGGATGGGCGGCGACACGGCGCAGGAAGTCGAGATTGGTCACGGCCCCGGCGATCCGCGTCGCGGCGAGCGCGTCGCGCAACCGCCGCAGCGCCGCGTCGCGGTCGTGGTCCCAGACCACAAGCTTGGCGATCATCGGGTCGTAGTCGATGGCGATCGCGTCGCCCGCCGCCACGCCGACATCCACGCGCACATGACGGCCCAGCGCCGGCAACTCGAAGGCGGTCAGCGTGCCGCCTGCCGGCAGGAAGTCGCGGCGCGGATCCTCCGCGTAGAGGCGCGCCTCGAAGGCGTGGCCACCGAGGCGGATCATGTCCTGCGACGCCGGCAGCGCCTCGCCCGCGGCCACGCGCAACTGCCATTCGACGAGGTCGAGCCCGGTGATCATCTCAGTCACCGGATGCTCGACCTGGAGCCGCGTGTTCATCTCCATGAAGAAGAAGTCGCCACCCGCGTCGGCGATGAACTCGACCGTTCCCGCTCCGACATAACCGACCGCGCGCGTGGCCCGGACCGCCGCTTCGCCCATGCGCGCCCGGCGCTCCGGCGTCATGCCTGGCGCCGGCGCCTCTTCGACGACTTTCTGGTGCCGACGCTGCAACGAACAGTCGCGCTCATGGAGGTGTACGCAGTTCCCATGCGTGTCGGCGAAGACCTGGATCTCGATATGGCGCGGCCGCTCCAGGTAACGCTCGATCAGCAGGCGATCGTCGCCGAACGCCGCCGCCGCCTCGCGACGCGCGCCGGCGAGCGCCGCGGCCAACGCGCCGGGCGCGGCGACCACGCGCATGCCCTTTCCGCCGCCGCCGGCGGACGCCTTGACCAGGATCGGATAGCCGATGCGCGCGGCCTCGGCGGCGAAGACATCGTCGCCCTGCGCAGCGCCATGATAGCCGGGCACGACCGACACGCCGGCGCGCTCCATCTCGGCCTTGGCGGCCGATTTGTCGCCCATCGCGCGGATCGCCGCGGGCGGCGGGCCGATGAAGACCAGTCCCGCCCGCGCGCAGGCCTCGGCGAAACCGGCATTCTCGGACAAAAACCCATAGCCGGGATGGATCGCCGACGCGCCGGTCGCACGCGCCGCGTCGAGCACGGCCGCAATATCGAGATAGCTGCGCCGGGCCTCGGCCGGGCCGAGCCGCACCGATTGGTCGGCCATGCGAACATGCAGCGCGTCGCGGTCGGCGTCGCTGTGGACGGCGACGGTCGCGATGCCGAGACGCCGCGCCGTGCGCATCACACGGCAGGCGATCTCGCCGCGATTGGCGATCAGGATCCGGTCGAACACGGCGGCGGTCACCGACCGTCGGCCCAGCGCGGCTTGCGCTTCTCGAGGAAGCTGGCGATGCCCTCTCGCCCTTCCTCCGCGACACGGATCTCCGCGATGCGACGCGCCGTTTCTTCGACCAGGACGTCGTCGATCGGCGCGCGCGCCACACGACGGATCATGCGCTTGGCCGACACCACGGCCTGCGGTCCGTTGGCGACGATGACGTCGCAGAGCTGGTCGACGCCCAGCCGCAGTTGGTCGAGCTTGAACACGCCGTGCACCAGCCCGATACGCTCGGCCTCGCGCGCGTCGAAGGATTCGGCCGTGAGGAAATAGCGGCGCGCCATGCGCTCGCCGATCGCCGCCACGACATAGGGGCTGATCACCGACGGAATGAGACCGAGGCGCACCTCCGAGATCGCGAAGGTCGCGCGATCCGCCGCCAGCGCGATGTCGCAGCACGCGACAAGGCCGCAGGCACCGGCGATCGCCGCGCCATGGACCGCCGCGATGGTCGGCTTCGCGAGTTGATCGAGCGTACGCATCAGGGTCGCGAGCGCCTCGGCGTCGCGCCGGTTCTCGGCCTCCGAATAAAGCGCCATGCGCTTCATCCAGTTGAGATCCGCACCAGCGGAGAAACTTTTCCCCGCGCCGGCGAGGACCACCACGCGCACGGCGGGTTCGGCCTCGACGCGGCGCAGCGTCTGCGTCAGATCGGCGATCAGCCGGTCATCGAAGGCGTTGTGGAGTTCGGGGCGGTTGAGCACCACGGTGGCCACGCCGCGGCGGTCGATATCGACGAGGAGCGTCTCGGTCATCGCGGCAGCCTCACATCCGGAAGACGCCGAAGCGCGTCGGCTCGATCGGCGCGTTGAGCGCAGCCGACAGCGCGAGGCCAAGGACCTCGCGCGTGTCGGCGGGATCGATGATCCCGTCGTCCCAGAGCCGCGCCGTCGCGTAGTACGGGTGGCCCTGCGTCTCGTACTGCTCCCGGATCGGCGCCTTGAACGCGGCCTCGGCCTCGGCGCTCCAGGCCTCGCCGCGCGCCTCCATGCCGTCACGGCGCACGGTCGCGAGCACCGAGGCAGCCTGCTCGCCGCCCATCACCGAGATGCGCGCGTTGGGCCACATCCACAGGAAGCGCGGGCCGAAGGCGCGGCCGCACATGCCGTAATTCCCGGCCCCGAAACTTCCACCGACGATGACGGTGAATTTCGGCACTTTCGCGCAGGAGACGGCGGTCACCAGCTTCGCGCCGTCCTTGGCGATCCCGCCGCTCTCGTATCGGCGGCCGACCATGAAGCCGGAGATGTTCTGCAGGAAGACAAGCGGAATGCCACGCTGGGCGCAGAGCTCGATGAAATGCGCTGCCTTGAGGGCGGATTCGGAAAACAGGATGCCGTTGTTCGCGACGATGCCGACCGGATAGCCATGGAGTCGCGCGAAACCGACGACGATCGTCGTGCCATAGAGCGGCTTGAACTCGTCGAACTCGGACCCGTCGACCAGCCGTGCGATCACCTCGCGCGCGTCGTAGGGATGGCGCAGATCCGGCGGCACGATGCCATGGAGTTCTTCGGCGGCGTATCGCGGCGGTTGCGGCGACGCGACGTCCAGCGTCGCGCGCTTCGGCCGGTTCAGGTTCGCGATGCAGCGTCGCGCGATCGCCAGCGCATGGGCGTCGTCGCGCGCCATGTGGTCGGCGACACCTGACACCCGCGCATGGACATCGGCGCCGCCAAGCTCCTCAGCCGAGACCACCTCGCCGGTCGCCGCCTTCACCAGCGGCGGCCCGCCCAGGAAGATCGTCCCCTGCCCCTTGACGATGATCGCCTCGTCGGACATCGCCGGGACGTAGGCGCCGCCGGCGGTACAGCTCCCCATCACGACGGCGATCTGCGGAATGCCCGCGGCCGACATGGTGGCCTGATTGTAGAAGATCCGGCCGAAATGCTCGCGGTCAGGAAAAACCTCGTCCTGGCTGGGCAGGTTGGCGCCCCCGGAATCGACGAGGTAGACGCAGGGCAGCGCGTTGTCGCGCGCGATCTCCTGCGCGCGCAGATGCTTCTTGACGGTCATCGGGAAATAGGTCCCGCCCTTGACCGTCGCATCGTTGCAGACGACGACGCACTCGCGACCGGAGATGCGGCCGATCCCCGTGACCAGCCCGGCTCCGGTCACGTCGTCGCCATACATGCCATGGCCGGCGAGCGGCGACATCTCGAGGAACGGCGAGCCGGGATCGAGAAGCGCGCGCACACGCTCGCGCGGCAGCATCTTGCCACGCGCGACATGCTTGGCCCGCGCGGCGGCGCCGCCACCCTCGGCGGCGGCAGCGGTCAGCCGCCGCAACGCCGCTACGGACGCCGCCATCGCCTCCCTGTTGGCGCGAAAGGCGTCGCTCGACGTGTCGATGGCGCTGGAAATCACGGTCATGCCCGACCATCAGTAGCAGCGAAAGCGGGGTCCGGCCAAGCTCACCCCCGCGCCGGCTGACCCTCCGGCGGCTCTGGTGGTTCCGGAAGGCGCGCGGTCTCGGCGCGTTTCTGGATCTCGACGCGATGCGGGTACGGGATCTCGATCCCCGCCCGGTCGAACGCCACCTTGATGCGCTCGTTGTAGATGCGGCCTACACGCCACTGTCGGCCCGGCCGTGTCTTGACGCGCGCGCGCACCACCAGGGCGAAATCGCCGAACCGGTCGAGGCCAAGCACCTCGAGCGGTTCGAGCAGGTCGGCGGCGATGGCAGGCTCGGCACGCGCAGCCATGTCGACCTCGCGCAGCACCTCGACGACCCGCGGCACCTCGGTCCCGTAGGCGACGCTGAGGTCGAAAACATAGAAGCCGAAATCCTTGGTCATGTTCTTGATGGTGCTGACCTGGCTGAAGGGCACGGTGTGCTGGGCCCCCGTGATGTCGCGCAGCCGGATCGAGCGGATCGACAGCGATTCGACGGTTCCCGAATGGCCGCCGTCGAGATCGACGACGTCGCCGACATTGACCGTGTCCTCGAACAGGATGAACAGCCCGGTGATCACGTCCTTGACCAGGGTCTGAGAGCCGAAACCGATCGCGACACCGACGACGCCCGCGCCGGCCAGCAGCGGCGCGACGTTGACCCCAATTTCGGACAGGATGGTCAGCACCGCCACGCCCGCGATCACGACGAAGGCCACGTTGCGCAGCAGCGGCAGGAAGGTGCGCAGGCGCTGGCTGCGCGGACCGCCCTCCTGCGCCAGGTCGAGTTGGCGCAGGCGGCGCTCGATGATCGCACTCGCGACCTCCCAGGCCAGCATGGCGATCGCGACGACGATCGCGAGTGACAGCAGCTTGCCGGTGAGCGCGCGGCCGATATCGGTGGTGATCCAGGAAAAGCCGTTGAGCCCCCAGGCCTCGAGCACCGCCGAACACGCAACGACAAGGATCGCCATGTCGGCCACGATCCGCAGGATCGGCAGGTAGCGATTGGCCCGCGCCTCCAGCAACGGCGTTCGAGCGGCAAGATCGGACGAGATCCGGAACAGCCGGGCCAACCCGCGCCTGAGCAGCGTGGATGCAAGCTTGGCCGCGCAGAGCACCGCGACGGTCACGAGGGTCGCACGCAGCAGATACCGGCCGCCGCCATCGACGCCCACCGCCCATACGCCGTAGCCGAGCGCGAGATAGGCGATCGCAAGCACATGCCACAGCGAGGCCGCGTAGCCGCGCAGGGCCTGGACCATGCGCCCGGCGCCAACGGCGTCGCGCCGTTCGACGCCGATCCAGGCGGCGACCGACTCGCGGCTCTGGAGGATCACGACGATGGCCAGCACGACCAGGACCAGCCCGAGAACGCGCAGCAGGAATTCATGCATCAGCAGGGGCATGCCCAGCGGCTGCAGCGACGCGAGCAGGCTGGTTCCGTAGATCCCGATCCGGGCGAAGCGCCCGATCCAGACATGGAGATAGGCGGCGCTGTCCTGGCCGATGTCGATCAGCCGCGGATGCTCTTCGCCGGGAGCGAGCGCGAGCGTCGCGAGCCGCGTCACGAAGAGGGTCAGCACATGACCGGCGACGATCGTGGTCGCCGCGATGCCCTCGAGCGGCCGCGCCGAAAGCGCGGAGCCCGCGACCGACGCCGCGAGCGCGAACACCGCGAGCGGGATCCCGATCAGGACCGCGCCCGCGAGAACGCGCACCGCGCGCCGCGCGGCGCCGCCGACCGATCCCTGTGTCACGCGTCGCATCGCCGCACGCAGCGGCTGACGCACGATCCACTCCGCCGCGAACCCCGCCGCAAGCGCGGCCGCGAGCGTGCCGAGGAAACCCAGCAATCGCCCATGCTCGGCGGGATCGGTCGCCACGCGCCGGATCCACTCGCTCGACCGCTCCATCAGCGCGAGCGGCCGCAGTCCCGACAGCACGCGATCGATGCGCAGCGCGAGATCGCCCGCGAGCGCGCCGACGAAGATGCGCCCGACATCGCCGATCCCGTCCTGCGCCGCCTGCTCCGGCTGAACCTTGAGCAGCAGCCGCAACTGTCCGATCAGCCGCGCACGCTGCGCCTCGTCCTCGAGCGTGCCGATCAGAGCCTCGACCCTCGCCCGCTCCTCGACCGCGAGCGACGCCGGAGCGGTGGCCGAACCCTGCGCCGGCAGCCCCGGCGCGAAGGTCAGCGCCAGGACGAGCAGGAACCCGGCGAGGGCGCGACGGATGAGATCGCTCACCAACCGCCCCGCGCCAGCCATTCCTCGACCTGCCAGAGCCGATCGGCGCCCCAGAACCCCTCGCCATCGACGACGACATACGGCGACCCGAAGACGCCCCTGGCGATCGCGGCGTCGACTTCGATGCGCAGGCGCTCTTTCACCGCCGGAGCCGCGAGCGCGGCACGCGCGGCCTGCGCGTCGATGCCAAGTTCGGCAGCGACGGCGACGGCGACATCAGGCGTTCCGAGATCGCGATTCTGCTGCCAAGCGGCGGCGAAGGCCGCCTTCGCGTAGGGGACCGCGCGCGCGGGATCGGCGTCGGCCAGCCAGTAGAACAGCCGGCTCGCCGCGACGCTGGAGAACGGGAACACGGGAGGCATCGCGAAGGATGCATCCCAGAGACGCGCGAAGCGCGCCAGGTCGTGGCGCGTGTAGTCGCCCTTCAGCGGGATATCGAGAAGCGGTTGCTGGCCGGAGACCTTGAACACCGCGCCGAGCAGGATCGGACGCCATGTCACGGTGCGGCCGTGGCGGGCCGCGATCGCGTCGATGCGAAGCGCTGCCAGGAACCCGTAGGGGCTGGAGAAGTCGAAATAGAACTCGAGGGGAGCGGGCATGTGGTCTCCTTTCGATCATTCGGGTCCGCGCACGCCGCCTCAGGACGAGGCCAGGGCGCGGGCAATGACGAGACGCTGGATGTCGGACGTGCCTTCGTAGATCTGACAGACCCGGACGTCGCGATAGATACGCTCGACCGGAAAATCCGCGAGGTAGCCGTAGCCGCCATGGATCTGGATCGCGTCCGAGCAGACCTTCTCGGCGATCTCGGAGGCGTAGAGCTTGGCCATCGACGCCTCGGTCAGGCAGGGCGCGCCCGCGTCGCGCTTGCGCGCGGCGTCGAGGACGAGCAACCGCGCCGCGGCGATGCGCGTCGCCATGTCGGCGAGGCGGAAGGCGACGGCCTGATGCGCGACCAGCGGTTGGCCGAAGCTGTGCCGTTCCTTCGCGTAGGCGAGCGCCGCCTCATGGGCCGCGCGGGCCATGCCCACCGCCTGCGCCGCGATGCCGATGCGCCCACCCTCGAGATTGGCGAGCGCGATCCGATAGCCCTCGCCCTCCGCGCCGAGCATCATGTCGGCCGGCACGCGCACGCCGTCGAGCCTGATCTGCGCGGTGTCCGAGGCCCGCTGCCCGAGCTTGTCCTCGAGGCGCGCGACCTCCCAGCCAGGCGACGACGTCGGCACGAGGAAGGCGGAGATGCCACGCTTGCCGCCGGCGGGATCGGTGACCGCGAAGACGACCGCGAGATCGGCGCGCGCCCCCGACGTGACGAACTGCTTGGTTCCGTCCAGCACCCAGTGATCGCCGTCGCGCCGGGCGCGCGTCTGCAAGGCCGACGCGTCGGAGCCCGCCTGGGGTTCGGTCAGGCAGAAGCACCCGAGCATCGCACCGCGCGCGAGCGGCCGCAGGAAGCGTTCCTTCTGCGCGGCGTCGCCGAAGCGAAGAACCGGCATGCAGACGACCGAGTTGTGGACGCTCATGATCGTCGAGCAGGCGCCGTCGGCGGCGGCGATCTCCTCGATCGCCATCGCATAGGCGACATGGTCGGCGCCCGTGCCGCCCCACTCGTCCGGCACCAGCATGCCCATGAAGCCGAGGGCGCCCATCTCGGCGATCTCCGCGGCCGGAAAGCGGCTCTCGCGGTCGCGCATGGCGGCCCCCGGCGCCAGGCGCGTGCGCGCGAAATCGCGCGCGGTGTCGCGGATCAGCGCCTGGGTTTCGCTGGCCTCCATCGACTCACCACGCGATCTCGGTGCCGTCGTAATTGAAGAAACGGCCGGTCTTCTCGGGCGTCAGACCAAGCACCACCTGGGCCAGACCGGCGATCGAGTCGGCTGGCGTAAGCGTGGCGTTCGGGCCGCCCATGTCGGTCTGCACCCACCCGGGATGGACGGCCGCCAGGGTGATCCCGCGCGGCTTGAGATCGATCGAGAGGCTCTTCGTGACCGCGTTGAGCGCCGCCTTGCTCGAGCGATAGACGACCTCGCCGCCGGCCCCGTTCTCGCCGATCGAGCCCATGCGGCTCGACATCATGACGATCTGCCGACGGTCGCTCGCC
The DNA here is from genome assembly GCA_903860935.1 of uncultured Rhodospirillales bacterium. GTDB lineage: Bacteria > Pseudomonadota > Alphaproteobacteria > CACIAM-22H2 > CACIAM-22H2 > CAIOSQ01. Next base: position 12,541 of record CAIOSQ010000264.1, on the reverse strand, counting down.
GCCACGTTGTCGACGAGCGCGTCGACGCAGGCCATCGGCGCGAGGACGTTGACGCGCATCACCTCGGGCCACAGGTCGTAATCGACGTTGCCGACCGTCTGCTGGCGCTTGCCGTACATGCCCGCGTTGCAGAACAGCACGTCGATGGGCTTGCCCTTGAGGTCGCGCGCCAACCGGCCGAGCGCCGATCTGTCCGTCACATCGCACAGAAAGGTGTGGCTGCCGCGCGGCATCGCCGCGCCCTTGGAGAGATCGCGCACGGTGCCGAGCGTCTCCCAGCCCAGGTCGACGAAACGGCGGGCGAGTTCAAGGCCGAGGCCGCGTCCGGCACCGGTGATCAGAATGGTCGGCATGGGTATTCTCAAAGGCTCCTGCGTCTTGCGGTGACTTCGATCTCGATCTTCATGCGCGGATCGATGAAGCCGGTCACGAGGGTTGTATTGGCGGGCCGGATCGCGGCGAATTTACGACCGACCACGCCGCGCTTGACGGCATCGAAGGTCGCGATGCTGTCGACGAAGATCCGCACCCGCACGGTATCGGCGAGCGACGCCCCCGCCTCGGCGAGAGCCGCCTCGATGTTGCGGAAGCATTGCTCGGTCTGTTCGACCGGGTCGTCGCTGATCGTCATGCGGGCATAGTCGAACCCGGTGGTACCGGACACGAACACCCATTCGCCGTCGACGACGGCGCGGCTATAGCCGAATTCCTGCTCGAAGCTGGAACCCGAGGAAATCAGACGCCGGGACATGATGGAAGCCTCCGTGGAATGCCGTCACCGTTGGAAACAGCGCCGCTCACGCCGTCTCGGCGAAGAGTTCGCGGCCGATCAGCCAGCGCCGGATCTCGCTCGTGCCCGCCCCGATCTCGTAGAGCTTGGCGTCGCGCAGCAGGCGACCGGTCGGGTAGTCGTTGATATAGCCGTTGCCGCCGAGAAGCTGGATCGCGTCGAGCGCCACCTGGGTCGCCTTTTCGGCGGCGTAAAGGATCGCCCCGGCCGCGTCCTTGCGCGACGTACGGCCGGCGTCGCAGGCGCGCGCCACGGCGTAGACGTAGGATCTGCAGGCATTGGTCGTCGTGTACATGTCGGCGAGCTTGCCTTGCACCAGCTGGAACGCGCCGATCGCCTGACCGAATTGATGACGCTCGTGGACATAGGGAACCACGACGTCGAGGCAGGCCTGCATGATGCCCGCCGGACCGGCGGCAAGCACCGCGCGCTCGTAATCGAGCCCGCTCATGAGGACATTCACGCCCCTGCCGACGGCGCCCAGCACGTTTTCCTCCGGCACCTCGCAGCCATCGAAGACGAGCTCGCCGGTGTTCGAGCCACGCATGCCGAGCTTGTCGAGCTTCTGTGCGCAGGAAAACCCCTTCATGCCCTTCTCGACCAGGAAGGCGGTGATGCCGCGCGCACCGGCCTGCGGATCGGTCTTCGCGTAGACGACCAGCGCGTCGGCATCAGGCCCGTTCGTGATCCAGAATTTCGTGCCATCGAGAACGTAGCGGTCGCCGCGCTTCTCGGCGCGCAGCTTCATCGACACGACATCCGAGCCGGCGCCGGGCTCGCTCATCGCCAGCGCGCCGACATGTTCGCCGGAGATGAGCTTCGGCAGGAAGCGCTGCTTCTGGGCCTCGTTGCCGTTGCGCCGGATCTGGTTGATGCAGAGATTGGAATGCGCGCCATAGGACAGTCCGACGGATGCCGAAGCCCGGCTGATCTCCTCCATCGCCACGCAATGCTCGAGATAGCCCAGCCCGGCGCCGCCGTAGCGCTCCTCCGCGGTGATCCCGAGAAGCCCCAGCGCGCCGAACTTGCGCCAGAGATCTGCCGGAAAATCATTGACGCGATCGATCTCGGCCGCGCGCGGCGCGATCTCGGCGGCGGCGAAGCGTCGCACCTGCTCGCGCAGCGCATCGGCGGTCTCGCCGAGGCCGAAATCGAAATCCGGCAACCGGTTGGACATCATCGCTGGACCTCCCGTCGACATCGCGTGGGAGCTTAGCGCGACGCGCGGTCCGCGGCGCGGGTTTTGCGCGCCGCGGACCGCGTCAGCCGCGGACGATCCGGGCGGAGAGCGGACGCCCGTCCGCGATCACCGCAAGGAGCCGGTCGATGTTGGGATGCTTGCCGGGGTTGAGCCGCGCATCTTGCGTATGCTCCGCGTAGAGGACGCATCCCTCGCGCGCCGCCTCGGGGGTAATCGCGCCGAAACGGCGCACCAATTCGAGATAGAGCCGCAACGACCCCTGGCTTCCCGGCTTGTTCTCGGCCGCGCCGGCGATGCCGCCATCGGCGTCGAGAAACTCCAGCCGCAGGACACCGTCCGCGGAGGGAAAGCTCTCCAGGTTTTCCTTGAAACTCGGCATGTCACGTGTCTCCCGGTATGCGACGACGAATTCGGTTGCGCAGCGCGATCCTGTCCCGGTTCACCCACCGCCCGACTGGCCGCGCAGGACCGAAAGCACGGCGGTTCCATAGCGCGCAAGCTTCGCCTGTCCGACACCGATGATGCCGCCGAGCGCGTCCAGGGTCGCCGGCCGCTGCGCCGCGATCTCCAGCAGGGTTCGGTCATGGAAGACCACATAGGGGGGCACGCCCTGGGACCGGGCCAGTTCCCTGCGCCAGGTCTTGAGCGCCGACAGCAGGTCCGCGTCCGCCTCCGCCGCCTCGGCCGCTTGCATGCGGGCCGCGGCCGCCGGTCCGCGCCGGTCCTTGCGGCGTTCCGCGCGCGCGGGCGCGAGGCGCAGCTCGAGGCGCCGCTCCCCGCGCAGCAATGGCCGCGTCAGGTCATCGGATCCCAGCCGCAAGCCGCCATGGCCCTCAGCATCGGGCACCAGGAACCCGAGCGACGTGAGTTGCCGGAACAGCGTCCGCCATTGCGCGCGGTCGAGTTCCTTGCCGACCCCGTACACGGTCAGGCTTTCATGGCCGAGCACGCGGATGCGTTCGGTCTGCGCCCCGAGCAGAACGTCGACGACATGCCCGGCGCCGAAACGCTCCCCGGTCCGGTAGACCGCCGACAGCGCCTTGCGCGCCGGGTCGGTCACGTCGGCGAGGCGGCCGGGCTCCAGGCAGACATCGCAATTGCCGCAGGGCTCCGGCAGCGTCTCGCCGAAATGGGCGAGCAGGATCTGGCGGCGGCAGGTGCCGGCCTCGACAAAGCCGATCAACGATTCGAGCTTGCCGCGCTCGATCCGCTTCTGCAGCTCGGTCGCACCTGATTCGTCGATGAAGCGGCGCAGCAGCGGCACGTCGCCCGGGCCATGTGCCATCCACGCGGTCGCGGGCAGGCCGTCGCGTCCGGCGCGCCCGGTCTCCTGGTAATACGCCTCCAGGCTCTTGGGCAGGTCGATATGGGCCACGAAGCGGACATCCGGCTTGTCGATGCCCATGCCGAAGGCGATCGTCGCCACGACGACCACGCCGCTGTCGCGACGGAAACGCTCCAGCGCCGCGGCCCGCGCCTGGTTTTCCATGCCCGCGTGATAGGCGATCGCGTCATGGCCGGCGGCGCGAAGCTCGACCGCGAATTCCTCGACCCGCCCACGCGAGCGCGCGTAGACGATGCCGGCCTCGCCACGGCGGCCGTCGAGGAATGCGAGAAGCTGGCGCCGCGTGTCGTCCTTGTCGCGCACCAGGTAGCGGATATTGGGACGATCAAAGCTGGCGACGAAGATCCTGCCATCCTGCAGCCGAAGTTTCTCGACGATTTCGTCACGCGTCCGCGGGTCGGCGGTCGCGGTGAGCGCGACGCGCGGCACATCGGGAAACCGCTCGGCCAATGCCGCCAACTGGAGATATTCCGGCCGGAAATCATGTCCCCATTGCGAGACGCAATGCGCCTCGTCGATGGCGAAGAGCGCCACCGGGAGTTCGGCCAGCCGCGCCAGGAAACCGCCACCGAGCAGACGCTCCGGCGACACGTAGAGCAGGTCGAGCGCACCGGTGCGCAGGGCGTGCCAGGTCTCGGTGGTCTCCTCGGGTCCGATGGCCGAGTTGATCGCCGCCGCGCGGACGCCCGCCTGGCGCAGCGCTTCGACCTGGTCCTGCATCAGCGCGATCAGCGGCGAGACGACGACGCCCACCCCGGGACGACACAGGGCCGGGATCTGGTAGCAGAGGGACTTGCCCCCGCCGGTCGGCATCAGCACCAGAGCCGATCCGCCCCCGACGACATGGCGCACGATATCGCCCTGCGGACCGCGGAACGCCGCGTAACCGAAGACATCGCGCAGGACCTGCCCCGGATCGGCGGTGCTGGTCATCGACCCGGATCAATCGCTGGATCGCGGCGCATCGGCCTGACCATGCAGCGCCATGATCGTCTGCAGCATGCGCGCGCAGGAGGTCTCGACACCATCGGCGTCGATCCCGACTACGTCGACCTCGACCACGGAGAGCGTCCGACCCGGCTTGACGACACGGCCGCGGGCGGCAAGACGTACGCCGCGCCCGGGCGACAGGAAGTTCAACTTGAACTCGACGCTCAACAGCGTCGCGTCGGCAGGCAAGAGGCTGAAGGCCGTGTAGCCGGCCGCCGAATCGGCGACCATGGCCACCACGCCACCATGGACGAAGCCGTGCTGCTGCGTGACCTCATGGCGGATCGGCAGCACGACCTCGACCTCGCCCGGGGCGAGACGGCCGAGCCCGGCGCCGATCAGGGCCATGGCGGGCTGCCGCGCGAAGCTGTCGCGGATGCGCGCCTCCCAGTGGGGATCGCGGGGTTCGAAGCGGATCACAGGACGAACAGCGTTGCGAGGCCGAGAAAGGCGAAGAATCCGGTCACGTCGGTGACCGTGGTCAGGATGACCGCCGAAGACGGTGCCGGATCGATGCCGAACCTGTCCAGGACGATCGGCGTGGTGACGCCGGCTATCCCCGCGACGATCAGGTTGATCATCATCGCGGCGCCGATGCACAGGCCGATCGCCGGATCCTGGAACCATAGCCAGGCCGCGGCGCCGGTCAGGATCGCGAACAGGAAGCCGTTGAGGCTGCCGACGATGCCCTCCTTGACGACGATGCGCGCAGCGTTTGCGGCCGAGAGCTGGCCGGTCGCGAGGGCGCGCACGGCGACGGTCAGCGCCTGTGTTCCCGCATTGCCGCCCATGGATGCGCAGATCGGCATCAGCACCGCCAGGGCCACGACCTTCGCGATCGACGCCTCGAACAGCCCGATCACCGAGGCGGCGAGGAAGGCGGTGCAGAGATTGACCAGCAGCCAGGCCGACCTCAGACGCGCGGTCGACAGGACAGGGGCATGGACGTCGCTGCCCGCGACACCGGACAGCCGCATCAGACCGCCCTCGGCCTCCGATTCGATGACGTCGACCACGTCGTCGATGGTGATCGTCCCGATCAGCCGCCCACCGGCGTCCACGACCGGAGCAGAGGTGAGGTCGCGATCCTTGAACATGCGGGCCACGAGGGCCTGCTCCATGTCCGCCTGGATCGGCTCGAAATCCGTCTCCTGCAGGTCGGAGATCCGCGTCGCCCGCTGGGCGCGCACGAACTTGTCGAGCGGGACCCAGCCGATGGGCCGGTGGCGCTGATCGACCACGAAAAGATCGTAGAAATCGTCCGGCAGGTCCTGGCCGCGGCGCAGATAGTCGATGCACGTGCCGACATCCCAATGCGCCGGGACGGCCACCACGTCGCGCTGCATCAGACGTCCCGCCGAATCTTCCGGGAAGGCAAGGCCCTCCTCGATCTGGGCGCGGATCGCGCGGGGAATGGCGAGCAGGACCTGGTTGCGCTTGGTCTCCTCCAGGCCGTCGATCAGGTAGAGCGCGTCGTCGGTGTCGAGATTGGCGAGGGCGCGCGCCAGATCGTCGGTGCCGAGCTGTCCCGCGACCTCGTCACGCAACGCCTCGTCGAGCTGCGGGATGATCTCGGCAGGGAAGACGGGACGCAGGGCGTCGACGAGGTCGACGCGGCTTTCCGGGCGGATCAGGCCGAAGAGCTGCGCGAGCTCCGAGTAATGCAGTTCCCGCGCGATGGCGCGGACGGCATCGGCGTCGCCGCCGTCGAGCGCCGCGAGCGCGCGCGCCACGACCGCAGGGTCGAGACCAACCTCGTCACCCGGTGCGGCGTCGTCCGCGGCCTCGGGTGGCGGGGGCGTAACCATGGCGTCAGACGCGACCGGCGCCGGTGGCGGCGCGATCCTGGGCCTCGACGACACACAGGGCGGTCATGTTCACCACGCCACGCACGGTGGCGGAGTTGTCGAGCACATGAACCGGCTCGGCCATGCCGAGCAGGATCGGTCCGACCTTCTGTCCGCCGCCCAGCTCGCGCAGCAGCCCGAAACCGATATGGGCGGCGTCGAGGGTCGGCATGACGAGCAGGTTCGCGGCGCCCTGCAACGCCGAGCCCTGGAAGGCCTTCTGCCGAAGGTCGTCCTCGAAGGCGACTTCGGCGCTCATCTCGCCATCGATCTCCAATGTCGGCGCGAGGGCGCGGACATGATCGAGCGCCGCGCGCATCTTGACCGAGCTGTCGGTGTCGAAGGACCCGAAGGTGGAATGCGACAGGAGCGCCGCGCGGGCGCGCACGCCGAAGCGGCGCATCGCCTCGGCGGCGGCCACCGTCATGGCCGCGACGTCGCGCGCCGAGGGGTCGGGCTGCACATGGGTGTCGCAGACGAAGATCGTGCCGCGCTGCATGATCAGCGCGGTCAGCGCCGCCGGCGTCTCGACGCCGGGCTTGAGCCCGACGACGTCGATCAGGTCCTGGAGTACGCGATGCCAGCGCCCGATCAGGCCGCAGATCATGCCATCCGCCTCGCCATGGGCGACCATGAGCGCGGCGATCACCGTGTTGCGGGTGCGGACCAGCGTGCGCGCCACGTCGACGCTTACGCCCTTCCGGCCCAGGCGACGGTGATAGAAGTTCCAGTCCCGCTGATAATGGGGCAGATCCTCGGGATTGCGCAGTTCGACGTCGACGTCGAGTTGCAGCCGCAGCCCGAGCTTCTCGATGCGCTTGCGGATGGTCTCGCGCCGCCCGACCAGGATCGGTCGCGCCAGCCCCTCCTCCACCACGGTCTGCGCCGCGCGCAGCACACGCTCGTCCTCGCCCTCCGCGTAGACGATGCGCATCGGACTGCTCTTCGCGCGCTCGAAGACGGGGCGCATCAGGAAGCCGGAGCGGTAGACGAACTCCATCAGCTTCTGGCGGTAGGCCGCGAAATCCGCGATCGGCCGGGTCGCCACGCCCGAGTCCATCGCCGCGCGCGCGACGGCCGGTGCGATCTCCAGGATGAGCCGCGGGTCGAAGGGGCGCGGGATCAGGTTCTCGGCGCCGAAGGCAGGCAATTCGCCGCCGCCATAGGCGGTCGCGACCTGCGCGTCCGCCGCCTTGGTCGCGAGATCGGCGATCGCGCGCACCGCCGCGACCTTCATCGCCTCGTTGATCGTCGTCGCCCCGACGTCGAGCGCGCCGCGGAAGATGAACGGAAAGCACAGGACATTGTTGACCTGGTTCGGATAATCCGAGCGGCCGGTCGCCACGATCGCGTCCGGGCGCACCGCCTTGACCTCCTCCGGCATGATTTCCGGGGTCGGGTTGGCGAGCGCCAGGACGACGGGACGGGCCGCCATCTTCACGACCATCTCCGGCTTCAGCACGCGCGGCGCCGACAGGCCGAGGAAGACATCGGCATCGGCGATCACCTCGCCGAGCGTGCGGGCATTCGTCTCGCGCGCATAGGACTGCTTGCGCGGATCCATCTCGGCCGTGCGACCGGAATAGACGACGCCGGCGATGTCCGTGACCCAGATATTCGTCCGCGGCAGCCCGAGATCGACCAGCAGATCGAGGCAGGCGAGCGCCGCGGCGCCGGCGCCCGAGGTGACGAGTTTGATGTCCTCGATCCGCTTGCCGACGACCTTGAGGGCATTGAGGATCGCGGCCGCGACGATGATCGCGGTGCCATGCTGATCGTCGTGGAAGACGGGGATCTTCAGTCGCGCGCGCAACTGCGCCTCGATCTCGAAGCACTCCGGCGCCTTGATGTCCTCGAGATTGATGCCGCCGAAGGTGGGCTCGAGGCTGGCGATGATGTCGACCAGGCGCGCGGGATCGCGTTCGTCGATCTCGATGTCGAAGACGTCGATGCCAGCGAATTTCTTGAACAGGACGGCCTTGCCCTCCATCACCGGCTTGCCGGCGAGCGGCCCGATGGCTCCGAGGCCGAGGACCGCCGTCCCGTTGGTGATCACCGCCACGAGATTACCCCGCGCCGTCAGCGCGGCGGCCTGCGCCGGATCGTCGACGATGGCCTGGCACGCGAAGGCGACGCCCGGCGAATAGGCGAGAGCAAGGTCGCGCTGATTGGCCAGCGGCTTCGTCGGTACGATCGCGAGTTTGCCCGGGGTCGGATGCCGATGGAAATCGAGGGCGCTGTCGCGCAGCGTATCGTCAGCCATAGGCGCCCGCATTCCCGGCTGGTGGTGTGACCTGAAACGATGACCGCGATGGGTCTTTTGAGCCTGCCGCCGGGTCCGCTAGCGTCGCGCCCCCGGCGAATGTCGATTGGTGCGGTCGAGAAGAGTCGAACTTCCACGGGGTTTCCCCCACTAGCACCTCAAGCTAGCGCGTCTACCATTCCGCCACGACCGCACGGTAAGGTCCGCGCCGCAGCGCGGGTCTTGCCAATCGAGGCCGGTCGCAATAGCAAATCGGTATCGTCCACGCAACCGGGATCCCCGGCTTTTCGCGACGAGGATATGAGCTTTTCTCCCGACACCCCCGATCCGGTCGAATGGCGCATCGCCGACGGCCTCGTCCCCTATCCCGACGCGCTCGCGGAAATGGACCGGCGCGTGGCCGATATCCGCGCGGGAACCGCGCCCGAACTGGTCTGGCTGCTCGAGCATCCGCCGCTCTACACGGCGGGAACATCCGCGCGCGCAGCCGATCTCGCACCCGATCCCGAACTGCCGGTCTACGAAGCCGGGCGCGGCGGCCAGTTCACCTATCACGGCCCGGGACAGCGAATCGCCTATGTGTTGCTCGACCTGCGCCGCCGCGGCGGCGACGTGCGGGCCTTCGTGCGCGCGCTCGAGGGCTGGATCATCGCCACACTTGGCGATTTCGGCGTCACGGGCGAGCGACGCGAAGGCCGGGTCGGCATCTGGGTCGATCGCGGCGCGCATCTCCTGGGCGGGCGGCGCGAGGACAAGATCGCCGCGATCGGCGTGCGCATCAGGCACTGGGTGAGCTTTCACGGGCTCGCGCTCAACGTCTCCTGCGATCTCCGCCACTATGCCGGGATCGTACCCTGCGGGATCAGCGACACCCGCTACGGCGTGACGTCGCTCTTGGCCCTGGGGCGAGAGAGCGGCATGGCGCAGGTGGACACGGCGCTGCGGCGCCATTTCGACGCGGCCTTTCCCGCGCCATCGCCGGACTCGACAGGCTGAGCGCCGGGATCACGCATCCGGGAGGCGCGTAAAGCCGGTCTGCGCGGGCAACGCGACGGGTTCGCTGTCGATGCGGTCCACCCGGGCGAGCGGCGGACCGCGACGACAGGCCGCGACCAGCGCCGAGATCGCGGCCGCGTCGCCTGCGACGAGCGCCTCGACGCCACCATCGCGGCGGTTGCGGACCCAACCATCCAGACCGAGGCCACGCGCGGTCGCGACCGTCCAGTCGCGATAGCCCACACCCTGGACCCGCCCGGAGATCAAGAGACGCTGGGCGATCCGGCCCCCGCTCATCGCCACGCTGCCGCGAAAAGCTGCGCGAAGACGACGCGTAGCGCGCCATCCGCCGCCGCGGCGAGCCCGGTCGGATCGGCCTCGCCGCCCCCATGGGCCCAGACATTGCGCTGCGCGCGCAACCAGTCGAGTTCCGGCGGGGCGAGCGCGGCTGGCGGACGGGCGCGATCGATCTCCTCGACCAGGGCCCAGGCGATGAGCAGGACCGCCGCACCGGCACCCGCGCAATAGGCGAGCTCGAGGTCGGCCAGCAGGGCCTCGCGGCGCGGATCGAGGTCGAGCGGCACCGGCCCCGCATTGGCGTCGTGGGTCGCCCAGAAGCGCGCGGCGCGGCGCGTCCAGGCCTGCGGATCCGGCGGCGCCAGCACGCGCGCCATGGTCCGGTTCAGCCGAACTCGACGATCTTCTGGTCGACGGCGAGGCTGTCGCCGACCGCGGCGTGGAGCTTGCCGATCGTGCCGTCCCGCTCCGCGCGCAGGATGTTCTCCATCTTCATCGCCTCGATGACGCAGAGTTCCTCGCCGGCCTTGACGTCCTGTCCGGGCTTGACCGCAATCGCCTTCAAAAGACCGGGCATGGGCGACAGCAGGAAGCGCGACATGTCAGGCGGGCGCTTGACCGGCATCAGCCGCGCAAGTTCGGCCACCCGCGGCGTCAGGACGCTCGCCTTCAGGCTCACCCCCGCATGAAGCAGCAACAGCGTGGCCCCGTCGGTCTCGACCTGCACGTGGAGGGTGTGACCGTCCACCTCGCCGCGGAACAGGATCTCGCCCACGCGCCAGTCGCTCTCCAGCGCGAGCACGGCGCCATCGGCGAACACCGCCCGGGCGTCGCCGAGTTCGACCTCGTGGGCCATCCCGCTTCCGCCGTCGAACGCGACCACGAAGCGGGAAGGCACGGTGCGCTCATGACCGGCGAGTTGTCCCGTGACGGCGGCCTCGCGCTTGTGAATGCGGTGCCGGACGAGCGCCGCCACCGCCGCCAGACGTCGCTCCAGCGAAAGCGGAAGCTCGGCGCCGCGAAATCCGCCCTTGAACTCTTCGGCGATGAAGCCGGTCGTCAGGCGGCCCGCCCGGAACCGCTCGTGACGGATCAGCGCCTGGAGGAAAGATATGTTGTGGTTGAGTCCACGCACGACATAGGCATCAAGCGCGGCGGCAAGCCGGTCGCAGGCTTCGGCGCGCGTCGCGCCAGAGGCCACCAGCTTCGCGATCATCGGATCGTAGTACATCGAGATCTCGCCGCCATCGAAGACGCCGGTGTCGACGCGCAAGCCGGGCCCCGCGGGCGGCTGATAGCGCGTCAGACGCCCGATCGACGGCAGGAAATTGCGGAACGGGTCCTCGGCATAGACGCGCGCCTCGACCGCCCAGCCCGTCAGCGCGATATCCTTCTGCGCGAAGGGCAGACGCTCGCCTGCAGCGACACGGATCATCCATTCGACGAGGTCGAGCCCGGTGACCATCTCAGTCACCGGATGCTCGACCTGCAGCCGCGTGTTCATCTCGAGAAAATAGAAGTTGCGCTTCGAGTCGACGATGAACTCCACCGTGCCGGCGGAACGGTAATCGACCGCCTTGGCCAGGGCCACGGCCTGGGCACCCATCGCCGCGCGCGTCTTGGCGTCGAGGAAGGGCGACGGCGCCTCCTCGATCACCTTCTGGTGGCGGCGCTGGATCGAACATTCGCGCTCGCCGAGATGGATCACGTTGCCATGGGCGTCGCCCAGGACCTGGATTTCGATATGACGCGGCTGCTCGATGAACTTCTCGATGAAGACGCGCTCGTCGCCGAAGGACGACCGCGCCTCCGACGTCGCCGAGCGGAAGCCATCGCGCGTCTCGGCGTCGTCATGGGCGATGCGCATGCCCTTGCCGCCACCGCCCGCGGAGGCCTTGATCATGACCGGGTAGCCGACCTTCCGCGCGATCGTCACGGCCTCCTCGGCATCGGCGATCGCCGCGAGATGGCCAGGCACCATGTTCACGCCCGCCTTCTGCGCCAGCTTCTTCGATTCGATCTTGTCTCCCATCGCGGCGACCGCGGACATGGTGGGCCCGATGAACACGATGCCAGCCGCATCGAGCGCCGCCGCGAAGGCCGCGTTCTCCGACAGGAATCCGTAGCCGGGATGGACCGCCTGCGCCCCAGTCTTGCGGCAGGCCTCGACGATCGCCTCGGCGCGCAGATAGCTCTCCGCCGAGGGCGCCGGCCCGATACGCACCGCCTCGTCGGCCTCGCGGACATGGAGCGCGTCGGCATCCGCGTCGGAATGCACGGCCACGGTCCGGATGCCGAGGCGTCGGCAGGTCCGCATCACCCGGCAGGCGATCTCGCCGCGGTTGGCGACCAGGATCTTCGTGAACGGGATCGGTGCCGGCGACGCGGCTGTGGCGGCGGCTGTGGCGGCGCGTCGTCCCGCGGTCGCCTTCGCGGCAGGTTTCGCCGCGGGCCTGCTCTTCGCTTTTGCCGGTTTCTTGGAAGCCATAGGTCAGTTCCTGCTCCGGAAAAGTTCCATCGCGATCGCGACATGCACGGCGAGCGGCGCGCCCCAGGCGACCGCCACCCACATCCACCAGGGATAGGATGGCGTCGTAAGGAAATTGACGACGATGAGGACCATCGTCGTCGTCAGCGCCACGAGCAGATGCAAGCGCAGGCCGCGTCTGACGGCGGCACGCCGTGCCACGTCGCTCACAGCGGTATGTTCGCGTGTTTCTTCCACGGATTCTCGAGCTTCTTGCCCCGCAGCATCGCGAGCGACCGCGCGAGACGCGGCCGTGTCGCCGAGGGCATGATGACGTCGTCGATG
>CAIOSQ010000263.1 GCA_903860935.1 uncultured Rhodospirillales bacterium | reverse complement strand
GATCCAGATCGCCGAGACGATCGACCGCCTTGGCCAGGGCACCGGTCTGCGGCACGTCGTCATCTGCGGCGGCGTGCCCGAGCGGCGCCAGATCGACGCACTACGTCGCGGCGTCGAAATTGCCGTTGCGACCCCGGGACGGCTCATCGACCTCGCCCGCCAGAACCAGATCCGCTTCGATCGCGTCGAGGTTTTCGTGCTCGACGAGGCCGATCGCATGCTCGACATGGGCTTCATCCGGGACGTGCGCCGTATCGTGGCCGCGTTGCCGCAGCGGCGCCTGTCGCTGCTGTTCTCGGCGACCATGCCGCCGGAGGTCGCCCAGCTGGCGGCAGGGCTTCTACGTGATCCGCTTCGCATCGATCTCGCTCCGGCCACTGTGACGGTCGATCGCATCGATCAGCGCGTGCTCATGGTCGATGCCTCGCGCAAGCGTGGCGCTCTCCTCGCCCTGCTCGGGGATCCGCGTTTCGAGCGCGTGCTTGTGTTCACGCGCACGAAGCACGGTGCCAACCGCGTGGCGCGCCAGATCGAGGAGTACGGCATCCCGACCGCCGCCTTCCACGGCAACAAGTCTCAGAACGCCCGTCAGGCCGCGCTCGGCAGCTTCGCCCAGGGACGTATCCGCGTTCTGGTCGCCACCGATATCGCAGCGCGCGGGATCGACGTGCCGAACATCACCCATGTGATCAATTTCGATCTGCCGGTGGACGCCGAGAGCTACGTCCATCGTGTCGGCCGCACCGCGCGCGCCTCGGCAGGCGGTTCCGCGATTTCGCTGTGCGCGCCCGACGAGCGCGGCGAGCTGCGCGCGATCGAGCGTGTCCTCCGCCGCGCCCTGCCCACCGAAGACGGGAACCATCTCGCGAACGGGATCGCTCCTGAGCAGCCCGCGGCGGCTTCCCGCCGCCCAGATGGCCATGGCGCACCCTCCATGCGCGACGACGAGCGGGCGCGCCCGCCGCGTCAAGGACATCGCCGCCGGCCCAATGGCCGGCGCGCGGCCTGACCTCCAACCGGAACGGGAGATCGCGAGATGGCGAAGGAAGATCTGCTCGAGTTCGAGGGCGTGGTGCTCGAGGTGCTGCCCGATGGCCGCTACCGCGTGAAGCTGGAGAACGACCACGAAGTCGTGGCCTACACCGCCGGACGCATGAAAAAGGCGCGTATCCGGACCCTCGCGGGTGACCGCGTCACGGTCGAGATGACGCCCTACGACCTCGGCAAGGGGCGGCTCGTTTTCCGGCACAAGGACGAGCGGGCGATGCCGCGCCCGGCGGCGCCGCGCCAATTCCGCCGCCGCTGACGGCGGAGGCGACGATCGGGTAGTCTGCGCGCCGGCACAGCAACCGGGGTGAACGGTTTTCCATGATCCACCTGCCACGCTGGCTGCGTGCGCTGGTCGTCGCAGCCCTGTGTGCCGCCATCGCCTATGGCGCGATCCATCGCGACGCGCTGCATGTCGCCCGGCTCACCGACATCGTCGACGACCATCCCGGCATAGCGCCGATGGTCTTCGTCGTGCTTCATGTTGGCTCATCGCTTGCCTTCCTGCCGCGCGGCGTCATGGCGCTCGCCGCCGGCAGTCTCTTCGGGGTCGGGTGGGGGTTGCTCTGGGCGATCATCGGGTCGATGGCCGGCGCGATGGCCGGGTTCGCGATCGCGCGCTTCACCAATCGTGGTGCGCTGCGCGCGGAGCAGGCGCCGCTGATCGGCGGTTTGCTGCGTCGGGCCGAGGGCGGCGGCTGGCGGCTCGTTCTCGCGACACGGCTGGTTCCCGTGCTGCCGCATAGCCTCGTGAACTACGTCTACGGCATGAGCCGGTTGTCCGGCCGCGATTTCGCGATCGGTTCGTTCGTCGGCATGCTGCCGCAGACTGTGGCTTTCGTGCAGTTGGGCGAAGCCGGTGCGTCAGCCGCGAGCGGGGAGCATTTCGTCGGTCCCTTGCTCTGGGGCGGCGGATTGTTTCTGCTCTCGATCCTCGGGCCGCGGCTTCTGCCGCAGCGCTGGCGCGAGTGAGGGCGGGGATCGCCGCCACGCTCGACGAACTCGCCGCAAGCATTCCCGGCGACGGGATCAGCCTCGCCGGCCTCCTCGAACGTCTGGGTGGCCGGGGCTACGGGTTCGCCATCTTCCTGCTCGCCGCGCCGAACTTGACCCCCGGGCCGAGCTTGCCGGGCTTCTCGACGCTGTTCGGCCTGCCGATGCTGGCGCTCGCGCTTGGCATGCTTGTCGGGCGACCGCATCCTGTCCTCCCGCGGGTGTTGGGCGCGCGCCGGATCGCGCAGGCGCGGCTCGTGCGCATGCTGGGCCTCATGCTGCCAGTCGCACGTCAGGCGGATCGTCTTCTGCGGCCAAGGATGCCCGCGCTCGTCCGCGCCAGGCGGGTCGATGCCGCAGCGCTCGTGGCCTTGTCGGTGCTTCTCATCCTCCCGTTTCCCTTCGTCAGCCTCGCCGCGGCGGGCGCCGCGCTGTTGATCTCGCTCGGTCTCCTGGCGGAAGATGGCGGGGCAATCGCGCTCGGTCTGGCGGCGACGCTGGCCAGCCTGGGGCTCTATGTCGGCTTCGTCTGGCTGGCCTATGTGGCCTATATGGCCGCCTGACCGGGCGCCGGCGTTGCGCCCTGACCGCCGCTGCCGCTAGAACGTCTGGCGGACAATGCGAACGCTTCACCACCTCTGGCTCAGCCCGTTCTCGCGCAAGGTGCGCATCGCGCTGCGCGAAAAAAATCTGGCCTGCGATCTCAAGGTCGAAAAGGTGTGGGAGCGGCGCGTCGATTTCCTGGCGCTCAACCCGGCCGGTACCGTGCCTGTCCTGGTCGAGGAGAGCGGTGCGGTGATCTGCGATTCGCATGTCATCTGCGAGTATCTCGACGAAGCCTATCCGGAGACCCAGCTGATCTCGGGCAACGCGGTCCAGCGTGCGGAGACGCGGCGGCTTGCGGCGTGGTTCGATCACCGCTTCGCGCGCGAGGTGTCCGACAATCTTTATCGCGAGAAGATGCTGAAGCGGTTCCTCGGGCTCGGCGAACCGAATTCGGTGGCGGTTCGCGCGGGATACGCCAATCTCCACTACCATCTTGAATACATCGGCTGGCTCGCGGAGCGGCGGCGCTTTCTTGCCGGCGACAATTTCAGCCTCGCGGACATCGCCGCGGCGGCGCAGCTCTCGACGCTCGACTATATCGGTGACGTCCCCTGGGACAAGCACGAGGGCGCCAAGCAGTGGTACGCCCGTATCAAGTCGAGGCCCAGTTTCCGGCCGCTCCTGTCCGACCATATCCCCGGGGCGCCGCCGCCCCGGCACTACGCCAATCTGGATTTCTGAACCACGCGCCGCCGGAGCGGCGGGCTCACTTGCGCCCTGTGGTTCCGAATTCCAGGGCTTCGATATGCCCGCGCGCGGCCTCGCCCGCCGGGCCGTCGGGATCGGCCGCGAGGACACGGATCCAGGCGCCGCGCGCGGCGTCGAGACGTCCTGCGGCGCGGTCGAGGATCCCGCGCTCGAGCCAGGCTTCAGGATGTTCGGGTGCGATTGCGAGCGCGCGCGACAGATCTTCGGCGGCGAGATCGATCACCGCCAGGCGCCGGTGGGCGGCCGCCCGCATGACCAGGGCGTCTGCGCGCCGAGATGCCCGCTCCAGGACGTGATTGAGGTCGTCGACTGCCTCCCAGAGCGCGCCGAGTTCCGCGCGGATCTCGGCGCGGTCGATGCGCAGTTCCAGGTCGCCCGGCATGAGCCCGATCGCCACCGAGATCGCGGCTTGGGCCTTCGCCAGGCGTCCGGCCGCCGTCCAGGCTCGCGCCGCCTGCGCCAGGACCTGCGCGCGTAGGCCGGGCGGTCGCAGGCGCATGGCGGCCGCGAGCGCCTCGAGTTCCTCCGCGGCCAATGCGGCGTCTCCGCCCGCCAGTATCGCGAGCGCGGCGCAATGCCGTGCCGCGTCACCGCCGCCACGCGCGCGCCACGCCTGGGCCTCGTTGAAGGCCGCGAGCGGCGCTGTCGCGATACGATCCAGGCAGCGTGCGTAGGGATCTACATCGACCAGATCCAACCCCTGCAGGACGGCGGGCGTCTTGCGGCCACCGGCCTCGCGGTGCTGGGCACTGGACGTCGCGAGCGAGGTTGCGGCGAACACGGCAAGGACGACGAGGGTAGAAGCGGAGCGCATCATGCCGGCCAAGGATAGCGCGTCATGATGCCGGCATGGGATCGTAGATGTGGCCTCGGTTGACCAGGCCGCCCGTTGCACATAATGTCCGGACATGGTCTCGCGCAGTTCGATATCGCGTCGTCGCGTCACCCGCTTCGCGGGTGTGCGACTTATGTGCGGCCGCTGACCGCGCGCGGCGAGCGCCGGTCCTGACGGCCATTCGGGTGTCCTTTCGTGACGCCCAGAACCCGACGACCACCGCGCCCATCGACCGAAGCTGCGCGGTCG
>CAIOSQ010000262.1 GCA_903860935.1 uncultured Rhodospirillales bacterium | reverse complement strand
GCGGCGCCGGCACGATCAGGTCCAGTTCGCCCGAGAGCAGCGCGGCGACGCGCGTGGCGTCCGACTTGATCGGGCGGAACTCGATGCGCGTCAGATTGTGCTCGACCTTGCGGTCCCACCAGTCGGGATTGACCGACATCACCATGCGCGAATCGGCGACGTAGGACTCGAGCTTGAACGGGCCGGTGCCGTTGGCGTTCGTCGACGCGAAGGTTGTGACGCCGGTCGTGATGTTGCCGGGCTTGGTGGCGTTGTTCGCCTCCAGCCACTCCTTGTCCATGATGTAGATGCCGGTGAGGTCGTTCAGCAGCAGGGGATAGGGCCCCTTGAGGATGAAATCGACCGTCGTCGCATCGACCTTCTCGGCGCGCACGACCGTCGCGAGATTGCCACGCGCGCGGGCGGCGGGGTCGAGCAGGCGCGTGATCGAGGCGACCACGTCGTCGGCGTCGAAGGCGTTGCCGTTATGGAACTTCACGCCCTGGCGCAGCTTGAAGCGCCAGCGCGTCGGCTCGATGATCTGCCAGGATTCCGCGAGGGCCGGCTCGATCGCGAGGTCCTTGTTGCGGCGCACCAGCGGGTCGTAGATGTGGTGCAGCACGTTCGCCGTGAAGCTCTCGGTATGCGCGTAGGGATCGAGCGTGGCGATGTCGCCCTGGAACGACCAGCGCAGCGTCTTGGCGCTGGCCTCGGGGGCGAGGGCGGGTGCGGCGAGGATCGCGCCGGCGCAGGCGCCGGCGAGCAGCAGACGGTTCATCATGGCTCCCTGTCTTCGGTATGTTCGAATTCGGTATGTCCGAAAGGCCGCAAATCGAGCATGGTCTCGCAGGTCTTGTCATGCCAATTCCGCGCACGGACGCGCGCGGCGTAAGGTCAGATACCAAGGGTCGAGATCCGGGGGAGGGTGCGGTGTCGGAATTCCTGTTCAAGGCGATCGTGATCGGCGTCGGCGGCACGGCCGCGATGGATGTCTGGGCGATCATCCTCAACCGCGTCCTCGGCATCCCCAAGCCCAACTGGGCGCTTGCGGGGCGCTGGTTCTGCAATGTCGCGCAAGGCCGCGTCTTCCATGACGACATCGGCGCGGCGGCGCCCTGGCGCAACGAGCTGGCGATCGGCTGGGCGGGGCATTACGCGGTGGGCATCCTCTATGGCGGGATCCTGCTGCTGGTCGCGGGGCCCGGCTGGGCCGCGGCGCCGACCTTCCTGCCGGCCTGGATCCTCGGGATGGTCACGATCGGAGCCGGATGGTTCCTCATGCAGCCCGGGATGGGCGCGGGCTGGGCGGCCTCGAAGCGTCCCAATCCGATGCAGGTGCGTCTGCTCAACATCGTCGCCCATACCGTCTTCGCGGCCGGCATGTACGGCGCCGCGCTGCTGGTCAGGTGACGTCGCGCTTCCTGCGCTTCGCGATCGTCGGGACGCTCGGCTTCGCGGTCGATGCCGGCGTGCTGGCGCTGGCGCTGCACAGCGGCCTCGCGGGGTTCCATGCCGGGCGCTGCCTGTCCTTCCTGGCCGCGGCCAGCTTCACCTGGGCGCTCAACCGGCGCTTCACCTTCGCCGACGGCGCCGCGTCGCATGGCGGCAGCGGCGCCCAATGGGCGCGCTATGTGGTGGCGATGTCGGCGGGCGCGGCGGTGAACTACGCCGTCTACGCGCTGGTGCTGCACATGCTCGGCTACACGGCGCTGATCGCGCCGCTCGCGGTCGCCGCCGGCTCCATCGCCGGGCTCGGCGTCAATTTCACCGCGGCGCGCCATCTGGTCTTCGCGCCGCGGCGGTGAGCGGCGCAGTTCTTGTCCAACTCCTACACCACGTGCCGGGACACGACCCCTCGGATGCGCCCCTATGTTCCGCTTCATCGGGCGGCGCGGTGTCGCCCAGCTTCAATGAGGCCGAGGCGTTG
>CAIOSQ010000261.1 GCA_903860935.1 uncultured Rhodospirillales bacterium | reverse complement strand
TGCATCGAGCTGGACATCCCCGTGAACATCCACGCCAGCATCAACTTCTCGACCGACACGCTGATGGAGTATGGCCACCCGCGCGCGCTCGACGAGGTGATGGTGCATTTCCCGGAGCTGCGCGTCTGCGCCGCGCCGCCGGGATGGCCCTGGGTGCAGGAGCTCCTCGGCGTCGCGTGGCGCCATCGCAACGTCTCGATCGGGCTGGTGGCCGTGCGGCCCAAGGTTCTGGGGATCGCCAATTCCGGCTACGAGCCGTTGCTGCAATACGGCAATACGCTGCTCAAGGACCGGATCATCTTCGGCTCCGCCTATCCGATGATGCCCGTCGAGCAGGCACTGGCCGAGATCGACGCGCTGCCGTTGAAGCCGGAAACGCGACGCGCGTGGATCCACGACAACGCCGCGCGCTTCCTCGGCCTCGACGCGGCATGACCGCGCCGCCGCGGCCTTGACAGCCTGCACGGCGCGTTTTCCTATCGGCGCAGCGTCCGGGGGCGGGCGCGCAGCAAGGGGGCACCGATGATCGACATGAAGAGGCGCAGCGTTCTCGCCGGCGCGGCCGCGCTGACGACGGCATCCCTCGCGGGACCGGTCCGCGCCCAGCCCGCCAAACCCGCGCGCATCGTCGTCAACGCGTCGGGAGGCGCCCAGGCGGCCGGCCTGCGCAAGGCCTTCTTCGAAGAATTCGAAAAGCGCTTCGGTATCCGCGTGGTCGATTCTAGTCCGCCGGATCTCGGCAAGCTCAAGGCGATGGTGACCACCGGGAACGTCGAATGGGCGATCACCGAACTCGCGATCGAGGAGGCCTATCGGGCCGAAGCCGAAGGCCTGCTCGAGCCGATCGACCACAAGATCGTCGATTTCTCCCGCTTCCCGGCCAATCTGCGCGACCGCAAGCACATCTTCACGCGCAGCGTCTATTCGACGGTGATGGGCTATCGCACCGATTCGTGGGCGGCGGGCAAAGGCCCGCAGAGCTGGGCCGATTTCTGGGACGTGCGCAAATTCCCAGGACCGCGCACGCTGCAGAACAAGCCGCTCGACAATCTCGAATTCGCGTTGCTCGCCGACGGCGTGCCGCTCGACAGGCTCTATCCGCTCGACGTCGATCGCGCCTTTCGCAAGCTCGACCAGATCAAGCGCCATGTCACCGTGTGGTGGGCGACCGGCGCGCAGTCGGCGCAGCTCCTGATCGACAAGGAATGTGTCCTCGGCAGCGCCTGGAACGGTCGCTACTTCGCCGCCATCGGCCAAGGGGCGCCGATCCATGTCGAATGGAACCAGGCCGGTATCAAGGAAAGTGCCTTCGTCATCCCGAAGGGCACAAAGGACGCCTACTGGGCGCAGCAGATGTTCCAGGTGATGACCGACGCGCGGCTGCAGGCGGTCTATGCCAACCTCGCGACCTATCCGGGGCTCAATCTCGATAGCCCGCAATATGTCGACCCGAAGGTCGCGTCGCACCTGCCGACGCATCCCGACAACATCAACCGGCAGTTCTGGCAGGACGTCCAGTGGTGGATGGCCAACGCCAGATCCGTCGAGGACCGCTGGGCGAAGTGGTTGATCGGATGATCACGCGCGACGCGCACCGCGAGGGGCCGTGAGCCGCCCGCCCGGAGGGGGTGGCAACGCGCTCGAGGTCACCGGCATCGGGCGTCGCTTCGGACATGTCGTGGCGCTTGCGGGAATCGACCTCGCGGTCGGAGCCGGCGAGGTGCTGACGCTGCTCGGCCCGTCGGGCTCGGGAAAGTCGACCCTGCTGAAGATCGTCGCCGGATACGACCGGCCGGATTGCGGCATCGTCCGGCTCGGCGGAGCGGATATCACCGATGTCGTGCCGGCCCGCCGCGACATCGGCATGGTGTTCCAGAACTACGCGCTCTTCCCACACATGACCGTGGCGCAGAACATCGCCTTTCCGCTCGAGATGCGGCGCCTGGCCAAGGCGACCATCGAGACGCGCGTCGCGGAGGCGCTGGCGCTGGTCGGCCTCGTCGGCTACGACGCGCGTCGCCCCAGCCAGCTTTCGGGTGGGCAGCAGCAGCGCGTCGCGCTGGCCCGCGCGATCGTGTTCGAGCCCCGCCTGCTCCTGCTCGACGAACCCTTCGGCGCGCTCGACCGCAAGCTGCGCGAGCAGATGCAGGTCGAGGTCAAGGCGATCCAGCGGCGGCTCGGCGTGACCACGATCTTCGTCACCCATGACCAGGAGGAGGCGCTCGTGCTCTCCGACCGGATCGCGGTGATGGAGGGCGGCCGTATCGCCCAGGTCGGCACGCCGGCCGAGATCTACCGGCGGCCCGTCGACCGCTTCGTCGCCTCGTTCATCGGCGAGTCGAATCTGCTGCCGGCGACGATCCTGTCGGCGAGCGCCACCGGCTTCGTCGCCGATGCCGGACCCGGCCTCGTGCTCCACGCCCGCGTCGAGGATGGCATGCCCCGCCCGGCGGCCGGCACGCATGTCACGCTCGTCATCAGGCCCGAAGCGATCCGCACTCGCGGGGCCGAGACCGTGTCGAACGCGGCAACCGCGCGCGTCGCCGAGGCGATCTATGTCGGCGACCGGGTCAAGTACCGGCTGGTGACCGAGGGCGGGACGCGGCTGTCCGTCGCCTGGCCCGCCGGCGCGGATGGCCCGCTCGCCACCGGCAGCGAGGTCGATCTCGACATCCCCGCGACCGCCATCCACTGGGTCGCGGCATGAGCGCGGCCACGCGGTTCACGCCGGGCTGGGCCGCGCTCGGCATCGCGCCGCTCTGCGTGCTGCTGCTGTTCTTCGTGGCGCCCGTCTTCCGCTTCCTTCTGTTCAGCATCGCGGACGGCACGCTGGCGCCGTTCGAGAAGGCGTTGACCGACGGGCTGCACATGCTGGTCTTCCTGCGCACGCTCGAGATCGCAGCGATCGTGACGGTGATCTGCCTCGCGCTCGGCTATCCCTTCGCGTATTGGCTGGCGACGACCACGCCGGGCTGGCGGGCGGTCGGCTTCGCCTTCGTGCTCCTGCCCTTCTGGATCAGCGTGCTGGTCCGCACCTATGCCTGGATGATCCTGCTCGGGCGCAACGGCATCCTCAACCGCAACCTCGTCGCGCTCGGGATCGTCGACGCGCCGCTGCCGCTGCTCCACAACACCACGGGCGTGGTGATCGGCATGGTCCATGTGCTCCTGCCCTACATGATCTTCCCGCTCTACGCGGTGATGCGACGCATGGACCCCGCGCTGCTCGGCGCCGCGCGCGGCCTCGGCGCGCCGGGCTGGGAGGTCTTCCGCCGCGTCTACCTGCCGCTGACCCTGCCGGGCATCCTGTCCGGCGCGACGCTGGTCTTCGTCGTGTCCCTCGGCTTCTTCATAACGCCCGCCCTGCTGGGGGGTGGCCGCGTCCTGATGATCGGCGTGCTCATCGAGCGTCAGGTCCGGCAATTCCTCGACTGGGGCCTCGCCGCCGCGCTGGCGGTCATCGTGCTCGCGGTCGCGCTCGGCATCTACGCGGCGCTGCGTCGCCTTTTGAAGGCGGACCTGCAATGGAGCTGATGCCCGGCGCGCGCGCGACACCCGGGCGCATCGCGGTGCGGGGTCTGGCGGCGGCCGTTCTGCTTTTCCTCGTGCTGCCGCTGGCGATCGTCTTTCCGATCTCCTTCAGCAGCTCGTCGTCGCTGCAATTCCCGCCGCCGGGCTGGTCGCTGCGCTGGTACGCCGCCTATCTCGACGATCCGATCTGGATCGAGGCGACGCTGCGCAGCCTGTGGATCGCCGTGGTGACGATGGGGCTCGCCACCCCGCTTGGCCTGATGCTCGCCTTCGCGATCGTGCGCGGCAATTTCCCCGGTCGTGCGCTCGCCAACCAGGTCGCCACCGCGCCACTGGTCGTGCCGACGATCATCCATGCCGTGGCCATCTACGGGCTCTTCGCGTGGCTCAAGCTGATCGGCAACTGGCAGGGCGTCGTGCTCGGCCATGTCGTGCATGCCCTGCCACTGGTCGTGCTCGTCGTCGGCGCCGCGCTACGCACGGTCGACGCCAATCTCGAGCTCGCCGCGCTCGGGCTGGGTGCCAGCCGCTGGACGGCCATCCGCCGCGTGACCCTGCCGCAGATCCGGCCGGCGATCGTCTCGGCGTCGTTCCTGTCCTTCATCACCTCTTTCGACGAGCTGGTGATCGCGATGTTCCTCGGCGGCTCCAACTGGACCCTTCCCAAGAAGATGTTCGACAACATCCAGCTCGAGATCGAACCCACCGTCGCCGCGGTATCGGTCCTGCAGATC
>CAIOSQ010000260.1 GCA_903860935.1 uncultured Rhodospirillales bacterium | reverse complement strand
GTGATGAAGTACGGCGACAGGTAGCCGCGATCGAACTGCATGCCCTCGACGACATCCAGTTCGGTCTCGAGGCTCTTCGCCTCTTCGACCGTGATCACGCCTTCCTTGCCGACCTTCTCCATCGCCTTGGCGATCATGTCGCCGATCTCGCGATCGCCGTTCGCCGAGACGGTACCGACCTGGGCCACTTCCTTGTGGTCCTTGACCGGCTTGGAGCGCTTCTGCAGGTCCTCGACGACCCGCTCGACGGCCATGTCGATGCCGCGCTTCAGGTCCATCGGGTTCATGCCGGCCGCGACGGCCTTGGCGCCCTCACGGACGATGGCCTGGGCCAGAACGGTGGCGGTGGTCGTGCCGTCGCCGGCGAGGTCGCCGGTCTTGACGGCGACTTCCTTCACCATCTGCGCGCCCATGTTCTCGAACTTGTCCGAGAGCTCGATCTCCTTGGCGACGGTGACGCCGTCCTTGGTGATGCGGGGGGCGCCGAAGGCCTTGTCGATCACGACGTTGCGGCCCTTGGGGCCCAGCGTGACCTTGACCGCGTCGGCGAGGATGTCGACGCCGCGCAGCATGCGCGCGCGCGCGTCGGCGGAGAAACGAACGTCTTTGGCTGCCATTTTGATCTACCTTCTCTGTTTCTTTCGGCTAGCTCGATCCCGTTGGACCGGAGCTCACTTCTTCTTCGGGGCAGCGCCCTCGATGATGCCCATGATGTCGGACTCCTTCATGATCAGGAGCTCCTTGCCATCGAGCTTCACCTCGGTACCGGACCACTTGCCGAACAGGACGGTGTCGCCGGACTTGACGTCGAGAGCGACGAGTTCGCCCTTTTCGTTGCGGGCGCCCGGGCCGACGGCGATCACTTCGCCCTGCATCGGCTTTTCCTTCGCCGTGTCCGGGATGATGATCCCGCCGGCGGTCTTGGTCTCTTCCTCAATGCGACGCACGACGACACGGTCGTGCAGGGGACGGAACTTCATCCTTGGATTTCCTCCGAGTTGCGACCACACAGCGGCACAGGGTGCTGTCTGTTAGCACTCACCACCGCCGAGTGCTGGCGGAAATAGGCAATGCCGCCACGAGAGTCAAGCGGCGCCCGGCGGCTGGGACAATTTTCACCGAACCGCACCAAGGCAATGATTTATTTGCCATATTGGCGTGGGCGTCGAAGGCACCCCGCAAAAGCGACGGGCGGCCACCCCGAAGAATGACCGCCCGCGCCAGGACCGGCGAGCGGGGAACCCCGCCGCCGACACATCAAACCGGCCCTTGTCAGGCCTGGCCGAGGATCGTCGCGGCGTCGGACACCTCGAAGGCGCCCGGCTTCTCGACGTTGAGCGTCTTGACGACGCCATTTTCGACCAGCATGGAGAACCGCTTGATCCGGACGCCCATGCCGTTGGCGGTCAGATCGAGCTCGAGGCCGACCGCCCGGGCGAAATC
This sequence comes from uncultured Rhodospirillales bacterium, assembly GCA_903860935.1. Taxonomy (GTDB): domain Bacteria; phylum Pseudomonadota; class Alphaproteobacteria; order CACIAM-22H2; family CACIAM-22H2; genus CAIOSQ01. The sequence continues at coordinate 6,188 of CAIOSQ010000260.1, read as the reverse complement.
GGCACTGCCATCGGCCAGCATCAGGACCTTGTCGCCGACCTTCTGATCCTTGCCCCACGCATCCATGACGAAGGCATCGTTCACCGACAGGCAGGCGATCGTGTCCACGCCCTTGGCGCGGATCGCATCGGCATGCTCGACATAGCCCGGCAGATGCTTGGCCGAGCAGGTCGGCGTGAAGGCGCCGGGGAGGCCGAACAGCGCGACCTTCTTTCCAGCGAAGATGTCTTCGGTCGTGAGGTCCTTCATGTCGCCCTGGATACGGGTCTTCAGCTTCACCGAGGGAAGCTTGTCGCCAACCTTGATCATCGCTCTGTCCTTCTCTTTGTCTGAACGCGTCGCATCCGCGGGCCAGGCCCGTCCCCGCCCTATAGCGTCTCTCGGCGCTTCGGTCATCCCCGCACTGCCAACGCCGGGGCGCGGCGATCCGCCATGAGACGGCGCATGCCGTCGTACGACGAATGAGCTAAGCTGAGGTCCGCTTCCGGCAAGATACGGAACCATCGATGCCCAAGGGAAAGACACCTGCCGACTCGCTGGCCGGCCAGTTGCTCGTCGCGATGCCGCAGATGGCGGATGCGCGCTTCGAGCGCTCGGTCATCTATCTCTGCGCGCACAGCGCGGAGGGCGCGCTGGGACTTGTGATCAACCGCCCGTTTCGCAAGCTGAGCTTCGCGGACCTGCTCGAGCAACTCGAGATCGAGCGCGGCCCCGACGCCCGGCCGATCTCCGTGCTCGCCGGCGGCCCAGTCGAGGAAGGGCGCGGATTCGTTCTCCATTCCGACGACTACCTGCGTGACGATACGCTTAAGGTCGAGGGCGGTTTCGCGCTGACCGCGACGATCGAGATCCTCAAGGCGATGGCGCGCGGCGACGGTCCCGCGCGCTCCATCCTGGCCCTGGGATATTCCGGCTGGGGGCCGGGACAGTTGGAGCGCGAGATCACCGAAAACGGCTGGCTGAACGTCCCCGCCGATCCGAATCTCGTGTTCGATGCGGCACTCGACACCAAATGGGAGCGTGCGCTGGCGAAGCTGCGCGTCACGCCCGCCTCCCTCTCCGGCGCCGCCGGCAGGGCCTGAGCCCCGCCGCGCGGCCCATCGTCACGGGGCGAGGCGCGCGCGGATACGGGAGAGCGGCTCAAGCCGGGCCAATGGGCCGATCGCCGCGAGAGCCGGCGTTCCGGCGAAAAGCCGGCGGCCCGAAGCCGCGACATGCTCCGCGGTGACGGCATCGATCCGCGCGACGATCTCGTCCGGCGGCAGCGGCCGGCCATAGGTCAGGATCTGGCTCCCGAGCGCGTCCATGCGCGCCGAGGTGCTCTCGAGCCCCATGAGCAGACCGGCCCGGATCTGCGCGCGCGCGCGGGCCATCTCGGCCGCGGGCGGTGGCTCGGTGGCGATCCTGCGCAACTCCTCCGCCAGGACCGGAACCAGTTCGGCCACCGCGTCGGGGCCCGTCCCGGTATAGACGCCGAAGCTGCCGCCATCGACCAGCGAACTCGACCAGGCCGAAACGGAGTAGCAAAGACCCCGCCGCTCGCGGAGTTCCTGGAACAGCCGCGACGACATGCCCCCGCCCAGCACGGTGGCGAGCACGTTCGCCGCCCAGAAATCCGGGTCGGTGTGGGACACGCCGGGAAAGCCGATGGTCAGGTGGACCTGCTCCAGGTCGTCGTCCTCGCGATATTCACCGCCCTCCCAGCGCGCCGGGACGATCCCGTCGGCCGCAACCGACGGCAACGCAGCGAACCGCGCCTCGGCGAGACGCATGAGATGGGCATGCTCGATCCGGCCGGCGGCGCATAGCACCATGCGCGGCGCGGCGTAGAAGGCGCCGCGGAAATCGATCAGGGACTGGCGCGGCAGCGAGGCGATGATGTCGGCCTTGCCAAGCACCGGGCGGCCGACGGCCTGTTCCGGATACGCCACCTCGCCGAAGCGATCGAAGATGACGTCGTCGGGCGTGTCTTCGACCTGGCCGAGTTCCTGGAGGATCACGCCACGCTCGCGCTCCAGTTCCTCGGGATCGAAGACGGAGTTCTGGAGGATGTCGGCGATCAGTTCCACGCCGAGTTCGAGATCCTCCTTGAGGACCTTCACGTAATAGGCCGTCTGCTCGCGCCCGGTATGGGCGTTCATCTGTCCGCCGACGGCCTCGATCTGCTCGGCGATGTCGCGCGCGCTGCGCGTGGTCGTCCCCTTGAAGGCCATGTGCTCGAGGATGTGAGCGACGCCGTTCGTCTCCGCGCGCTCGTGCCGTGTACCGACATCGACATAGACGCCGACCGAGACCGTCTCCACGGATGCCATGGCATCGCTGGCGACAGTCAGTCCGTTCGCGAGTTTCGAGACCTGGACACTCATCGTACGCGCGCCCGTGACGCCACGAATGCCTCGACCGTCGCGAGGTCGTTGGCGAGGATGCTGACACGCTCCTTGCGTGTGTGAAGATCGGCAAGCCGTGGCGGCAGGGGCGGACGCACGCCGGTCGCTTTTTCCACCGCATCCGGGAACTTCGCGGGGTGCGCGCAAGCCAGCGCGACCATCGGCGCGCCGCGGGCATGGCTGGCGCGCGCCGCGACGTGGACGGCCACGGCGCTATGCGGGTCGAGGATTTCGCCCGTACGCCGCCAGATGTCGCCGATCGTCGCGAGCGTCTCCTCGTCCGAGCAGCGCCCGGCGGCGAAACCGGCGCGCAGCCGCGCCAGTCGCGCGGCCGAGATCTCCGCCCTGCGCTCGGCGCGGAACCTGCGCATCAGGCGCTCCGTGGCCGCGCCGTCCCGCCCCCAGAGTTCGAACAGCAGCCGCTCGAAATTGCTCGAGACCTGGATGTCCATGCTGGGACTGAGGCTGGGCTCGACATCCGCGAGCGACATGTCCCCGCGGGCGATCGTCCGCCACAGGATGTCGTTGCGGTTCGAGGCGACCACCAGACGATCGACCGGCAGGCCCATGCGTCGCGCAGCATGCGCCGCGTAGATGTTGCCGAAATTTCCGGTCGGCACGGTGAAGGCGACACGCCGACGCGGCGCACCCAAGGCGACGGCGGCGGCGACGTAATAGGCGATCTGCGCCGCGATGCGGGCCCAGTTGATCGAGTTGACGGCTGACAGCCGCCAGCGATCGCGGAACCCTGTATCCGCGAACATCGCCTTCACGAGGTCCTGGCAATCGTCGAAATTGCCTTCGAGCGCGATGTTGTGGACGTTCGGCGCGAGGACCGTCGTCATCTGCCGCCGCTGCACCTCCGAGGTCCGACCCTTGGGATGCATGATGAAGATGTCGATCGCCGCACGATCGCGGCAGGCCTCGATCGCGGCCGACCCGGTGTCGCCCGATGTGGCGCCGACGATCGTGACCCGCGCGCCCTTTTTCTTCAGGACATGGTCGAACAGACGTCCGACGACCTGGAGCGCGTAGTCCTTGAAGGCGAGCGTCGGCCCATGGAACAGTTCGAGCAGGAAGAGATCCGGCCCGAGTTGCTTGAGCGGTGCCACCGCCGCGTGACCGAAATCACGGTAGGCGTCGGAGACCAGCGCCTCGAGATCGTCCGAGCGGATCGCGCCGCCGACGAAAGGCTTCAGGACGCGAAAGGCGATCTCGGCATAGGAGCGTCCGGCCAGATCGGCGATCTGCGCCGCGGTCAGGCGCGGCCATTCCCGGGGCACGTATAATCCGCCATCGGGCGCCAGTCCGGCGAGCAGGACATCGTCGAAGGCCAGCGGCTTCGCGCCGCCGCGGGTGGAGACGTAGCGCACGCGCTTTTCCTGATCCGAGAAGAGGTTGGAAGGACCGGCAAGCTAGTTGCTCGCCCCGGCCGACGCAATCGCCCCCTGGCCCGGCCACCGGGCCAGGGGGGTCAGGCGCCGACCTTGGCCAGGACCTCGCCCTTGAGGAAGCGCTCGACCACCAGCATGAAGGCGATCGACGGCACGAGCAGGATCAGCGCGGTGATCGAACTGATCTGATAATTGCCGCCCATCGAGGCCGTGAACATCTCCAGCGGCAGCGTCCGCACCTCCGGCGCGCCGACGAAGAAGGAGCCGGTGAACTCGTCCAGCGATTCGAGGAATACGAAGATCGCGCTGGCGATCAGGCCCGGCGTCGCCAGGGGCAGCGTCACGGTCAGGAAGGTGCGCAACGCCGACGCACCGAGATTGCGCGCCGCGTGCTCCAGTTCGCGATCGATCGCGGCGAAGGCCGCGGTGGCGATCCAGACGGCAAAGACCAGGCCATGCGATGCGTGCACAAGGACCACGCCGGTCACGGTGCCATTGAGGCCGAAGCCGTAGAAGATCCGCGCGACGTTGATGTAGACGGGAAGCGACGGAAAGGCCTGCGGCAGCAGGAACGCGAGCATGATGATCGGGCGCCATGGCAGACGCCCGCGCGCCAGCGCATACCCGGCGGGAACCGCGACGGCGAGGCTCAGGGCCACGGTCAGCATGGCGATGAGCAGCGACAGCGTCAGCGCCTCCATGGCCCGCCCGGTCGGCCGGAAAACATAGTCCCAGAAGCGGAACCCCCATTGCGAGGGCAGCTTGTTCGGCCAGAACCACGCCTCGGCGAAGGACCAGATCAGGAGATTGGCAAGCGGTCCGAACACCGCATAGGCGAGGATCCCGATCCCGGCCGCGCGCAAGATCCACAGGCCGCCGCGCGACAGCGTCATGCCGCCCTCTCGCGCAGCGTCTCGCGCAGATAGACCCAGGCCACGAGCGCGGTCATCAGATAGGAAATCAGGCCGAGCGCGTTGGCGACGCCATAGTCGCCGTGCTGGTTGATCCGGTAGGCCATCTGCACGGTCATCATCGTCGGCGACTGCCCGGACAGCATCAACGGCACGGACAGAACGGACATCATGGTGACGCAGGACAGGATCAGCGCGACCATCAGCGTCGGCCGGACCTGCGGGACGACGATCTCGAGCAGGATGCGCAGGCGCGACGCGCCGAGATTGCGCGCGGCGTCGATGGTCCCGCGATCGAGCGCCGCCATCGCGCCTGCGACCATCAGGGTCGCGAAGGGCGCCTGCTTCCACACGAAGGTGATCACGATGCCGCGCCAGTCGAGAAAGCCCTGCGCCGCCTCGGGAGGCATCAGACCGGCGGCGATCAGGCTGTTGTTCATGAGACCGTTCTTGGCCAGGAACGTCCGCATGCACTGTGCCGCGATGATGAACGGCACGAAGAGCGGCCAGCGATAGAGCCAGGCCAGCGCCGCGACAGCCCAGCGTGTCGTGCCGAGAACCAGATAGCCGCCGATGGCGACCGCCACCGCGCCCACGAGCGCCGTGGACAGCAGGACGATCAGCGCGCTGAAGCCGACATCGCGCCCGTAGAAGCTCCATGCCGTGACGAAATTGGCGAGTGTCCAGGCGCCGCCGCGGTCCTGGAAGGCCGTCGCGATCGAATAGCCGAGCGGATAGACGAAAAGCAGCGCGACGATCGCCAGGGCGGGCGCCACCAGCAAAAGCGGCAGGATGCGGGAAGATGCGATCATGCGTGGCGGCGGCTCACGCGATCACCCGGCCGCCAGGATGGCGACCGGGTGACGCGCGACCAGGGTCAGTTGACGACGAGGCGCTCGTAATCTTCCTGGATCTCCTTGAAGTAGCTGCCCATCGGCATCGGTTTGCCACGCTCGGCCAGATGCTGCGGCGAGACGTCCTTGAACAGCTTCTCCCAGACCTTCTGGTCGAGATGCGCCTGGACGTGCTGGGCGTCGATGCCCGGCAGCCAGTTGAAGCGCTTGACGATGCCCTCTGCCTGGACGGCCGGGGACGTCGCCATGGCGACGAACTTGCGCGCGAGTTCGGCGTTCGCGGCCTTCTCCGGCACGATGTAGTACATCGGCTGACCGGGCAGGCCGGGCGAGATCAGTTCGAGGCGCATGTTCGGCGCGAGGCGGCCCTCGGCCTGCCACGTGTAGAACATGTCCATCCACACCGGCCCCATCGCGATCTCGCCACGGTTGAGCTGATCGAGCGTCCCGGCGTTGCCTGGCGTGATCACGACGTTGCGGTTGAACTCCTTGAGCTTGGCCATCGCCGGCGCCCAGTTGGCGCGCATCGCCGGATCGTAGGGACCATCCATCAGCTTCTGCGCATCCGGCGTGTTCGCGTAGACCCAGCCGAACACGAAGGCGACCCCGGACATTCCGCCGCGCACGCCGTTATGGCCGAAT
>CAIOSQ010000259.1 GCA_903860935.1 uncultured Rhodospirillales bacterium | reverse complement strand
CCGGTTCATGTCCCGATCGACGAAACGATGGCGCGTCTGGTTGGCCGGATCGTCGGCGCGCAACCGCTCATAGGCGGCGACGTTCCCGAGAAACAGCGTGAGCGACCCGCGCACGGGCCGCACGCCCATGTCGAGGAGCCAGGTCACGGCGGTCATCCCGCAGACCTCGTTGCCATGGGTCAGGCCCGCAACCCCGACCGCGGGACCGGGGGTTCCGCTCTCGAAGCGATGGACGTAATCGACCGCCAGGTTGCCCCGGCGATAGGCCGATATGTCGCGCGGAACCACCTCCGCGGCAGGCACCGCCATCGGCGCCAGCGTGTCGCTCATCCCTCGGCTCCTTCCCCGTCGCCGCGCTGTCCGCGCAGCTGCGCGAACCGTGCTGCGTCGGCAGGGCTCATCCGCACGCTCATCCGAACCCCCTCCTCGCCGTCCGAGCGGCTGAGGACCTCTCCGTGCCTGTAGAGCCACGCAAGGGTCGCACCGTCCTCGGGCGGCAAAAGCACGTCGCAGATCGTCCGCCCCGAGGCAAGCCGGGCCTCCACCGCGGCAAGGAGCGCGTCCACACCCTCGCCGGACCACGCGGATACCGGGATCTGCATGGCGTCGCGCGCTGTCTGGTTGAGGACGATGTCGCGCCGCTCCGGACCGAGGAGGTCGATCTTGTTGAGCACCTCGATTACCTGCCCGTCATCGATCAGCCGAGACAGCCCGAGCTCGCGGAGCACGCGATTGACGTCGTCGCGCTGCGTTTCGGTCTCGGGATTGGCGATGTCGCGGACATGCAGCACGAGGTCGGCCCCCACGACCTCCTCGAGCGTCGCGCGGAAGGCCGCGACGAGGTCCAGGGGGATGTCCGAAATGAAACCGACGGTGTCAGACAGGATGACTTTCTGGCCCGATGGCAGGGCGAGCGCGCGCATCGTCGGATCGAGCGTCGCGAAGAGCATGTCGGCGGCGAAAACGCCTGCGCCGACGAGGTTGTTGAACAGGGTCGACTTGCCCGCGTTGGTGTAGCCCACGAGGCTCACGACCGGATAGGGAACCCGACTGCGCGCACGCCGGTGCAGGCCGCGCGTGCGCTTGACGTCCTCGATCTGGATCTTCAGACGTTCGATCTTGTCGGCGATGATCCGCTTGTCCGCTTCCAGCTGGGTCTCGCCGGGTCCCGCCAGGAAGCCGCGGCCGCCCCGCTGGCGTTCGAGATGCGTCCAGGTCCGCACGAGCCGACCGCGTTGATAGGTCAGGCGGGCGAGTTCGACCTGCAACCGACCCTCTGCCGTCCGAGCGCGAGCCCCGAAGATCTCGAGGATCAGACCAGTGCGGTCGATGACCTTGCAGGACCAGGCCTTCTCGAGGTTGCGTTGCTGGATCGGGCTCAAGGCGCGATCGATGATCGCCAGCCCGACATGCTCCTCTGCGATCAGCCCTTTCAGCCGTTCGACCGTCCCCTCCCCGACAAGGGTCGATGGTCGCCAGGACGATAGGGCCACCGGCTCCGCATGAACGACATCCAGATCGATGGCGCGCGCGAGCCCGGCAGCCTCCTCGACCTTCCCCGCGAGCGCGGCCTCGTCGAGCCTTTCGCTCTTCAGGTGGGGATGCAGGACGACGGCCCGCGTGCGCGCCGGCCGGGTCGCACCGTCCTCGTCCCGCTCACTCATGCGCGGCCGTCATCGTGATCATCCTTCACCGATCTCCTTGTCGCCGTCGAAGAGCATCACCGGCGCCGCCGGCATCACGGTCGAGATCGCATGCTTGTAGACGAGCTGGGAATGGCCGTCGCGGCGAAGCAGGACCGAAAAATTGTCGAACCACGTGACGATGCCCTGGAGCTTGACCCCATTGACGAGGAAGATCGTCACGGGCGTCTTGTTCTTCCGGATGTGGTTGAGAAACACATCCTGGACGTTCTGGTTCTTGTCGGTGCTCATCGGACAGCCCTTCCTGCCTGAGGGGTTGGAGCCATTGAATCGGCCCGGGAACGGCAGCCATCCCGCCGCGCGCGCCGGGGTGGCTCAAGCCGCCCCATATAATGGCTTCACGACCGATTTTCAGGGTGCGCATCCACTCCTTCAGCGCTTGCCATGTATGCAATATAGCGTTGACGCAGCTTGAGCCCGATCGTCCCCGGCTTGCCGTTCGCGATCACCGAGTCGTCGAGTTGGGTGACCGGCATGACGAACGACGTGGTCGAGGTCACGAACATCTCGCGCGCCGCGCGCGCCTCGGCGAGGCTGAAGGCGCGTTCGACGAGGCGCAGCCCCTCCTCGCGGGCGATTTCGAGCACGGTGCGTCGCGTGATTCCGGCAAGGATCGCGTTCGAGATCGGCCGCGTCACCAAGTCGCCGTCGCGGGTGACGATCCAGGCGTTGGTCGAACTTCCCTCGGTGATTTCTCCCTCCGGTGTGACGAAGATGGCCTCGTAGGCCCCGGCCTCGCGCGCCGTCTGCTTGGCCAGGACGTTGGGCAGGAGCGACACGGACTTGATGTCGCAGCGATCCCAACGAATGTCGGGAACCGTCACCGCCTTGACCCCGTCGGTCTCGTAGCGGACGGGATGCGGCCGCCCCCGCTTGGCCGTCATGACGACCTGGGTGCGCGCCGCCGTGGGAAAGGCATGATCGCGCGGGGCGACCCCACGGGTCATCTGCACATAGATGATTCCGTCCTGCACGGCGTTGCGGCGGATAACCTCCTCCATCACCGTCACGAGCGCGGCGCGCGTCATCGGCGCGGCGATCCGCAACTCCCGCAGCGACCTTTCGAGCCGCTCGACATGCGGTCCCAGGTCGACGAAAGCGCCACTCTTGACCGCGACGACCTCGTAGATCCCGTCGGCGAACTGATAGCCGCGATCCTCGATATGCACCCGCGCGTCGCGATGCGGGACGTAGCGGCCATTGACGTAGGCGATGCGAGACATGGCGAACCTCAGAAATACTCGAGACGAACGGCGAACAGGCGTTCCACGGCCTTGACGGCCGGACGGGTCGCGAAGAGCACCACCGCATCCTGCGGCCGGATCAGCGTGTCGGCGCGCGGCATGATCACCTTGTCGCCGCGCACGACGGCGCCCACGACGATGCCGTCAGGCAGCTTGGCCTGGCCCAGCGGTTTCTTGACCAGCGCGGAGGTGTCGAGGGCCTCCGCCTCGATGATCTCGCCTGCATTTCCGCGCAACGCATAGACGCTGCGGATACGTCCGCGGCGCACATGCTGCAGAATGGTCGACACGGTGATCTCGTTGGGGGAAACGACGGTGTCGATCCCGAGCGACGGCGCCAGCCCCGCGAAGCTCCGCGTGTTCACCAGCGCGATCGAGCGCCGCGCGCCACCGCGCTTTGCCAGCAGCGATCCGAGGACATTCGTCTGGTCGTCGTTGGTCACCGCGACCACCGCCTCGCAACTGGCGATGTTCGCCTCCTCGAAGATGTCGGGATCGAGCGCATCGCCATGGAGGACGGTCGTTCGCGACACGGCATCGGCCACGAATTCGGCGCGCGCCTTGTCCGCCTCGATCAGCTTGATCGCCATCCCGTCGACCTCGCGCTCGAGATGCTGGACGACCGCGAGGCCGACATTGCCGCCCCCGAGGACGACGATGCGGCTATGGGCCTGCTCCTCGTGGCCGAACGCCGCCAGGGCGCGCCCGACATGGCGCGTGTCGGCGACGAAGTACACGCCGTCGCCCGTGCGCATGTGGTCGTCGGCATTCGGAACGAAGGTCCGTCCATCGCGGATGATAGCCACGACCTCGATCGACAGTTCCGGGAACAGCGCCGTGAGCTGTCGCAGGGGGGTGTTGACCACCGGACAATTGTCCATGCACTGGACGCCGATCAGACGCACGCGGTCTCCGACGAGGGGGATCATGTCGAAGGCGCCAGGGACGAGGACGCGCCGCGTCACGGCGCGCGCGACCTCCATCTCGGGCGAGATCACCACGTCGATCGCGACGTGCCGCGACGAGAAGAGATCCGCGTAGACGGGCGACAGGTAGTTCTGGGCGCGCACGCGCGCGATGCGCTTGGGCACCGAGAAGATCGCCTGCGCGACCTCGCAGGCGACGATGTTGACCTCGTCGCTCGCAGTGGCGGCGATCAGCAGATCGGCATTGCGCGCCCCCGCCCGCTCGAGAACATCGGGATGGGAGGCATAGCCGATGATCGCGTTCACGTCGGCCACCGAGGAGAGGCGCTCGACCAGCGCGGGATCGCGGTCGATGACCGTCACCTCGTTGCCCTCGCGCGCCAGAACGCGCGCGATATGGCGTCCCACGCGACCAGCGCCGCAGATCAGGATTTGCATGTTGCCAGTCCGTCCTCAGGGCTCGATTTGTCCAGGGCGATCGATGCCGTGCACGCCCAGCATCTTCAGCTTGCGGTGAAGGGCCGAACGCTCCATGCCGACGAAGGCGGAGGTGCGGGAGATGTTGCCGGCGAAGCGGGTGACCTGGGCGAGCAGGTACTGACGCTCGAACAACTCGCGCGCCTCGCGCAGGGGCAACCCCATGATCTCGGCGGAATGCTCGCCGCGCAGCGTCGCCGGCATGATCGCGCCGATCTCGGGCGGCAGCATGTCGGCGCGGATCGGCACCGCGGTATCGCCTGGCGCCATGATCTGGAGCCATTCGACCACGTTGCGCAACTGACGGACATTGCCGGGCCAGTCATAGGCCTGCATCGCCGCGATCGCATCCTCGCCGAAAACGCGCACGCTGCCGCCGCCGGAGGCCGAGCGCGTCATGAAATGACGCGCGAGTTCCGCGATGTCCTCGCGCCGGTCACGTAGCGGCGGCACGCGGATCTGGACGACGTTGAGCCGGTAATAGAGATCCTCGCGGAAGCGACCAGCCGCGATCTCGGACTGGAGGTCGCGGCTCGACGTCGACATCACACGCACATCGGCCGCAACGCGCGTTCTGCCACCGACGCGCTCGAAGGTCTGCTCCTGAAGCGCGCGGACGATCTTGCCCTGGGTTTCCTGGGGCATGTCCGCGACTTCGTCCAGCAACAGGGTTCCGCCATGCGCCTGCTCGAACAACCCCGCGCGCGGTCCCTGCCCCAGTTCGCCCTCCTGGCCGAACAACTCGGTCTCGACGCGTTCCGGGCGCATGCTGGCGCAGTTCATGATCACGAACGGCCCCTCGGCGCGACGCGAGCGGGCGTGGATCTGGCGCGCGATCACTTCCTTGCCGACGCCTGCCGGCCCCGTCACGAGTACACGACTATTGGTCGGCGCGACGCGGTCGACGGCATGGCGCATCGACGCGACGGCCCCGGACAGGCCGATGAGTTCGGCCGGGTCGCCGACGCGCGAGCGCAACTCCTCGTTCTCGCGCCGCAACCGCGCCGCCTCGATGGCGCGCGCCGCGACGAGCAGCAGGCGATCCGACTTGAACGGCTTCTCGATGAAGTCGTAGGCGCCACGTTTGATCGCGCCGACCGCGGTCTCGATATTGCCGTGACCGCTGATGATCACCACCGGGACGGTCGGATACTCGGCCACGACGAGATCAAGCAGTTGCAGCCCGTCCATGGCGCTGCCCTGAAGCCAGACATCGAGGATGCACAGGTTCGGCCGGCGCTCGCGGATGGCCTCGAGCGCGCGGGTCGTGTCCGCCGCCGCGCGCGTCGTATAGCCCTCGTCCTCGAGGATCCCGCCGATCAGAAGCCGGATATCGGCCTCGTCGTCGACGATCAGGACGTCATGCCCCATTGCCGCTCCTTGACTGGGCTTGGGTCTGGATCTGCGCCGCGTCACCGGCTCCGAACACGAGCTGGACCCGTGCCCCGCCGCCGGCGTTATCCTCGAGGCGGAGCTCGCCAGCGTGGTCTTCCATGATCTTCTTCACGATCGCAAGTCCGAGGCCGGTGCCCTTCGCGCGGGTCGTCACATAGGGTTCGGTCAGGCGCTCGCGCTCGGCCTCCGGCAGGCCGCGGCCATTATCCGCGACGATGATCGCCTTGCGGTCCTCGACCAGCGCCAGCGCGACGTGGATCCGGCCCGGCGGCGCATCGGGCGCGTCGCGTCCGGCGATGGCGTCGATCGCGTTCTGGAGCAGATTGGTCAGTGCCTGGCGGATCTGCCGCGCGTCGAGAACATGCCGCCACCCTCCGGTCTCGATCGCGATGTCGAACGCGATTTCCGGATGGGCCTGACGCTGCAGGAACACGGTCTGCCGCACCAGCTCCGCGAGATCCTCGTCCTTCATCACCGGTGCCGGCATGCGCGCGAAGGCGGAGAATTCGTCGACCATCCGGCCGATATCCCCGACCTGACGGACGATGGTCTCGGTGCAGATCCGGAACGTCTCCGGATCGGTCTGGATTTCCGCGAGGTACTTGCGCTTCAGGCGCTCCGCGGAGAGCTGGATCGGCGTCAGCGGGTTCTTGATCTCGTGCGCGATCCGCCGCGCGACATCGGCCCAGGCCGCCTGACGCTGCGCCGTCTGAAGCGCTGTGATGTCGTCGAAGGTCACGACATAGCCATCGATCCCGGCATCGAGCCGCTCGGACCCGATCCCGACCAGGAGCGTCCGACGACGACCATCGCGCGCGATCGAAACCTCCTGGCGCTCCACCCGTCCGCCGGCACGCGCCGCCGCGAGAAGGGGCGCGAATTCCGGCACGATATCCGCCAATGGATTGCCGATCTGCGCCTCGAGGTCGGCCGAAAGCAGGATCGACGCGGAACGATTGGGCAGATTGATCAGCCCCGCCTCGTCGAGACCGACCACCCCAGCCGAAACGCCGGCCAGGACGGTCTCGGTGAACCGACGGCGCTCGTCGAGTTGCCGGTTCGCCTCGATCAGTTCGCGGTGCTGGGCCGCGAGTTGCCCTGTCATGCGGTTGAAGGCGCGTGCGAGCATGCCAAGCTCGTCCGTGGCGCGCGCATCGTCGACGCGCGCGGACAGGTCGCCGGCGCTCACGCGCTCGGCAGCCCCGATCAGCGCGCCGATCGGCTCGATCAGGCGGTTCGCGAAAACGAGACCGACCCAGATGGCCGCCAGCAGCAGCAGCAGGGCGACGACGATGAATACCAGCGCGAAGGTGATCTGCAGCCCCGAACGTTGGCCTTCCAGGGCCTCGTAGGCCGACACCGCGAACCGCGTCCGCTCGACATGGGCCACCACCTCGGGATCGACCAGACGCCCGACCAGGAGGTAGAGCCCGTCGAGATTGCCGAGGCGCATCAGAACACGCACACGATCGCGCTGGACTGCCGCGCCCGGACCGACATCAGGGTCGATCAGCACGACATCCCCCGCATCGGCGCGGGCCAGCGCCCAATTGGGGATGATGTCGAGCGCGAGCGACAGGGCGAGCCCCGAAAACGCAAGGACCCGGCCACCCGGCTCGAAGACCACGGCCTCGTTGAGGGCGCGCAGCGACATCTGGGCGTTGAGCAACTGGCCGAGCGCACGCGGATTGAGGCGCAGCACCGGACCTTCCCGCGACAGGTCGAGCGCCATCGCGATCGCGTCGCCGCGGATCGTGTTCCGGTGCTCGCCGAGATAGGCCTCGGCGACAGCCAGCGACTCGGTAAGCGCGGAGCGTACGCGGTCGCTGAACCAAGATTGCAGCCCCATGTCGAAGAAGACGACCGAGAACCCGGCCACCACGATCGCCGGCAGGGCCGCGAGCGATGAGAACAGCACGACGAGGCGGACATGCAGCTTGGCGCCCGCCGATCCGCGCCGCCTTTCCACCCAAATCTGGACGATCCGCCGCGCGACGAGGGCCGCGAGAAGCAGGAGCAGCACAAGATCGAGATAGAGGAGCAGCAGCACGACATTCGGGCGCTGCGAGATCTCGCCGCTCGACAACTGGAGGTACGTGGCGAGGCCGGAGGCGATCGCGGCGACGGTCAGCGCGACGGCAAGCTTGCCGGCCAGGCGGCGCCCGAAAACGGGACGCAACCGCGCCCAGAAGGACGCGGGTCGCGGGTCGCGGTCCTCGGCAACGGGATGCGCGGAGAGCGTGTCGGTCACACCGCCAATCTACCCCGCCCCGCGCGCGCATGCACGCGAGGCGAAGGTCGCGCCCAACCGCCAGCTCTCAGCCCAGGCCGCGCATCACCTGGATGTCCAGGTCGCGAATCTTCTTGCGCAACGTATTGCGGTTGATGCCCAGGACCTGCGCCGCCTTGATCTGGTTGCCACGCGTCGCGGCGAGGGTCAGGAGGATGAGCGGCTTCTCGATCTCGCGCAGGACGCGATCATGCAGACCCGCCGCCGGCAGGCCGCTTTGATGCGCGTCGAAATACACCTTGAGATGTCGCTCGACCGCGATGGCCAGGGAATCGTCGCCCCGGGCCGGCGCCGGACCAGGCCCGGCCGATGGCGCGGCCGAATCGGACAGTTCCTGTTCGATGACGTCGACGCCGATCGTCTCCTGCGTGTAAAGCGCCGCGAGCCGACGCACGAGATTCTCGAGTTCCCGAACATTTCCCGGCCAGCGATGGCGCTTGAGCCGGTCGATCGCCGCGGCATCCAGGGATTTGACCGGCAGACCTTCGCTCGCGCACAGCGTGAGGAAGTGCTTCAACAACTCGGGTACGTCCTCGGTCCGCTCGCGCAGCGGCGGGAGCCGGATCGGCACCACGTTCAGACGATAGAACAGATCCTCCCGGAACAGCCCCTGCCTGACCAGTTGGCGCAGATCGCGATGCGTCGCGGCCACGATGCGGACATCGGCGCGCAGGCGTTGCCGTCCGCCGATGGTCGTGTACTCGCCCTCCTGCAATACCCGCAGCAGACGCGTCTGCGCTTCCAGCGGCATGTCGCCGATCTCGTCGAGGAACAGCGTCCCGCCCTGGGCCTGCTCGAAGCGGCCGGCATGACGCTGGTTGGCCCCGGTAAAGGCGCCTTTCTCGTGGCCGAACAACTCGCTCTCGATCAATTCGCGCGGAATGGCGGCCATGTTCACGGCGACGAAAGGTCCGCCCCGGCGCTTGCCATAGTCGTGCAAGGCCCTGGCGACCAGTTCCTTGCCGGTCCCCGACTCGCCGGCGATCATCACGGTGAGGTCCGTGCCCATCAGCCGTGCGAGGACCCGATAGATCTCCTGCATGGCGGGAGACCGCCCGATCAAAGGCAGTTTTTCCTGTGCCTCGTCCGCCGCCGCCGCCACGACCGCGCTCTCCTTCGGTTGCGTCAGGGCGCGCTGAACCGCCGCGACCAGATCCTTCAGGTCGAAGGGCTTGGGCAGGTATTCGAAGGCGCCCCGCTCCGTCGCCTTCACCGCGGTCAGCAGGGTGTTCTGGGCGCTCATCACGATGACGCGCAGTTCCGGCCTCAGCTTGCGTATCCGAGGCACGAGATCCAGCCCGTTCTCGTCCGGCATCACCACATCGGTGATCACCAGGTCGCCTTCGCCATCGGCGACCCAGCGCCAGAGGGAGGCCGCATGACCGGTGGACCGGACATCGTAGCCGAGCCGTCCCAGCGCCTGGGTCAGGACAGTGCGGATAGCCCGGTCGTCGTCCGCGACCAAAATCGTGCCTGCTCCGGTCATTGCCTATCTCTCCCGCCCGGTCCCGGCACCCCGGGACTCCATGACCATCGGCAGGCGCACACGGAAGATCGTCCGCCGCGGCTGGCTGTCGAACTCGATCACGCCCGTGTGATCGCCGATGATCTTCGCAACCAAAGCAAGACCCAGGCCAGATCCGTTCAGCTTGGTCGTGACGAAGGCGTCGAAGAGATGCGGTCGCAGATCCTCGGGGATGCCATCCCCGTTGTCCTGGACACTGACCACCAGCGGCAGGCTCATCGGCGTATCGCTGCCTGGCACCGCGAGGCGGATGCCGTGCTGATAGGCCGTCGACAGGACGATCTCGGCGCCCTGGGACGGGCAGGCCTCTGCCGCGTTCTTCACCAGGTTGAGAAACACCTGGATGAGCTGATCACGGTTGCCGAAGACCGGCGGCAGAGAGGGGTCATAGGTCTCGACGAACCGGATATGCCGCGCGAAGCCGTTCTGGGCGATGCGGCGCACATGCTCGAGAACCTGATGGATGTTGACCGCGGCGCGCTGCGGCGGACGGCTGTCGGAAAACACCTCCATGCGGTCGACGAGGGCGCAGATCCGGTCGGTCTCTTCGGTGATCAGCCGGGTCAGTTCGCGATCCTCGGCCCCTACCGACTGCTCCAGCAGTTGCGCCGCGCCGCGAATGCCAGAGAGCGGGTTTTTGACCTCATGGGCGAGCATCGCGGCCATCGCCGTCACCGAGCGCGCCGCGTTCCTGTGCACCAGTTGATGGTCGATCTTGCGGGCGATCGAGCGCTCGTGCATCGCGATGGCGATGCTGCCGTCGTCCTCGCCCAGCGGCGCGGCCGTCACCGTCACGAAACGGCTGCCAAGACGCGGCCCTTCCAGCGAGATGCCATCCTCGGAGACCGACGCGCCATCATCGCGCGCCTGCCGGACGAGCGCGTAGAGCGGATTGTCGGCGACGACATGGGCGCGCAGCGGCGTGCCCACCATCACAGCGCTGGAGGAGTCGAAGAACTGCTCTGCCGCGGAATTCACAAGCAGCACAACGTCGTCGCGATCGACCACCACGACGGCGACCGGCAAGGCACCAAGCACCGCCGCGCCATCGGGCGCGCGCCGTCGCCCTGCCGCGTCCCGCCCGCGCTCCATACCGGGCCGGGTCACGCCGCCCGACGTTCGAGCGCCGGCTGCCATGCCGCGGAAATGGCCGCGCGGATCGCGGCCGGATCGCTCATCGTCATCGCCCGCGCGCGAAACTCGGCGGCTCCCGGAAAACCGCGCGCATACCAGCCGATATGCTTGCGCGCCATCCTCACGCCCGTCTCGGTGCCGTAATGCACGAGCATGGCGTCGAAATGCTCGAGCAACGTGTCGCGCTGCGTCTGCGGTTCCGGATCGGGCAACCGAGCCCCGGTCGCCAGGAAGGCGATGACCTGGGACAGAAACCAGGGACGTCCGCAGGCGCCACGACCGATCATGACGCCATCCGCGCCGGATTCCTCCAGTGCGGCGCGCGCATCGTCGACCGATGTGATGTCGCCGTTGACGACGACAGGGATCGCGACCGCCTCCTTGACCCGGCGCACGAACCCCCAATCGGCGGTCCCTTCGTAGAACTGGCAGCGCGTACGTCCGTGGATCGTCACCATGCGGATGCCGCTTTCCTGCGCGATGCGCGCGAGGTTGGGCGCGTTGAGCGAGGATTGATCCCACCCCATCCGCATCTTGAGCGTCACCGGGATCTTCACCGCCCTGGCGGTCGCTTCGAGGATCCGCGCCGCCAGGATCTCGTCGCGCATCAGCGACGATCCGGCATGACCGTTGACCACCTTCTTCACCGGGCAACCGAAATTGATGTCGATCAGGGATGCGCCCCGGTCCTCGTTGAGGCGCGCCGCCTCGGCCATCACGGCGGGCTCGCATCCCGCGAGTTGGACGGCCATCGGGAACTGCTCGGGTTCACCGCGCGCCATCAACAAGGATTGGCGCGTCTCGCGGATCATCGCTTGGCTCGCGATCATCTCGGAGACGACCATGCCCGCCCCCCAGCGCTTCACGAGGCGACGGAACGGCAGGTCGCTGATCCCGGACAGCGGCGCCAGGATCACTGGCGCGTCCAGCGTCACTGGACCGATCGAAATGCTCATTTTTTAGGCACCGTGCGCTCTGGCGAATATTTGGTCGTATATCCGTCAGGCAAGGCCGCGGCAACCGCAAACCGGTCAGGCCTGGGCACCCTCAGGCCCGCGGACCGATGAGCAGATCAGTCACCAGCTTGACGCCCGGATAGGCCAGGGTCAGCAGCAGATAAGCCACGAGCGCGAACCGCGCCATCCGCCGGCCGGAAACCCCGAGCCGCAGATGCAGGAGAAGCAGGCCGCCGATGACGGCGAAGGCCAGGAGGGACAAGATGGTCTTGTGATCGAGGGCGAACCAGACGCCTGCCTGTCCGCGGTTGACGACAAAACCGGAAACCACGGTCAAGCCAAGAAGGACCTCGACAGCGACCAGCAGCCGCAACTGCAGGGCCTCGCCATCAGCGATGGATGGAAGGCTGCGGGTGAACGATGTCGGCGCCCTGCGCCGCAGGGCGCGTTCCTGCACGACCACCGCGGTTCCCGCGACCGCCGCGATCGTGAGGAGACCATAGGCGATCACGGCGACCGCGATATGGACAGGCAACCAGGCCGGCCAATCCGAGCTGCGCAGCGGTCGCGACGGCAGATGCTGCCAGGCCAGCGCCAGGATGCCGACGAGCAGCAGATAGGCCGCCAACAGCGGCGCGAGACGGCGCGCGGCGGCGCTGCCGGCGGCCAGCATCGCGAACAGCGACGCGCTCGCCGCGACGGCGAGCCATAGCGCAGGACCAAGCCCTGTCCGCCAACCTTCCCCCTGGAGAAGCGCCGCGAAGGACACCGGCCCGACCACGAAGGCGACGAGACATGCCCAGAATACGCGGCGCGACGCATACTCCGTCCCGGCGCGGCCCAGGAGCAGCGTCGGGAGCAGTGCAAGGAGGGCGGCGAGACCCGGGATCAGGGAAGCCGACATGGCGGCGCAAGCTATAGCGGCGACCGCGCGGACGCGCAGCAATTACTCTGCGGCGGGTCGCCCGCGCCGCGCCGATGATCTATCCTGGGCGTATGCGGCTCACATGCGACGTACCGACATGACGCCTCCCGGATCTGGCCGCGGCAGGCTGCCTCCCGGAACCCGGCTGACCGATCCGGACATGCTGGTGGCGACGGGATTCGGGGTCGGCTGCGCGCCCGTCGCGAGCGGAACATTCGGGTCGATCGCGGCGCTGCCGCTTGCCTGGGGGCTGCATGCGCTGGGCGGCGCGCCCTGGGTGGTCGGCGGCGCGGTGCTCTGCTTCCTCGCCGGCCTGTGGGCCGCCGACCGCATCGTCACGCGATCCGGGATCGAAGATCCCGGGTTCATCGTGATCGACGAGATCGCGGCCCAATTGCTGGTCCTCGCCGTCCTGCCGGCCGATCTCCTCGCGTATGCGGTCGGCCTTGCGGCGTTCCGCTTCACCGATATCGTGAAGCCCTTCCCCGCCGGATGGTGCGATCGCAATGTCGGCGGCGGGCTTGGCGTGATGCTCGACGACCTCGTGGCCGGCATCCAGGCCGCGGCGATCGCATGGCTGGCCTGCCGCGCACTCGGCCTGGGAGGGCCAGCGAATGGCTTCATCGCCTGAGCAGGGCGCGCTGGCGCTGCTGCACGCGTGTCGCGCGCGGGGCTTCACCGTCGCGACCGCGGAATCCTGCACCGGCGGTCTGATCGCGGGCGCCCTGACCGCGATCTCCGGATCCTCCGCCGTCGTCGATCGCGGCTATGTCGTCTATTCCAATCGCGCAAAGGAAGAGATGCTTGGGGT
>CAIOSQ010000258.1 GCA_903860935.1 uncultured Rhodospirillales bacterium | reverse complement strand
CGCCTGATGGCGGCCGGAAATCCCCATGCGGCGCTGCCGCTGTTCACCAAGGCCGGAGATGGCCGGCTCGCCGCCTACGCGAAGCTCCGCCGCGGCGAGGCGCTGATCGCGATCGGGGAGCCCGCCCAGGCGCGCGTCGCCCTGATGCGCGCGTCACAGCTCAAGCCGGACGACGCGCCGATCCTCTTCGCCCTTGCCAATCTCGACCGCATGCAAGGTCGCTGGAGCGATGCCGAGGTGCATTACCGCGCGGCGATGCGGTGCAGCCCGGGGGCGCCGGAGCCGGTCGTCAATCTCGCGAGCATGCTGCGCCAGCTCGGGCGTCTGGAGGATGGCCGCGCCCTCGTCGTGGACGCGCTCGCACGGATCGGGGCGCGTGCGATCCTGCACGATTGCCTCGGACAGATCGAACTGGAAGCCGGCGATGCCGCCGCCGCCGAGCGCGCCTTCCGTAACGCCCTCGCCGACGCCCCCGAACGAGTCACCGCCCAGGCGAATCTCGCCGAAGCGGTCGCCAGCCTCGGACGTCACGACGAGGCGATCCTGCTTCTCGACGACGCCATCCCGCGCCTCGACGACCCCGGTCAGGCGCGGCTCAACCGGGCCTACGCGCTGATGGCGAGCGGCCAATGGGCGCGCGCCTGGACGGATTACGAAGCGCGCTTCGACCGACCCGCGATGGCGCAGGCACCGCGCCGGCCGGAGCATTTCGCGCTGCCACGTTGGCGTGGCGAGACCACAGACGCGCCGGTCTTCGTCTGGGGCGAGCAGGGCCTCGGAGACGAGATCCTGTACGCCGGCGCGTTCGCGGCAGCGCGCGCGCGCTGCGGCGGGCTCGTGATCGAGACGGCGCCGCGGCTGGTGTCCCTTTTCACCCGCAGCTTCCCCGCGGCGCGTGTGGTGGCGCGCAGCCTCCTGCCGCCACCACCGGATTGCGGCGCGCAGATCCCGGCAGGCAGCCTGATGGGCACGCTCGAGTGGACGCCGGAGACCGCGAGGCCGCGCCCATATCTGCATGCCGACCCCACAGCCGTCGCGGCGGCGGCGGCGCGCCATCGCCGCAGCGGTCGCAGCCTCATCGGGCTCAGTTGGGCCAGCGGCGCCGCCCGGTTCGGGGCCGCGAAGAGCCTGCCCGTGGAGCAGCTCTGCCGCCTCGTAGCCGGGATCGACGCCGTTTTCCTCGACCTCCAGTACGGCGACACGGCGGCGATGCGTCACGCCGTCGCGGCCGCCACGGGCGTCGAAATCCAACATGACGACGACATCGACCTGCGCGACGACATCGACGGCCTCGCCGCGCTGGCCGCTGCCTGCGACGCCGTCGTCACCGTGAGCAACGTCACGGCCCATGTCGCCGGCGCGCTGGGTGTCGCGACCCATGTGCTCGTGCCCGAGGGACAGGCGCGGTTCTGGTACTGGTTCGATGTCGGCGGCGCGTCGCCCTTCTATCCGGCGGCCCGTCTACACCGGCAACAGACCGCGGATTGGGATGCCGCCATCGCCGCGGCGCGCGCCGCGCTCGGCGCATGACGGCGATTGACGCCGCGTATCGCGGTCCTGCCTAGTGCCACGTCGATGACAGACACCCCGACCGACATTTTCGCGGCGCTGCGCCGCCTTGGACTTCTTGGCTCCGGTTCCGACCCGCAGGCGGAGCCGCTCACTGGCGGCGTGTCTTCCGACATCTGGCGGGTCGCGCTCGCCGACCGCATGATCTGCGTCAAGCGCGCGCTCGACAAACTCAAGGTGGCGCAGGACTGGCGCGCACCGGTCGAGCGCAACGGCTTCGAGGTCGCGTGGATGGATGTCGCCGGCGCGATCGTGCCAGGCGCGGTACCCCGCCTGATCGCGGTCGATCCTGCCGCGCGGCTCTTCGCCATGGAGTTCCTGGATCCCGTCGACCACAAGCTGTGGAAGGCACAACTGCGCGACGGCGTCCTCGAGCCAGAGACCGCGCACGAGGTCGGGGTGCGACTGGCGCATATCCATGCCGCCACCGCCGGACGCGCCGAGATCGCGGCGCAATTTCGCAGCGACGCGATCTTTCACGCGATCCGGCTAGAGCCCTATCTCGAAGCGACGGGACGCGCGCATCCCGATCTCGCGACGCCGATCGCGGCGCTGGTCGCACGCACGGCCACCACGCGGCGCGCGCTCGTGCACGGCGATGTCAGTCCGAAGAACATCCTGGCCGGCCCCCGCGGCCCGGTCTTCCTCGACGCCGAATGCGCCTGGTATGGCGACCCCGCCTTCGACCTCGCCTTCTGCCTCAACCACCTGCTGCTCAAATGCGCGTGGCGGCCGCGTCATGCCGCCGGCTATCTCGCGCTGTTCGACACGCTCTCGGCCGCGTATCTCGCGGGGTGCGACTGGGAGCCGCCGGAGGATCTGGAAGCGCGGGCCGCATCCCTGCTGCCCGCCCTGTTCCTCGCCCGCGTCGACGGCAAGTCCCCGGTCGAGTACATAACGACCGACGAGATACGCGCCGCCATTCGTCGCGTCGCGCGCCCGCTCGTCGCCACACCGCCCTCGCGCCTCGCGACGATCCGCGATGCCTGGCGCGAAGACCTGACGGCCTGGAGGCCAGAAGAGACATGACCTCGACCCGCATCGAGCGCGTCATTGGACGCCGCGTCTGGGATTCCCGTGGACGCCCGACCGTGGAGGCGGAATTGCATCTCGCGGGTGGCGCCATCGGCCGCGCCATCGCACCGGCCGGCGCATCGACGGGCTCCGGCGAAGCAGTCGACCTGCGCGACGGCGGCGCACGCCAGGGCGGCTACGACGTCACCGGCGCCGTCGCCAACGTGAACGGCGACATCGCCCTCGTGCTCGCGGGGATGGACGCCGCCGACCAGACCGCGCTCGACGCCGAGCTGATCGCACTCGACGGCACCTCCGCGAAGCGCCGGCTGGGTGGCAATGCGACAATCGCCGTGTCGATGGCGGCGGCGCACGCGGCGGCGGCGCAGCGCGGAATACCGCTGTGGCGCCACCTCGGCGGCGCGCATCCACGCGTCGCCCTGCCCGAGATCCAGATCATCGGTGGCGGCGCCCATGCCGCCGCGCGGGTCGACCTCCAGGACTTCCTGGTGATCGCCACCGGCGCGTCGTCGGTCGTCGAGGCGCTCGACTGGACCGGCGAGGTCTATCGCGCCGCCGGCGAGATACTGAAGCGCCGCGGACTGCTCCAGGGCGTCGCCGACGAGGGCGGCTGGTGGCCGGCCTTCGACTCCAACGAGGCGGCGCTCGAGACGCTCTACGCGGCGATCGAGGCCGCCGGCTTCGTACCGGGCCGCGAGATGTCGATCTCGCTCGACATCGCCGCGACCCAGTTCTTTTCCGACGGTCAGTACCGGTTGCGCCGCGACGACCGGACGATGGACGCCGCCGCGCTCGGCGCGCTGCTCGCGCGCTGGGCGGAGGCGTATCGCATCGTCGCGATCGAGGATCCGGTCGCGGAGACCGATCGCGACGGGATGGTGGCCTTCACGCGTGCCATCGGCGCGCGCTGCCTCGTCGTCGGCGACGACTTCCTGGTGACCAATGCCGCGCGCATCGCCGAGGCCGCAGCTTCTGGCGCCTGTAACACCGCACTCATCAAGCCTAATCAGGCCGGCACGCTCACCGAAACCAAGGCCGCCTTCGACGCCGCGCGCGCGGCCGGGTGGCGCACGATCGTCTCGGCCCGCTCGGGCGAGACCGAGGATTGCACGATCGTCCATCTCGCGGCCGCCTGGGGCGCCGATCTGCTCAAGGTCGGCTCCTTCACGCGCGGCGAGCGCACCGCGAAATGGAACGAGAGCCTGCGCCTCGCGGAACGCGAGGACGCGACATTCACCGCCTGGCGGCCGATCGGAGGCTGAGACCATGTCCATCGTTGCCAAGACCGTGTCGATCGACGCCGCCTTCGACGGCGGCAACATCGAGGTGATCGACGCGCGCGATCCCGGCGATATCAGCCTGGCGATCCGCCCTGACCGCTTTTCTCCCTACTTCCAGTGGTTCGCCTTCCGCATCGTCGGCGCGCGCGGCGTTCCGTGCCGGATGCGGATCGTGAACGCCGGTGCGGCGAGTTACGAGCCAGGCTGGCGCAATGGATATCGCGCGGCGTTCTCCTCCGACCGCGTGCGCTGGCGCCGCGCGACGACCAGTTACGACGGCACGGCGCTGACCATCGATCTCGTGCCCGACGCGGATTGCGTCTGGGTGGCGTATTTCGCGCTCTACACCGAGGAGCAGGAGGCGCGCTTCCTCGGCCGCATCGGCGCCGATCCGCGGGTGACGATCGACGCCCTAGGCCGGACGCTGGAGGGTCGCCCGATCGCCTGCGCGACGATCGGCGCACCGGCGCCAGGCAAGCGCACCGCCTGGATCGTCGGACGCCAGCATGCCGGCGAAACGATGGCCTCCTACTTCATCGAGGGCCTCGTCGAGCGCCTGCTCGACCCGCAGGATGAGACGGCGCGCACGTTGCGCGACGGGTTCGTGTTCCATGTCGTGCCGAACATCAACCCCGACGGATCCCGCCGCGGCCACTTGCGCTGCAACGCCGCGGGTGTCGATCTCAACCGCGAATGGGCGGCGCCGTCGATGGCGCGGAGCCCGGAGATCTTCCTGGTCCGCCAGCGGATGATCGAGACCGGCGTCGACCTCTTCCTCGACATCCATGGCGACGAGGCGACGCCGCACAACTTCCTGATCGGCTCGATGGGCGTGCCCAATCAGACGCCCGCGATGACGCGGCTGTTCGAGGATTATCTCGCCGCCCTCTGCGCGGCGACGCCGGATCACCACCCGCATAACGGCCATTGGCGCGCGGACCCGCCCCCGGTCAATCTCACGATCGGCAGCAAGCACGTTGCCAACCGTTTCGGCTGTCTTGCGATCACCGTCGAGATGCCCTTCGCCGACGAGAACGACACGCCCGACGCGCAGGAGTGTTGGTCGCCGCAGCGCAGCCATCGCCTCGGGCGCGCCCATCTCGACGCGGTCGCGGCGGTCGCACCGCGGTTGCGCTGAGACGCACACACGACGCGCCGATGCCAGGAGACCACGCGATGAGCGCTTGGACCGCGTTCCAGGATCGCATGGGCGCGATCAACGATGTGCTGAACGCCGTGTCGGTCCTGCAATGGGACCAGCGGACCATGATGCCCGCAGCCGGCGCCGCGACGCGCGGCAAGCAGATCGCGACGCTGGTTGGCGTGGCGCGCGACATGCTGCTGGCGGACGAGACGCGCCGGCTCGTCGACGATGCAGAAAGCGCGGCCGCGCTGGAGGCGGAGGATTCCCCTGCCCGCCGCGCGATCGCCCAGACACGTGCCGCGATCGCCTTCCACGCCCGCATCCCCGCCGCGCTGCAGATGCGTCGCGCCGAGTTGAAATCGGTGGCCAACGCAGCGTGGATCCAGGCCCGCGCCGGCAGCGATTTCGCCGCCTTCGTCCCGCATCTTCGGGAGGTGGTCGCGTTGACGCGCGCCTATGCCGACGCCATCGGCTACGAACACCACCCCTATGACGCCCTGCTGTCGATCTACGAACCCGGCGAGACGGTCGCGACCCTGCAAGCGCTGTTCGGGACGCTACGCGCCGGCATCGCCCCGCTGCTCG
Organism: uncultured Rhodospirillales bacterium; assembly: GCA_903860935.1. GTDB lineage: Bacteria > Pseudomonadota > Alphaproteobacteria > CACIAM-22H2 > CACIAM-22H2 > CAIOSQ01. The sequence continues at coordinate 3,714 of CAIOSQ010000258.1, read as the reverse complement.
CCGCCGTGCGCGCCGCACCGGAACCGCGCGCCGACTTCCTCGAGCGCGAGTTTCCGAAAGCGCATCAAGCGGATTTCGCGCTCGCGCTGGCCCGGATGGTCGGTTTCGATACCGCACGCGGACGGCTTGACGAGACGGTGCATCCGTTCGAGGTGTCGTTCACGCGCGAAGACGTGCGCATCACCACGCGCTACAACCCTGACTTCCTGAATGCGAGCCTGTTCGGAACCCTGCACGAGGCCGGGCATGGCATCTACGAGCAGGGTGTGGATCCGGCCCATACCCGCACGCCGCTGGCCACCGACCTCGTCGGATACTATGCCGTGGGCGGCACCAGCTTCGGCATGCACGAGAGCCAGTCGCGGCTCTACGAGAACCATCTTGGACGCAGCAGCGCCTTCTGGCGGCTCAATTTCGAGGCGCTTAGGGCCGCGTTTCCGGGGCGGTTCGACGACGTCGACGCAGGATCGTTCTACCGCGCGGTCAACCGTGTGCGCCCCGGCTTCATCCGCATCGAGGCCGACGAACTCACCTACGACATGCACATCATGCTGCGGGTGGATATCGAGAGCGCGCTGCTGGACGGGTCGCTCGACGTCGCCGGGCTTCCGGACGCATGGAATGCGGCGATCAGGCGCGATCTCGGCCTCGAGGTCCCCGACGATCGGCGCGGCGTCCTCCAGGATGTCCACTGGTCGAACTGCATGGTCGGTTCGTTCTGCACGTACACGATCGGCAACGTGATCGCGGCACAACTCATGGACACGATCCGCAGGACGCGGCCGGAGATCCCGGCGGCTCTCGACACCGGGGATTATGCCCCGCTCAAGAGCTATCTCAACGCCGCCATACACCGGCATGGGCGCCGCTTCACGCGCGACGAATTGCTGGTTCGCACGACCGGCCGCCGGCTCGACCCCGCCCCCTACCTTGCCTATCTCCGCGCGAAGGTCGCCGATGTATACGGAGTGGCCGGCGCCGCCTGACGATCGTCCGGCCCGGGACCTCCGGGTTCCGAACCGTCACGGATTGAGGATCTGCCGGGTGCGCCCGAGAACGTCCAGGCCCTGTTGCTTCAGCCAGTAGGGCAGGTCGATGAAGATCCAGTTCTCCGCCAGCTTGTCGCCTTCGCGGCGATAGACGTCGACCACCTGCATGTCGGCGTTGACCTTGCCGCCGGGCAGGCCCAGCCAGCCACCGAGCGGCGTGTTGCTCAGGTTCGGCCAACCGAAGAAACAGGCAAAATCGCCTTCCGCGAAACGGCAGACATGCCCGTTGAAAATCTTGTCGCCGAGGCTGCCGCGGAACGGCAGCTGATGCTGCTCCTGGTAGCGGGGGATGGTGTAGGTGGCGCCGATTCCCGCGGGGCCGTACCAAACCATGTCGCGCGACCATGTCCGCTCCAGCACGTCCGGGGGGCATCCCATCGAGCCGCTCTCGTTCAGCGCCGTGAGGTCATCGACCATCCGGTTCACAAGCGCCAGGGTCGCGCGACCCTCCTCCGCTGGCGCGTCCTCGAACAGCAACCCGTCATGCGTGCGCGGGCCCGGGTAGTTGAAATAGACCCCGGTCGACGGCGGCAGCGGATACACGCCGGCCTGCGCCATCAGGCCGATCACGTCGACGAACAGACCGGTCTGCGAGATCTTCCCGTCCGTCACGCAGTTGAACTCCGCATAGCGGAGATTGACGATCCTGCGCGTACACGGGATGCCCAGCCAGTCGGCATCGAACAACCCCATGAAGTTGCCCATGCTCATGACCCAAATGTCGCCGGCGATCTCGTTGACACCGGCGATGAAGATGTCCTGACGGCGCTGCATCCTGTGCAAGGACCGCTTCAAAGGCGCCCAGAACGCGTCCGCGACGGCCCGGGCGCCGTGCTGCTCGCGGAAAGGATGGACCCCGCGCCAGCTATATCCTGGCCCGGTATGCGCCAGCAGCACATCGCCCACCGTTTCGGGCGTGGCCTGCTCCATCGCGTCGAAATACGCCCTGACCAGCGTCTTGGCCGGCTGGAAACGTCCCGTTCGCGTCATCGCTACTCCGCCGCCAAAGCCTTCTGTCAACCCGCCGGCAGTCGGTCGAGATACTGCTTCACGAAATCGCAGCCGACATCGGCGACATAGGCGTCGGTGAGGCGCCGGGTAACCGGACCAGGGATCTTGCCGTCGCCGATTTCCTGGCCGTTGAAGCGCCGCACCGGACAGATGCACAGGCTGGTCGAGGTCAGGAACATTTCGTCGGCGTTGGCGGCGTCGAAGACGTCGATGTCGCCTTCCTCGAACGGGACACCGCAGCGCGCCGCCATGTCGATGGTCATCTGGCGGCTGACGCCAGGCAGCACATAGCGCTCGCTCGGTGTCATCAGGCGGCCGTCGCGCACGATGAAGATGTTCGACCCCATGCCCTCGGCGAGGTTGCCGTTGTCGTCGAGCAGGACCGCCCAGCCATCGGGCGCGTAGGACTTCACCTGCTGCTCGGCGACGATCATGTTGAGGTAGTTGTGGGTCTTGGCGCGCGGGCTCAGCATGTCGGGCGCGATACGGCGCGCCGCCGGCACCCAGACATCGATTCCATCGCGATAATGCTTCGCGCGGCTCTTCAGCGGCAGCGGCGTGCACTCGATCACCACCTGCGGCCCGGTATTGTCCCAGCCCTCGTCGCCGACCGCGTCGACGCCGCGGCTGACCCGCTGCCCGACCCACCAATCGCCGGCCGCCGCGCGCAGATGCTCGTTGCGGGCGATCACCTCCTCCGACAGGTCGATCATCTGCTGCGGCGACATGCCCGGATCGATGCGCAGGTACTTCATCGACCGGTAGAAGCGGTCGATATGCTCCTTCAGGCGGAAGGCCCGACCGTCGAAGGTCCGCGTCATGTCGAAGGCGCCGTCGCCGTATTTCCAGCTGCGGTCGCGGAACGGGATCAGGACCTGGCTCTCGGGAACGAACTGGCCGTTGAACCAGGCGGTACGCTGATTGGCGAGGTGCGACATCGATCTCTTCCCCTTCGACGAATGACGAGACGTTCAGCCCTTGAGGACGTAGCCATAGCGCAGGTTGCTCGGATCCGCGCCGCCGCGAAGATACTCCGCTTTCGCCAGCGCGAAACCATCCTGCGCGAGACCGGCCTTCTTGACGTCGTAGCGGTACATGCGGGCCGAATTCTCGCCGAAGATCGCGGTCTTGACCGGACCATCGGCCGCACCGAGCGGCGCGAAGCCATGGCGCCTCTGCATGTCCTCCGGGATCTCGAGCCGGCGCAGCGCCTCGATCTGCCATTGCGGCGATCCGGTCCAGACGGCATCAGTGCCCCAGACGATATTCGATGCGCCAAGCCCCTTGACGAGCATGCCCATGAGCGCGGCGCACAAGCGCGGTTCGATCACCGTGGTCTGCGCGAAGATCTGGCCGAGATCGCCATAGACGTTCGACACGCCATGTTTCGCCGGGATCTCGGCGAGGTCGCTGGTCCATTCGACGCGCCCCGTGCGCTCGAACTGGTCGAGGGCGCGCGCGGCGTTGCCGGGACCTGTCCAGCGAAAGGCCGAGTGGTAGATCACGAAGCGGATCTGCGGCCAGTCGCGCGCAGCCTTGCCGACGTCGTCGACCTTCGCGTAATCGGTGAGATGCGGAAAACGCTGCGCCGTCTCGGGTGGATAGAGACCCTTGTGGACGCAGACGATGTCGATCCCCGCCTTCAGGATCTTCT
>CAIOSQ010000257.1 GCA_903860935.1 uncultured Rhodospirillales bacterium | reverse complement strand
CTGCGGCGCGGCCGCGACGTTGATCACGAAGGGGACCTTGCGCTGTTCGCAGACCTGGGCGATCGACAGCGCCGCGCCGGAATCGAAGGGGCCGACAATGCAATGCGCGCCGGCGTTGATCACACGCTCCGCCTGGGTACGGGCGACGTCGACGCTCGATTCCGTGTCGACGTCGATCAGTTCGATGCGCATGCCGAAATCCGCGAGCACCTTCGGCGCCACCAGCGCGCCGCGATGACAGCTCTGGCCCGGCGCCGCGAGATAGCCAGACCTCGGCAGCAGCAATCCGACCTTCAGCGCCGCCGGCTGTGCACGGACGATGGCGGGGGCGGCGAGGATCGAGGCGCCAGCGGCCGTGCCGGCTACCAGGCGGCGGCGCGAGACGCGCCGGGGATCGTGACGTGCCATGGACTGTTTTCCTCCCGGGTTTACGGCCAGACGCGGCGCGCGGCTTCAAGCAGCACCTCAAGCTTGCGCCATTGCTGGTCCTCGCTCAAGTCGTTGCCGGCCATGCCGGAGGCGAAGCCGCATTGCGGGCTGATCGCCAGTTGGTCGACCGGAATGAAGCGCTGTGCGTCCTCGATCCGGCGCAGCAGCGAATCGACCGTCTCGACCTCGCCGGTCTTGGTGGTGACGAGGCCGAGCACGACGACCGGGCCGCCCCGCGGCACGAAGCGCAGCGGCTCGAAGCCGCCGGCGCGCGCGGTGTCGTATTCCAGCAGCAGCCGGTCGAAGCCGAGCGACCCGAACAATTCCTCGGCGATCCCGTCATAGGTGCCCTCGCGGTGCCAGAGGCTCGCGCGGTTGCCCCGGCAGATATGGATCCCGAAGACCGCCTTGTCGCGATGCGCGGCGATGGCCGTGTTCGAGGCCGCGATGGCCCGGCGCAGATTGGCGAGCGGATCCTCGCCGCGTGCGCGCATCCGCTCCAGCGTCGCGCGATCGACGTAGCCGGTGTAGCTGGGCTCGTCGAGCTGGACATAGGGGCAGCCCGCATCGACCAGACCAGCGACCATGTCGCTCTGGATCCGGACGACGTCGGCGAGGAACTCGTCGGCGGACCGGTAATGCGGCGCAGAGGCAACGATATCGCACATCTGCGCCACGCGGTCGGGACCCATGAGCATCGCCTTGGCGGGCCGGGTCGCGATCGCGGCGAGTCGGCGGTATTCGCTCAACGGGAAATTCTCGGCGAGGCGCAGGCGCTCGGTGGTCGGGGTCTTGAAGCTTTCGACGGCATCGCGGCCCCGCGTGTTCGGCCGCTCGTCTGGCGCGCGCATCTGCGGGTTGGCGACGAAGTTGCGCCAGGAGATCTCGTCGAGCGGCCAGCCGCGTACGGTGGCGAAGCTGACCTGCCAGCTGATCCGCGCGAACTCCCCATCGGTCACGACGGGAAAGCCCATCGCCTCCTGCTTCGCAACGACGGCGCGGATCGCCGCGTCGATCCGCAGGTCGAGGGCCTCGCGCGAGAGGATGCCCCGGCCATGGCCCAGGAAATCGTCGATCAAGGCCCGCGGACGCAGCAGGCTCCCCACCTGATCGACCCGTAGCGTCCTGATGTCCTCGCGCCGTGTCATCGTCGTCCCCTCGCGTCGGATTGGTCGTCGAAGCTTAGCGGACCGGTCGCACCCGACAAAGCATCGCCGGGGCCATGGTGCCCGGTCGACTTCTTCGGCCAAGCCGCAACCGAGATCTGAACCTGGCGGCTATTCCGGGGTCCGGGGCTTGGATATCTGGTTGTCTGGGTCAGACTTCGCGCCTCTGTGCCGCGCGGTCAGCACGCCGGCTCATGGGTGGCTGGCGCTTGCTGCGATCCCGCTTCGATGGCGGCGTCGAACTCAAGTTCATGCGCCGGGTAGTGGTCACGACCGTCCTCCGTGCGCCAGACGAAACGTGCGAAATGGTCGACCCGGACATGGCCGGCTGGCGTGTCGAAGACATGCCCTTTCCCGGCGGCGGCGAGGACGCGGACGCCCGGGATCGGGTTCAGTCCTGGTTGGGGCGGGCGCACCGGGACCTTGAGCTGGTGGGAGACATCGTAATGGACGAGCTCCCCGTCGAGCTTTGCGACGAACCAGCAATGCATCCCTGGCGCATGGCGCGATCCGGCCTTGAACCAGAACCCAGCGCAATACGCGGCGGTCAGCCCCGCGGCGCGGCTGGCGGCGACGCAATAGCCGTGCATGTCGACACAATGTCCGCGCGTCGGTCCTGTCAGCAGCGGCACGCTGTCCCGGCCGTCCATGAGGTTGCCGGGGCCGTGGCCGTACCAGAAGACCTCGCCGGCATGCGTCACGATCCTGCGTAGTGCCTCGGCTTCGCTATGCGCCCCTCTCACGAGGTCTTGCACGAAGCTCGCGAGTTCGGCCGACGCGCGCGCGTAGCGCGGGTCGGGCGGCGTCCAGATCCAGTCTGGCGGCGCGCCGTCGTGGACCGCGATCCGGTAGCGCAGCACCGGGCGCGCGGGGGCCTGCGTGGGGCGGATGACGTAGGCGTGCTGGCCGCTGTTCGACGACGTCACCTCGGCGACGATTTCGCCATTCTCGACATCGAGACCGTCGCACCGGAAGCCGAACGCATCGACGATCCGAGGCGCCAAAAGGAACGGACGACCGGGTGGCACCGGATCGCTCATGACCACTGTCAGTTTCGACATGTCTCCATCTCCTTGTCCTGATGCGGTTCGCGAACCGCGCGCGCGTGGCGGCGTCGTCAACGCGGGGCCATCGAGCCGCTCAGCGGCACGCGCAGCGGTTCGCCGACGAGGCGTAGACGGTTGCGCAGCAATGCCTGGGTTCCGTCTGCAAGGCCCTCGTCGCGGCTCGCGCCGCGCGCCACCGCGAAGTCGAAACCGGCTCCGTGCCGTTCGAGCACGATCGGCTCCAGCATCGGAAAGCATGCGACGAGGTATCTCTCGCAGAGCGCGACCGAGACCGAACGCGCATCCGCGGGAAGCCTCGCCAGATCTCCCAGGGTCGGGTCGGGATCGAAGCGGAAATCGTAGTCGTAGAACGCCGTCGTCTTGGGGGCGGAGACCGCGTCTCCGGTCAGATAGGGGCGAAGGCTCCGACCCTCCCAGAGCGGATCATCCGCGCCGCGCAGGCAGCCCATGATCGTCGGCAGGATGTCGACGCCCTCGCTGACATCGCGCACGATTCGCCCACGCGTCGCGTCGCAGTCGGCCGCAGGATCGACGACGATCAGCGGGATATGGAAGGACTCCGGAAAGATCGTGTATTTCCCGAAGCTGCGATGGTCGCCCAGCATCTCGGCATGGTCGGATGTCAGTACGATCAGCGTGTCGTCGCGTTGTCCGCTCGCATCGAGCGCGGCGAGCAAGCGACCGACCTGTGCGTCGACTTCCTCGCAGACTGCCCAATAGGCACGACGGATCGTCTCCACCGTCGCCGCGGGGAGGTCGCTCGCGAGGCCCGTCAGGTCGTTCCAGAGATAGTCGCCGCGGATCCGACGCGCGGCATAGCGCATGAAGGGGTGGTCGGCGATCGCCTCGCCATCCGCAAGCGTGCGCGTGGGCGGCACCCCGGCACGGTCGCGCACCGCCTCCGCCCAGCGCGTGCTCGGGTAGCAGGGCGGGTGCGGCTTGAAGATCGAGACGTGGAGCGCCCAGGGCTCGTCGCGGCCATAGGCGATGAATTCTGCCGCCGCATCGACGATCCAGGCGGTCTCGCTATGCGCCTCGTCGATCGGCGAGGATGGTACGACCCCATCCCCGCGCTGCACCCGATCGAAGATGCGCGCGAAGCCGTCGACTCGTCCGTATCCCAGCCGGTTCAGATAGGCGAGGTAGTGGCGCTTGCCCGCGTCCATCTCGCGCAGGACCGACCATCCCGGTCCAACCTTGGGGCCGTTGATCTGCGGATCGGCGGGCGATGCGCCTTCGCGTGGCCACATCGTGCTCGTGTAGCCCGCAAGGAACGGCTCGTAGCCCAGCGCGCGCAGATGGAAGGGCATCGTCCTCAGATGCGCGTCGAGCGGCGTCTGATTGGTGTACACGCGATGCCCGTGCAGGTAGCGCGAGGTGAACATCGAGGCGCGGCTGGGCGCGCATGGGGTCGATTGACCGAAATGCGTCGCGAAGGTCACGCCCCGCGCCGCGAGCGCCGACAGAACGGGCGTGCGCAGGAACGGATGTCCGAGATGCTGCAGGCCGTCGCCGCGCCACTGGTCCAGCGTGATGAAGAGGAGGTTGGGGCGTGCTTTGGTGGCCATCCTGGGATCCCTTGTCGTCTTATTGATGCAGCATGCGGTTCAGTCGGCGTTCGACCAGGAACGCGACGGCGACGGTGGCCAGGACGACGGCGAGGATCGTCGTGCTCTTGGCGGCCGCCGACCCGTACTCGACACCTGTCGCCTGACTGAAGATCAGAACCGACGCGAGCATGTGTTCGCCGCTGACCAGGAAGATCACGGAGCTCAGCGTGGTCATGGCGTCGATGAAGATGAACAGGGCGCCGAGCAGGAAGGCCTGGCGCATCAGCGGCAGTACGACGTGGCGGAAGCACTGCCACTCGCTGGCGCCAAGCGTCGCCGCCGCATCCTCGATCCCCGCCGCCGTCTTCTGGAGCACGCCGCGTCCTGCGAGGATGCCGACGAAAAGGTTTCCGAAGAGGATGTTCAGGACCAGGATCGCGAGGCTCCCGGTCAACGCAAGAGCGGACAGGCCGAGAGGCGCGTTGAACACGTGCAGGTAGCCGATGCCGAATATGATTCCCGGAAACACCGCGGGCAGAAGCGCGACGAAGCCGAGCGCCGATCGGCCCGGCGGACGCAATCGATCGAGCGTGTAGACGGTCAGCAGCGCGACAAACCCACCGATCGGTGCGGCGAGTGCCGCGACCTGCAGGCTGGTCCACACGGACGACAATCCGAGGTAGCGCGTGCCGAAGCCGCTCTGCGCGAAGGTCTGATCCTGGAGATCGGCGCGCACGCCGAGGAAATGGGCCAGGGTGAAGCGGTGGTCGACACCCCAATAGACCGTGAATGCGCTCGCGACCACGACGAGGAACAGGATCGTCACGATCGCGGCGGTCGAGATCCCCAGGGCGAGCAGGGCGTGGCGGATCCCCGCCGGCACGACATGGCCCGTTGCGGCGGCGACGCGCTGGCCCGGATCGTAGCGACGGCGGTCGAAGATGCGTTCGGCCAGCAGGTAGAGGGCGAGGCCAGGACCGAGCAGCGACAGGCAGGCGGCTGCGGCAAGCGGGAATTCGCGCGTGCCGATGATCATGTCATAGATCTCTCCGGCGAGGACCGGATAGCCCTGGCCCACCACCTCGGGGTTGCCGAAATCCGTCATGCTGAGCACGAAGGCGATGATGAAGGCGCGCGCCAGCGCCGGAGCCGCCATGGGCAGGGTCACGTGGCGCAGGACATCGGCGAAGGACGCGCCGCCGCTCACCGCCGCCTCTTCGAGCGCGCCGTCCTGACGCGCCAGCGCGTTGTCGATCACGACATAGGCCGGCGGCAGCAAGCCAATCACCTGCGCCGCCACGATACCGCCGAACCCATAGATGTTGAAGCTGTTGGCATCGACGAGGCCAAGCGTCTGATCGAGCAGACCGAAGGTGACGAGCCCCTGGCGCCCGAACAGAAGCAGCAGCGCGAAGGCCACCAGCACGGGCGGCGAGACCAGGGGCAGAAGGGCGACGGTACGAATCGCCTGGGCACCTGGCACGCGTGCACGCTGGATCGCATAGGCGAGCGCGAAGGCGAGCGCGGTCACGAGCGTCGCGCTCGTGGTCGCCAGCGCCAGGGCGTTGAGCGCCGCAACACGAAGCCGCTCGTCTTTCAGGATGCGTGCGTAGTTGCCGATGCCCATCGTCGTGCTCTGGCCAAGCCGGAAAGCAGCGAGATCGGATGCACGGACCGCATGGTCGAGACCGTCGGCGATGAGGACGCGCTTGTGGAGCGCCGCGTTGACCAGCGGCAGCCGGGCTTCGATCTCGGCACGCCGCTCGGGTGCCAAGCGGTCCATGGCGGCGTCTACGGCACGGGCTTGCACGTCGTATCGATCGTCGGCCCTGGCTGTCACGCTGACGCCAGCGAGTTCGAGCGCGGTGCGTCGGGTATCGATCCTCTCGTTTGGCCGGGCGCGCTGCCACCAGCCCGACAGACGCCGTTCGCGGTCGCCCTCCTGGACATGCTCAAGCATCGTCGCGGTGAGCGTCACGAGTTCGTTGCGCTCCAGCCGTCGCGGCGTCTCGAAGCTGGCGACGAGGACCGCGAGGATGGGGGCGGCAATGAACAGGCCGAGCCCGGCGGCGACGAAGGCGACAAGCAGCCAGGCACCCGCGCCGCGTCTCACGTCGTCGGATCCGCGATCACGACGAGGTCCTGGGACGCGATGTCGACACCGACGCGGTCGCCGACATCGAGCCCGAGCGCAGCCCAGCGTTTAAGATCCAGTTCCGCCTCGAGCGCGAGCCCGAACGGTCCGTCGAGCAGCACCCGCATATGCGGCCCCATGAACATGCGACGGACGATCGTGGCGGCGTAGGGTGCGCCGGCCGGTGATCTCAGGCCAACGAACTCGGGCCGGATCGCGACGGCGCAGGCGCGGCCCGGCGACAGGTCGTGGCGTAGACCCGTCAGTTCGTCGCCATGGGCGAGCCTGACGCTGCCCGATGCGCCGACGATTCCTCCCGCCAGTGTCGCCCGCCCCACGAAGGACGCGACATGGCGGCTCGCGGGACGCAGATAGACCCCCTCCGGCGTGTCATCCTGGACGATCCGGCCGCGATCCATCACCACGATCCGGTCGGCGAGTTCGAGCGCCTCCTCCTGGTCGTGCGTGACATAGATTGCGGTGACGCCGACGCGTCGCACGAGATCGTGCAGTTCCTTGCGCAGGCGCAGGCGGATGCGCGCATCGAGTGCCGATAGCGGCTCGTCGAGCAGCAGCAACGATGGTCGCGCCGCCAGCGCGCGGGCGAGCGCCACACGTTGCTGCTGCCCGCCCGAGAGCTCATGCGGAAAGCGCCTGAGCAGGTCGCCGATCTGGGTCAGTTCGGCGAGTTCAGAGACCCGCGCGCGTCGCTCGTCGGCACCTGTGCCGCGGATATCCAGAGGGAAGGCGATGTTGTCGGCGACCGTCTTGGTCGGAAACAGAGCATAGGCCTGGAACACGAAGCCGAAATTTCGTGCCGCCGCGGGAACCCGCGTCAGGTCCATCCCGTCGAGCGTCAGGGAGCCGGTATCCGGTTCGACGAGGCCCGCGATCATGCGCAGCAATGTCGTCTTGCCGCAGCCGCTCGCGCCAAGCAGGACGACGAAGGCGCCGCGCGTCACCTCAAGGTCCACGCGATCGACGGCGGTGACGTCGCCGAAGCGCTTGCCGAACCCCGCGCAGCGCAGATGCACCGGCGCCGAGGACATGCGTAGCGTGTCCGCGCCGGCGCGCCTATCGACGCCCATCAGCGCGGAAACCGCTTCTTCCACTCGTCGAGGAAGGCACGCTGGTCGATCGGTCGCTTCGGGTCACCCCAGATCACGCGGTGCCCTTCCGGCATGCGGCTGATCCCGGGGACGGTCGTCGCCGTCACGAAAGGCGACATGATCTCGGCGGCCTCGCGGGTCGCGAGGAAGTCGAGGAAGCGTTTGCCTTCTTCGACGTTCGGCGCGCCCTTCACCAGGCCACCGCCCTGGAAATTCGAGGGGAGGATGTCGGGAAACACGATCTCGACCGGCCTTCCGGCCGCCACCTGCTCGAACGCCGCGGCGTCGTGGGTGAGCCCGATCGAGATTTCCCCGGCACCCGCCTGCTGTCCTGCCGAGCCGCCGCCGTCGTTGTAGGCGAAGACATTGGCGTCGAGGTGCTCGATGAAGTTCCACCCGAACGCATCGAGCAGGGTGAGGTAGATGGTCACGCCGGTTCCCGACTTGATCGGTGACGCGACGGTGATCTCGCCCTTGAATGCCGGATTGAGCAGATGGGCCCATGTGGTCGGCATCGGCAGCTTGCGCCGTGCGAGACGTTCCTTGTTCACCAGCATGACCATCGAGTTGAACATGTGGAGCGTGAAGAAACCGTCCGGGTCCATGTGCTCGTCGGGGATCGCCGCGTTGCGTGGCCGATAGGGCTGGAACACGCCGGCGTCGCGCAGACGCTCGAGGGTCTGTCCGTTGAACAGATAGACGATATCGGCTTGTGGATTTCGCATCTCCGCGACGGCACGTTCGGCGATCGGTCCGGTGCTGCCGCTCACTGCGGACACCTTCACGCCGGGATTCAGCTTCTGGTACGCGGCGACGAGCGCGTCGCTCACCCGATAATTGGCCGTATAGACGACCAGCTTGCGCTCCTGCGCCGAAACGGATTGCGCGGCGGCGACGAGCCCGACCGCAAGAGCGAGAAGCACACGCAGGCTCCGAACCATGTCGATACCACTCCCGAATCAGACAAATGATGCGGGCGCAGGGTTGAGCCGTCTCCATGACGGTTTCGCGTAAGGCAGCGTGCGGGTTTCGTGACTCTTCGGCGCGGCGCGCGGCCGCTGTCCTCGTCCGACCGGCGAGGGCTCGACCCGATCGGATGGCTCGCCCCGTTCGACCGAAAGCTTTACGCCCCGTCCATCACCGCGAGCGGATGGTTCCCAAGCGGGCGGGCGGAGCGGATGGTCACGCGATCAAGGCTCCGCTGCCCGGGTCGAACAGGCAGACCCGGCGCATGTCGAGGGCGAAGCGGCCGCGATCTCCTGGTTGCAGCCGGATATCAGGCGACACCCGTGCGAGCGCCCGCTCGCCGCCGAGGCGCGCGAGGACGATGGTTTCGGCACCGGTCGGCTCGGTCATCTCGACGGGCAGGTCGAGGGTGACGCGCTCACCGTCCTGTCCGAAGCGGCGATCCGCCTCGGCGATACACTCGGGGCGGAGCCCCAGAACGACTTCGCGGCCCGCCAGCGCGGCGCGCGCCGCGGGCAGGGGCAGGGAAACGGCAGCCTCGCCCTGGCCGATCACGGCGCGCACGCCGGCGGTGCCGGCCTCGATGCGGGCAGCAAGCGTGTTCATCGGCGGCGCGCCCATGAAGCGCGCGACGAAAAGATTGGCCGGCCGGTTGTAGACCGTGTCGGGATCGGCGAATTGCTGTACCTCGCCCTGATGCATCACGGCGATGCGCGTCGCCATCGTCATCGCCTCGATCTGGTCATGCGTGACGTAGACGATCGTCGAGCGGATTCGCTGATGCAGTTGCTTGATCTCCAGGCGCATCTCGACGCGCAGCTTGGCGTCGAGATTGGAGAGCGGCTCGTCGAACAGGAACAGCAGCGGATCGCGCACCAGCGCGCGGCCCATCGCGACACGCTGGCGTTGGCCACCGGAAAGTTGGGAGGGCTTGCGATCGAGTAGCGTCTCGATCTGGAGGAGGGCGGCGACCCGCGTCACGGCGGCCTCGCGCTCATGCCGGGGCACGTTCCGGCACTCCAGGCCGAAGGTGATGTTCTGGCGCACCGTCATCGACGGGTAGAGGGCGTAGGTCTGGAACACCATCGCGATGTTCCGGTCCTTGGGCGGTACGTCGTTCACCACACGGCCGCCGATCCGCACCGTTCCGCCGGTCGGTGGCTCAAGGCCCGCGACGATGTTGAGCAAGGTGGATTTGCCGCAGCCCGAGGGACCGACGAGGACGGTGAACTCGCCGTTCCCGATCTCCATGTCGATACCCTTGAGAACGGGCGTCGTCCCGAAGGACTTGGTGATGCCGCTGAGGATGAGCGCCGACATGGGAGACTCCTACTTCACCGCGCCGGCCGTCAGGCCGCGCAGGAAATATTTCCCACCGAACAGATAGACGAGCAGCGTCGGTAGCGCCGCGAGGACGACGGCCGCGCTCTGGACCCCGTATTGCGGGACGTCGGCGACGGCCGCGTTGAGCCCGATCAGCGCCGCCGTCACCGGCTGTTGGCTGCCGTTCGTGAAGGTCACGCCATAGAGGAACTCGTTCCAGATATGCGTGAATTGCCAGATCACCGTCACGATCAGGATCGGCGGCGAGAGGGGCAGCACGATCCGAAAGAAGGTCCGGAAGAACCCCGCGCCGTCGATGCGCGCCGCCTTGATGAGGTCCTGCGGGATGGAGACGTAGTAGTTGCGACAGAACAGCGTGGTGAAACTCATGCCCTGGATCGTGTGGATCACCACGAGACCGGTCAGCGTGTTGATGAGGCCGATGTCCCGCAGGACGAAGGTCCAGGGGATCAGCCGCATCTGCTGCGGCAGGAAGATGCCGAGCGTGACGATCCCGAAAATCCAGGCGTCGCCACGGAAGCGCCAGAGCGAGATCGCATAGCCGGCGATCGCTCCCAGCAGGGTCGAGACGATGGTCGCGGGGATCGTCACCGCGGCCGAGTTCCACATGAAGGGCTGCAGACCCGTGCAGTTCTGCGCGACGCAGAATTTGGACCAGGCCTCCGCGTAGTTCGCGAAGGCCCAGCTTTCAGGCCAGCCGATCATCGAGCCCTGGGCGATCTCCTGCGCCGTTCGCAGCGAGTTCAGAACGACGACGAGGAACGGCACCAGGAAGGCGACGCCGAGGCCCCAGACCACGACATGCGCGAGCAACCGTCCCCAGGCCGGCATCGTGTCGGGCATGGTCCGTTCACGCATGGGCCGCGCGCCGTCGCCGCACATATTTGAAGATCGCATGCGGCACGAGCACGCCGAGAAGGGTCAGGAGCATGAGCACCGCGGCCGCGGCACCACGGCCGATCTGGCCGCGCTGGAACATGAAATCGTAGACGACGAGGGCCGGCAATTGCGTGGCGATCCCGGGACCGCCGCCGGTCAGCGCGCGGACGAGGTCGAAGGTCGTGATCGCCATCTGCAGCAGGAT
>CAIOSQ010000256.1 GCA_903860935.1 uncultured Rhodospirillales bacterium | reverse complement strand
GGCCGTCTCCGGCCCGCCGCGTCACTCAGGTTCAGCGCTTCACGCGGAGCAGTTCGTCGAGCATCTCGTCGGCCGTCGTGATGATCCGCGCCGACGCCGAATAGGCGCGCTGCGTCGTGATCATCTGCGTGAACTCCTCGCTCAGATCGACGTTGGAGCCTTCCAGCGAGAGCGGCTCGATGCGGCCGGCGCCGCCCTTGTTCGCCTCGCGCAGGGTGAACTCGCCGGACGCCGTCGTCTGGCCATAGGCGCTGCCGTTGCGCGCCTGCAGTTCGTTCGGGTTGGAGAAGGTCGCGACCGGGATCTTCCAGAGCTTCTGCGTCGCGCCGTTCGAGAAGGCGGCGATGACGAAGCCCTCGTTGTCGATGCTGACGCCTGTCCGCAGCCCGACCTCGGCGCCGTCGCGGCTCAGAGACTGGACGTTGAAGTCGGCCGCGAACTGGGCGAAGCCGCTGGAGCTGTCCTCGCCGCCGAAATCGATGTTGATCGAGGAGTTGTCGGCACCGTTGGTCCAGTCGACCGGCAGGACGCCGACCAACTGACCTTCCGCGTTGGCGGTCACGGCCGCCGGCACGGCTGCCGTACCCGAGAAGCGCAACTGATCGAGGCTGCCGTTGCCGTTGAACGTCAATGTGCCGTAGCCGACCACCTTGTTGGTCGTTCCGGTGATGCCGTTGGCGTCGGGCGAGGACAGGGCGAAGGCCCAGGCATTCGCCGTGCCCAGCTTCATCAGGTCGATCGAGATGTTGTGGCTGTTGCCCTGGGTGTCGAAGACCTTCAGCGTGCGGCTGAAATCCTTGCTGAACGTCGAGGCGGCGACGGAATCGGCGTTCGCCAGCGTGAAGGTCGCCGGCGTGATCGCGCTGAAGTCGATCGGCGAGGTCTGCGCGCCCGTCCGCGCGTCGAGATTGCCGCCCAGCTTGAGGTTCTTGGTGTCGGCGGCGACGCCGCTTTCGGCGCTGACCGCGACGGTCTCGATCTTGCTGGAATCGATGATCGCGCCCGCCTGGTCGACCTTCCAGCCCTGGAGCAGATAGCCGGCCGCGTTTGCGAGCTGGCCGCGGCTATTTTCGTTGAACGATCCGGCGCGGGTGTAGAACTGCTCGCCTTGCGGATCCTTGACGACGAAGAAGCCGGACCCGACGAGCGCGACGTCGGTGGCGCGCTGGGTCGCCTGCAGGACGCCCTGCTGGCTGACCAGCTGGCGTGGAGCCGCCGCGACGCCGCCGGGCGCGAAGCTGATGTCCTGGCTCGCGCCGCTGACCAGGGTCGAGAAGACCGACGTCGTCTTCTTGTATCCGATGGTGCTGACATTCGCGATGTTGTCGGACACCGTCGACATGCTCAGCGTCTGGGCCTTGAGACCGGAAACGCCGGCGAGCAGGGATGCGTAGAGGCTCATCTATCTTTCTCCATCAAGCGGGATGCGTGTTCAGACCTGGATGTCCAGACGGCCAGTCGCGGACGGCCGGACATGTTTGGGAACCGGGACGCGCCCCTCGTCGGGAACAGCGTCATCGGATGGGTGGCGGCCGGGCTGCGCCGGGAAACCCTGCGCACCGCCCTGGCCATTGCCGTTTGCTTGCTGTCGGAGGCCAAAGGACAGGCCACCGCTGGCTGTCTCCAGCCCGGCCCCGGCAAGGGCGCGTTCGAGTTCGCGTGCGTCGTTTCTGAGGATCTCCAGCGTCGCCGGCCGGTCGGCCAGGACCATCGCCTGGACACGCCCGTCGGCACCGAAATCGAGGCGGACATCGATGCGGCCCAGTTCGGGGGGTTGCAGTTTGATGGCGATGCGGTCGACGCCGTCGTCCACGGCACGGGCCACCGACACGGCGACCTGCGTTGTCGCCGGGTGGGGCGGTGCAGTGCGCGGGTGCGACGGCGCGGCGAGGTCCTGGAGCGTGGCGGCGGCCCGCTGTGGTGCGGTGGTGGCGAGCGCGGCGCCGGCCTCGGGCCGGAACTCTGATCCGGCCAAGCCGTCGGACATCCGTGCCGGCGTGGCCGCTTCCGCGATGGGGGTGCCCGCCGGTTCCTTGGCGACCGAAGCGACCACGGCGATGGTCCCGGGTGCCGCGCCCGTCTCGGGTTTCGCCTGATCCGCCAGTTGTGCGGCGAAGCTCGCGATCGGGTGGTTGGGCTGGGGAATCGCTTGAGCCGACGTCGGGGTTGGAGCGGCCGCCTGGGCCGGGAGGGCCGGATCGCCGCTGCGCAGCTGTCCGGTGCGAGCGGTGAACTCGCTGACGGCCACGAGACGCTGGGCAGAAGATCCGGGATCAATGCTTTCGGTGCGCGACGTCTGCCCCCCACCGAGGGCAGGAAGCACATCGTCCGCCTCGGCGGGGGCAGTCGGCGCATAAGAGGCTGTCGCGACGCCAGTGGAAGACGGAGTGCGCGCCACCGCCGTCAGGCGCGGGTCATTAGCCTCAGGCGTGGTCTGTGCCTGCGCCATGTCCAGGTGAGATGGGTCGGTCGAAACGGCTTGGTCGTGCGGCCCTGACCCGCCCGCTGTGTTGACTGCGAGCTTCGCGGGAGCCGCCGGCGACGGGGGAAATCCAGTGACCTCGGAAGCCAGCGTCTCCGTGCGTATCCCCGGCATTGGCGTCGTCGATGCGGCCGCAGGGCTGCCGATGCCCGTTGTCGGCGTGCCGACGGGCGCTTCGGCAGAAATGGAGACCTGGTTCGTCATGGCCATGACGCCGGACGTGGCGCCGCCTTCGGGCGCGATCCGGGCCATGGGGGCGGGAGGAGTGACCGCCGCGCCAGGCTCGACGCGCGCACGCGCGACCTGGGCGGTCACCGCGCCGAGGCGTTGTGACCCGGTCGGGGGTGAGACGGCGGCGCGCCCGGACGCTTGCGGCGCTGTGCTTTCTGCCGTTTGAAATCGGGGCGCGGGTTGGTCGCCTCCTGTTTCGGGGGCGGCCGGTACGGATGCCGCAGCGCTTGGGGGCACGGCGCCGCCGCGCGAAGCGGCCTCTCCGGAACCCGAAGGAACCGCGCCGGTTGCCGCATCGGCGGCGGCGGGGCTGAGGCCGAAATCACCGCCAGCCGAGGCTGCGGCGATCTGCGGTGGTGGCACCGCGACCAGGGCGGCCTGCTGCATCTGCGCGAGCAGGGGCAGGACAGTGGCTGGATCGATCTGGGCCTGTGACGACGTGAGCAGCTGCGGCTCTGCGAGCGGCGTCGCCGGAGGTTGCGTCGCGTCGACACCGGTCGGCGAAACGGTCTGGCCGTCGGCGGTCGGTACCGCCGCGTGCGCCATCGCCTCCATGACCGCGCCAAAGGTCGTGCCTTGCGCTGGCGTGGCACCGGTCGCGGCACTCGCTCCGTCCTGAAGAAGGATGGAGGCGGTTCCGCTGGGTGAGGGGAGTGGGATCGACCCGAATTGCATCACGCAGGACGATCAGCAATCCCCGGGCCAAATTTCTGCCCCTCTCAAGCCCCTGATAAAGCGTCATTTTTTTGTTTTCGTCGACCTGCTCGATCATCGCCCTCTGCCGCGTCGGCAAAACCTGCCGCTTCGGCGGTGCCGGACTTGCCGGGTCGGGCGTCGGGACGCCGTCACGGGTGGGTAACGGGCGGGATTTGCCGGCGCTCGGAACTTCTTGCCGGGATGGGGAACTTCTTGCCGGTCGATGGCGGCAAAGATTGCCCTGCCGTCGGTGGTGGTTATTCTTCAAGTCATTGAAATATATAGAATTCCCTGACCTTCTTGAGTGGGCATGAATATTGCAGAGGGACGCTTGTCGGCCAGACTTGCGTTCTCAGAAAGAGGCGCGGCCGGCCCGGACAGCGATGTCCGGTCCTCCAAGAAAAGGAATGGACCAGAATGAGTACGGTAAACACCAACGTCGGGGCGTTGCTGGCGCAGAAATTCCTGCGCTCCACCGCCTCAGAGATGGTGACGACGCAGAGTCGCGTGTCGAGCGGTCTGCGTGTCTCCACGGTGACCGACGATGCCTCGAGCTTCGCGGTCGCCGCCGGCATCAGGGGCGATATCAAGGCGTATACCGCGGTTGCGGGAGCCCTCCAGGGCTCGACCGTCGCCGCGAGCGTCGCCATCTCCGCCGGCGAAACCATCAGCACCCGAGTCGGCGACATCAAGGCCAAGCTCGTCCAGCTTTCCGACGAGTCGCTCAGCACGGCCAGCCGCTCGACCTACAACGCCGACCTCACCTCCATGGTCACGGAGGTGAACGCCTATCTCAAGCAGGCCAGCTATAACGGTCGAAACCTGCTGGGCAGCGGTGGCAGCGACATGGTCGTCGTCGCGAATATCGACGGTACGTCGGTCACGGTGCGCGACAACAACGTCACCGATCTCTCGGTTGGCG
>CAIOSQ010000255.1 GCA_903860935.1 uncultured Rhodospirillales bacterium | reverse complement strand
GCGAACTACGTGAACAACCGTGCGGCCGAGCTCGAGGCGCGCAGCGCCGGCTACGAGTCGGCGTTGATGCTGACGCAGGAGGGCAAGCTTTCCGAGGCGACCGGCGGCTGCGTGTTCCTCGTTCGCAAGGGACGCCTGATCACGCCGGACCTGTCGAGCGACATCCTGGAATCGATCACGCGCGAGACCATCATCGAGCTGGCGCGCAGCAAACTCGGACTTACGGTCGAGGAGCGCCGCGTCGACCGCAGCGAGATGACCGCCGCCGACGAGATGTTCGCCTGTGGATCGGGTTGGGAGGTGATCCCGATCACCTCCGTCGGTCGCGTCCCGGTCGGCGACGGCGTGCCCGGACCGGCGACGCGTGCCATCCAGAAGACCTATTTCGACGTCGTGCATGGGCGCACGAACGCCCATGCAGCCTGGTTGACCCCGATCTGGTGAGGCGCGGACCCGTGCGTCGCGCGGGTCCGCGTTCCGTCGGCGTGCCTCACAGCGCCGCGCGCAGGGCCGCGAAGAGCCGGTCGATATCTTCGCCGTCGTTGTAGACATGCGGGCTGATGCGCAGCCGGTCGCCGCGCAGGCTGACATGGACACGCCGATCCCAGAGCCGCTTCTGGATGTCCGGTGCCCAGCCGCGCGGGTTGGACAGGCCGATGAAATGTCCGAGCCGCCGATCGGCGCGCGGCGATCCCAGGCCGATCTCGGCGCCGCGCGCCGCGATCTCCGCCGTCATCGGCGCGAGCGTCGCGGCGATGCGCGCGACGCTCCAGTCCAGCAACTGGCCGAGCGCGCGTTTGGCCATCGGCAGCGACACGAAATTGCTGCGCTCGCCCATGTCGAAGCGCCGCGCGCCGTCCTCGAACTCGAATTCATGGTCGAACTTCGCGCCCATGTTCTGGCGCGCGCCGGCGCGGTTGAAGCCATGGAACTCGATCCCCTGGCCCTGCTGGCGATGCGGCGCGACATAGAGGAAGCCGAGCACGTAGGGGCAGAAGAGCCATTTGTAGCCGGAGCACATGACGTAGTCGGGCTGCACCGCGGCGAGATCGAATGGCCAAGCGCCGACCGACTGCGTCGCATCGACGACCAGGGCGGCGCCGACGCGGCGCGCGGCGGCGCCGATCGCGACGAGGTCGATGACGCTGCCGTCGGACCAGTGGCAATTGGGCATCGCGACCACGGCCGTCGTGGCGTCGATCTGCGCCAGCACGGCGGCGGTCCAGTCGCCGTCGGCGGGGCGCTCGACCACGCGCACGCTACCGCCGGCGGCGACCGCGTTTCGGTGCCAGACGTAGAAATTCGAGGAATGCTCGTGCTGCGGCACCACGACCGTCTGCCCCCGGGCGATCGGAATGTTGGCGGCAGCGACCGCGAGACCGTAGCTCGACGACGGCACGATCGAAACATCGCCGGTCGCCGCGCCGATCAGCTGCGCGAACAGGGCGCGGACCTCTTCGACCTCGTCGTAGAAGCTGTCGCGCTCGATTCCCCAGGGGTGGAGGCGGCGATCGATGCCGGCGATCCCGGCCTCGCGCACGGTCTTGAGGAACGGCCCGAAATACGCGCAGTTCAGGTAGGCGATGTCGCGCGGGATATCGAAAAGATGGCGCTGGCTGGCGAGCGGCGCTGGCGTTGCGGTATCGGTCATGGTCCCCTGTCCCTCCTTGCCGCCGCGCCCGGCGCGGCCATGCTGACGCCG
>CAIOSQ010000254.1 GCA_903860935.1 uncultured Rhodospirillales bacterium | reverse complement strand
GAACGCGGACGCGGCCGCCAAGGCACTGGGCTGCTACGGGGCGATATGGTGGATCGCCGGCGGCCTCGCCAAGGCCGGCGGCATCGAGCCGCTCGCGCCCTGGTTCGCGCGCATCCGCGGCGCCTATCTGATCGGCGACGCGGCCGACGCCTTCGCCGCGACCCTCGCGCGCGCCGGCGTCCCTCACCGGATCTGTGGCACGCTGGACGCCGCCGTCGACGCCGCCGCCGCGGATGCGGCCCGTGCCACGGACATCGAGCGGGTCGTGCTGCTGTCCCCGGCCTGCGCCTCCTTCGATCAATTCCCCAATTTCGAGGCGCGCGGCGTTCGCTTCCGCGACCTGGTCGCGGCGCGCCTGCGCCGGGGCGGGACGTCATGAACCCAGGTTTCGCGCGCGCCGACAATTCGCTGATCGCCCGCTGGTGGTGGACGATCGACCGCTGGACCCTTGCCGCGTTGCTGCTGCTGGTCGCGATCGGCGCGATCATGACCATGGCAGCGACGCCGCCGGTGGCGGAGAAGCTCGGCCTCGACCCGTTCCACTTCGTCCGCCGGCATTTCTCGCTGCTGCCCGTCGCCGTCGCCATCATGCTCGGCGTGTCGCTGCTGGACCTGTCGGGCGTGCGCCGACTCGCGGCCGCGGTGCTGGTGATCTCGGTTGCGCTGCTCGCGGCGACCTTCCTCGTCGGCGCGGAGATCAAGGGCGCGCGGCGGTGGATCAACCTCCCCGGCTTCTCGCTTCAGCCCTCGGAGTTCGTGAAGCCGAGTTTCGCCGTGATCTGCGCCTGGCTGTTCGCGCTGCAGCGCCGACGCACCGGAACCCCTGGCGACCTGATCGCGCTGCTGGTCTACGGGATCGTCGTCGGGCTCCTGCTGCTGCAGCCGGACATCGGCATGGCGCTGGTCGTGTCGGTGATCTGGGGCGCGCAGTACTTCCTCTCCGGACTGCGGATCCTGTGGATATTCCTTATCGGCGGCGGCGGCGTCTTCGCCTTCGCAGGGGCGTATTTCGTCTTTCCGCACGTCCAGAGTCGGATCAACCGCTTCCTCGACCCGCAATCCGGCGACACCTATCAGGTCGCACGCTCCATGGAGGCCTTCACCAATGGTGGCCTCGCCGGCCGCGGCCCGGGCGAAGGCCGGGTGAAGACACATCTGCCCGACGCGCATTCGGATTTCATCTTCGCGGTCGCCGGCGAGGAATTCGGCCTGATCGCCTGCCTGATCATCGTCGTGCTCTTCGGCTTCGTCGTCCTGCGCGGCTTCGCACGCTTGCTGAGCGAGAACAATCTCTTCGCCCTGCTCGCGACCGCGGGCCTGCTCGTGCAGTTCGGGGTCCAGGCCCTCATCAACATGGGCTCGACGCTCCACATCCTCCCGACCAAGGGCATGACCCTGCCCTTCATCTCCTATGGCGGGTCGTCGCTGCTCGCACTCGCGCTCGGCATGGGGTTCATGCTGGCGCTGACGCGCAAGCGCTACGGACCGGGCGAGGGCGCATGAGCGCGCCGCTCGTGCTCCTCGCCGCCGGCGGAACCGGCGGCCATCTCTTCCCGGCAGAAGCGCTGGGGGACGCGCTGCGGCGGCGCGGCTATCGCGTCGCCCTCGCCACCGACCGGGCGCGCGCGGACGATCGCGAGCGCGCCGACGGGCTCGACATCCATCCCCTCGGCCTGCGACGCATGGGCGCGGGACGGATCTCCAGGATGCTGGGCCTCGCGAGCGTCGCCGCCGCCCTGCCGCGCGCATATCGGCTCGTCCGCCGCCTCGCCCCGGTGGCCGCGGTCGGATTCGGCGGCTATCCGTCGGTGCCGGCGCTGCTCGCCGCGGCGCGGTGCGGCGTTCCGGCGCTGCTGCACGAGCAGAACGCCGTGCTCGGCCGGGCCAATCGCCTGCTCGCGCCATTCGTCGCGCAGATCGCCACCTCCTTTGCAACGGTGGCGCGCCTGCCATCCGGCAAGCCCGTCCGACTGGTCGGCAATCCCGTCCGCCCGCCCGTGCGCGCCTTGCGCGACGCGCCCTATCGGTGCGGCGGTGCGGAAGACCGCTTCGACCTGCTGATCGTCGGCGGCAGCCAGGGCGCACGCAGCTTTTCCGACATCGTGCCCGCGGCCGTCGCAGCGCTCGATCCCGCGCTGCGCGCGCGGCTGCGTATCGCGCAGCAGGCCCGTCCCGAGGATGTCGCGCGCGCGGCGGCGGCCTACGCGGCAGCCGGCGTCGAGGCCGAGACCGCGCCCTTCTTCGCCGACATCGCCACACGCATCGCCACGAGCCAGCTCGTGATCTGCCGCGCCGGCGCATCGACCTGCGCGGAGCTCGCCTGCATCGGCCGGCCGGCGTTGTTCGTGCCCTACGCCTTCGCGACCGACGACCACCAGACCGCCAATGCGCGCGCCCTGCACGCGACAGGCGGCGCCTGGGTCATGGCACAGGCCGATTTCGCGGCCCCGGCGCTGACGGCCTTCCTGACCGAGCGTATGGCGCGACCGGACGCCACCGCGGCGGCGGCCGAGGCGATGCATGGCGCGGGACGCCCCGAGGCCGCCGACCGTCTCGCCGACGCGGTCGAGGATCTCGTCGGCGCGCGCGCGAAACCACTGGAGACCGCGGCATGAGAGCCCTGCCCCTCGACATCGGGATCATCCACTTCGTCGGCATCGGCGGCATCGGCATGTCGGGCATCGCCGAGATCCTGCACAATCTCGGCTACAAGGTGCAGGGATCCGACCAGGCCGAGAACGCCAATGTGCGGCGGCTCGCCGGACTCGGCGTCGCGACCATGGTCGGTCACCGACCGGAGAACCTGGGCGACGCCAGCGTCGTGGTGGTTTCGAGCGCCGTGAAGGCCGAGAACCCCGAGCTGATGGCGGCGCGCGAACGCCACCTGCCTGTCGTCCGCCGCGCCGAGATGCTCGCCGAACTGATGCGCCTCAAATGGGCGATCGCGGTCGGCGGCACGCATGGCAAGACCACCACCACCTCGATGTGCGCGGCGATGCTCGATGCCGCCGGCTTCGACCCCACGGTCATCAATGGCGGCATCATCAACGCCTACGGCACCAATGCCCATCTCGGTGCCGGCGACTGGATGGTCGTCGAGTCCGACGAGTCGGATGGCAGCTTCACCAAGCTGCCCGCGACGATCGCGGTGGTCACCAACATCGATCCCGAGCATCTCGATTTCTGGGGCGATTTCGACGCGCTGCGCCGCGGCTTCCGCAGCTTCGTGTCGAACATCCCCTTCTACGGCTTCGCGGTGTGCTGCATCGACCACCCGGAGGTCCAGGCCCTGATCGGTCAGATCGAGGACCGCCGCATCGTCACCTACGGATTGTCGCCGCAGGCCGAAATCCGCGCCGTCAATGTCCGCCTCTCCGCCGCGGGCGGCCGTTTCGAGGTGGTGATCACCGACCGCGCCGGCAACGCGCGCACGATCCCCGACCTCCATCTGCCGCTGGTCGGCGAGCACAATGTCCAGAATGCGCTGGCCGCGATCGCCGTGGCGCTCGAGATGGGCATCGACGCCGGCGCGATCCGCCGCGGCCTCGCCGGCATCAAGGGCGTCAAGCGCCGCTTCACCCGCACCGGCGAAGCGGCCGGGATGACGGTGATCGACGACTACGGCCATCATCCGGTCGAGATCGCCGCCGTGCTCAAGGCCGCACGCAGCGCCACGCAGGGCGGCGTGATCGCGGTCGTCCAGCCGCATCGCTACACCCGCCTCAAGAACCTGTTCCAGGATTTCTGCGCCTGCTTCAACGACGCCGACGCCGTGATCGTCGCGGACGTCTACGCGGCCGGCGAGACGCCGATCCCCGGCGCGAGCCGCGACGCGCTCGTCGCCGGCCTGCGCGCGCATGGCCATCGCAAGGTGGCGGCCCTCGCCGATCCGGCGCATCTCGCCGAGCGTGTCGCCGAACTCGGCAAGCCCGGCGACCTCGTCGTCTGCCTGGGCGCCGGCTCCATCACCGCCTGGGCCCATGCCCTGCCGGGCGAACTCGCGACGCTGGCCCAGGCGCGCGCCACTGCCGCCCCCCGCGGAGGACCGCGATGACCGCGCCGACCGCCACAAGCTCGGGATTGATCGACCGGCTGCCGGCGGTTCGCGGCCGGTTGACCGCGAACGCGTCGCTCGCGGCGGTCACCTGGTTCCGCACCGGGGGGCCGGCCGAAGTGCTGTTCAAGCCGGCCGACGCCGACGACCTCGCGCAGTTCGTCGCCGCGAAGCCCGCCGACATCCCGATGACGGTGATCGGCGTCGGCTCGAACCTGCTCGTACGCGATGGCGGCGTCGCCGGCGTCGTGGTGCGCCTTGGTCGCGGTTTCGCGGACGTCGCGCGCG
>CAIOSQ010000253.1 GCA_903860935.1 uncultured Rhodospirillales bacterium | reverse complement strand
TTGTCTTTCGCTTTCGGTGCACCCATAGCTCAATTGGATAGAGCATCAGACTACGGATCGGAGGGTTAGGGGTTCGAATCCCTTCGGCCGCGCCATTTTCTTCCCGTCCGCCTTTGCGTTGCCGCACATGACCGATCGCTCCCGGGGCCGGGTTGAGGATCGGTGTGTGACGGGTCATATCCGGCAAGCGCGCGTCGCATGCCCCGCGGCCGCTCGCGCTGCGTGTGCCAGCCTGCTTGTGTAACCCGCGGCAATTCCGCCACACTCGGCGCGTTGCAGCCTTGGGGGAACCGAGCCGTGGAGATCAAGCAGCCCTATCTTCTTTTCCTCGCCGACGCGGCGGATCCGCTGGCGGCCAAGACGTCGATCGGCGTGGCGCAATGGCGTCCCGAGGCCTGTGTCGGGCAGGTGCGGTTGCCTGGCTGCAAGGCCGACGCCCTGGTGCCCGACATGACGGCGCGCGAGGCCGCGGCCAAGGGCGCGAAGACGATGATCGTCGGCGCGGTGAACCGCGGCGGCGTCTTCTCGCCGGCCTGGATGCAGGCGATGAACGACGCGCTCGAGGCCGGGCTCGATCTCGCCGCCGGCCTCCACCAGCGCCTGGTCGACATCCCGGAGATCGCCGCCAAAGCTAAGAAGCTGCGCCGGAAGCTGTTCGACGTCCGCCATCCGACCGAGCAATTTCCGATCGCGACCGGCAAGAGGCGCAGCGGCAAGCGGTTGCTGACCGTCGGCACCGATTGCTCGATCGGCAAGATGTATACGACCCTCGCGCTCGAGAAGGAGATGCACGCGCGCGGGCTCAAGGCCTCGTTCAGGGCGACCGGGCAGACCGGGATCCTCGTCGCCGGCGGTGGCGTGTCGATCGACGCCGTCGTCTCCGATTTCGTCGCCGGCTGCGTCGAGACGATGTCGCCCGACAACGCGCCGGACCATTGGGACCTGATCGAGGGGCAGGGCTCGTTGCATCACGCCTCCTACGCGGGCGTGACCCTGGCGCTGATCCATGGCGCCCAGGCCGACGCACTGGTCATGTGCCACGAGACCGGCCGTCCCCATATGCGCGGACTTCCCGGCTACAAGCTGCCGGACCTGCGAGAGGCCATCGACCTCAACGTGCTCCATGCGCGGCTGACCAATCCGAAGGCGAAATGCATCGGCGTGTCGCTGAACACGTCGAAGATGACAGCGCGCGCCGCCGCCACGGCGATGAAGCGGATCGAGGACAAGGTCGGGCTTCCCTGCGTCGATCCGTCCCGCACCGGCGTCGGACGGATCGTCGACCGGATGCTGCGGATCAAGTGACGATGCGCAGGCTCCATACCGTCCGCGAGGTCTTTCCGATCCGCGGCGTGTTCCGCATTTCGCGCGGCGCCCGAACCGAGAGCGTGGTGGTCACCGTGACCGTGACCGAAGGTGGGGTCAGCGGGCGCGGCGAGTGCGTCCCCTATCCGCGCTACGGCGAGAGCGTCGATTCGGTCCTGGCCCAGATCGGGCAGGCGCGCGCCGCGATCGAGGCGGGTGCCGACCGCGACGCGCTTCAGGGATTGCTGCCGGCGGGCGCGGCGCGCAACGCGCTCGATTGCGCGCTCTGGGATCTCGAGGCCAAGCGGAGCGGGCGCCCTGTCTGGGAACTCGCGGGACTGGAGAAACCGCGCCCGCTGGTCACCGCCTTCACGCTCTCGGTCGATACGCCGGCGGCGATGGAGGCGGCGGCGCGGGCCGCGGCCGAACGCCCGCTGCTCAAGATCAAGCTGACCGGCGATGGCGATCTGGAGCGTGTGACGGCGGTCCGCCGGGGTTCCCCCCGCGCGCGGTTGATCGTCGACGCGAACGAGGCGTGGACGGCGGAGCACTATGCCTCGTTCGCGCGCGACCTCGCGGCGCTCGGGGTCGAAATGATCGAACAACCGCTGCCGGCCGGCGCCGACTCCGGGCTCGCCGACGTGCCGCATCCCGTGCCGGTCTGCGCCGACGAGTCGTGCCACGACACGTCGACCCTTTCCGAGCTCGGCACGCGCTACGAGGCGATCAACATCAAGCTCGACAAGACCGGTGGCCTGACCGAGGCCCTGCGGCTGCGCGACGCGGCGCGGGCAGCAGGTCGCCGTGTCATGGTCGGGTGCATGCTCGGCACATCGCTCGCGATGGCGCCCGCGATCCTGGTCGCGCAAGGGGCCGAGTGGGTCGATGTCGACGGTCCCTTGCTTCTCGCGCGCGACCGCGATCCCGGTCTGCGTTACGACGGCAGCATCGTGTCGCCGCCGGATCCTGCGCTGTGGGGCTGACCATCCGCCGTGCGCCCCATGCGACGCGCTCGCCGCGGGCGCTGACGATAGGTACTATGCCGACATGCGCAGCTTCATGCGCCCAACTCTGGAAAGGAAGTTCGAGATGAGATTCGCGATCATGGCCGTGGCGATGCTTGGTCTTGCCGCCTGCGCCGACCGTTCCGAGCCGGGCGGGTCCTTCCTCGACCCGCTCTGCATGCCCGGTGGTGGCGTGGTGTTCTGGGAATACAAGCGGACCGACGGGACCTTCGACGAGTCGACCGCGAAGCGCGAGAACTGCCCCTGGTACAAGCCGCCCGCCAAGGGGTGAGGGCAGACGAGGCGGCGTCGCGCGCGGCCTCTGGCCGGCGCGGCGCCGCCCGTTTCAGCCGGCGCGGCTTCAGCCGGCGCGGCGCAGGAAGCGGCGCCGCAATTCGTTGGCGGTATGCGTCGCGACCGCCGCGACATCGGCAGTGATCCGGTCGGCATCTTCGGGGCGGCGCTCGCGACAGGCGGTCTCGAGCGCGGCGGCGAGATCCTTCAGTCGCCTCGCGCCGACATTGGCGGCGATCGATCCGATGTCCTGGGCCGCGCGGTTCATCGCGGCGAGGTCGCCGATCGCGGCCACGGCCCGCAGCCCGTCGGCGCGCTCCTGGGCGCCTTCCGCATAGGCGGCGATGAGGCGTTCGAACTCGGCTTTGCGCAAGACCGACTGCACGGCGGAGAGTTGCTGCTCGTCGAGGTCCGGGTGGTCCGTCAAGATCGCCGCGGGCAGCGGCAAGGCGTGGCGCGGCGTCGGCGCCAGAAAAGACGTCGACGGGCGCGCGACGAGGCGCCTCAGGACTGCCATGAGTTCGGTCCGGTTCACCGGTTTCGGCACATGTTCGTCCATACCCGCCGCCAGGTAAAGCTCCCGTGCCCGCGGCGTCGTGTTGGCGGTCAAGGCCACGATCGGAACCCGCGCGATCGCGCCATCGAGGGCGCGGATCCGCGCCGCAGCCTCGAGGCCGTTCATGCGCGGCATCTTCACGTCCATGAGGATCGCGGCGTAGCCGCGCCGCGCCGCGAGTTCTACCGCCTGCAAACCGTCCTCCGCGATGTCGACGCCGAAGCCCTCGCGCTCGAGGATCGCGGCCATCAGCCGCAGGTTCACACGGTTGTCGTCGGCGACCAGGATGCGCGCCGCACCCTGCTGCGGCGCCTGACCGACGAATGTCCCGCCGGCGCTGGCCGCGTCGGCGGTGCTAGCCGCCGCGTCTCTGGCAAACAGGCCGAGCAGTGTCTGGGCGATCGCGGCGACGCGGAACGGCTTCGTGATCAACGCGTCCGGCGTGCGCAGGGCGTCATGGGTCAAGCTGGTCGCTGCGGTGCCGAAGGGGGTGCAGAGGACGATACGCGGCGGTCTTGCGGCGTCGTCGCGCGCGATCCGCTCGACCACCGCGCGCAAGGGGCCTGTGAAGCCGGCCTGCTCGAGAAGGATCAGATCGAAACGATTGTCCTGCGCGGCGATCGCGTCCAGAGCGTCGATCGCACCGCGCGGGTCTGGCGCTTCGACGACCTCGAGGCCCAGTGCCTGGAGTCGGCGCCGCAGGACCCGGCGATCGCTCTCGTACGAATCGACGACGAGCGCGCGCAGGCCGCTGAGCGGTTCGAAGGCCTTGAGGTCGAGCCCGACATTGCCGTCCGCCAGCTTCATGGGGACCGCGAACCAGAACGTCGCGCCGCGGCCCGGTTCGCTCTCGACGCCGATGTCGCCGCCCATCGCCTCGACCATCTGGCGGCAGAGCGCAAGCCCGAGGCCGCTCGCGCTGGTGCCGGTCGCGGCATCCGCCTGGGCAAATCGTTCGAAGATCCGCGCCTGGACATCGGGGGCGATGCCGATTCCGGAATCGGCGACAGCGACCCGCAGCTTGACGGTGTCGGCGTCGAGCGGATGGACGCGCACGTCGATCTCGACCGATCCGCGCGCGGTGAACCTGATCGCGTTCGCGACGATGTTCACCAGCACCTGGCGCAACCGGCCGGCATCGCCGTGAAGCCTCAGGATCGCGGCTGGGTGGATATAGACGCCGAGGGCGAGGCCTTTGCGCTCCGCCTGCGGCGCCAGGAGTTCGGCGGAGCCTTCGATCAGGGCCGGGAGGTCGAAATCGCCGGTCTCCGGCCGCGGCGGCCCGATGTCCTGGCGCGCGTCCCCCAGCAGCGATTCGACCATGGCGAGCAGACGGCCCGCGCTCTCGTGAATGGATTCCGCGCATTGGCGCTGATCGGAGCGCAGCGGCGTTTCGAGCAAGAGCCTCGCCATGCCGATGATGCCGCTCATCGGCGTGCGGATCTCTTGCCCGAGATTGGCCAGCCAGTCCTGCTGTCGCTCGGTCATGCACGCGCCATCAAATGAAGGAGATCGGCAGGCTAGGCGCTCCGGGTTAAGCGAGGGTTAGCGAGGATCCGCGCGATCCCGTCCCACGAGCCCTTCAAGCGCATCGATCCGGTCGGCTTCCGCCGCCGGCTTGTCCCAGCGGATCCGCGCGATGCGGGGGAAGCGCAGCGCCAGGCCGGATTTATGCCGGCTCGACCGCTGCACGCCGTCGAAAGCGAGTTCGCACACCAGTTCGCGCGCGACCACCAGCACCGGACCGAAACGGTCGACGGCGTTGGCGCGGACCCAGCGGTCGAGGCGTGCCAGTTCGGCATCGGTGAACCCGAAATAGGCCTTGCCGACGGGAACAAGCTCGCCGTCCTCGCGCCAGCATCCGAAGGTGAAGTCGGAATAGAAGGACGACCGCTTGCCGTGGCCGCGCTGCGCGTACATCAGCACCGCATCGGCATGCATCGGATCGCGCTTCCATTTGTACCAGGACCCCTTCGGCCTGCCGCCCACATAAGCCGAGTCGAGCCGCTTGAGCATCAGCCCCTCGGCGCCGATCGCGGCCGAGCCGTCGCGCAGCCGGGCGAGGTCCTCCCAGGTCGTGGCGTCGAGCCGGGGCGACAAGTCGATCCGGCCGTCGGCCGGCGTCCCGGCCACGCGCTGCGCGAACCAGGTTTCGAGGCGGGCGCGGCGGGTGGCGAAGGGCAGGGCGCGGAGATCTTCCTCGCCGTCGAACAGGATGTCGTAGAGCCGCAGGAAGGCCGGATGACGGGCGATCAGGGCGCGCGACGGAGCCTTTCGATTGAGCCGCTGCTGCAGATCCGCGAACGGCGCTGGTCGAAAGCCGGTGCCGACCAGCAACTCGCCGTCGGCGACCACGCGATGCTCGAGACCGGTCACGATCTCGGGAAAGGCGCCGCCGATCTCGTCGCCGCCGCGAGCGTGAAGACGCACGGCGCCGGTGCCGTCGCAGGCCAGCTGGACTCGGATCCCGTCCCATTTCCACTCGACGGCGACGTCCCGGGGCGAGAGGGCCGCGCGATCCGCATCGTCCAGCGCGTGGGCGAGCATCATCGGCCGGAAGCCGAGCGCGCCGGTTTTGGGCGGCATCGGTCCTTGGCCGTCGAGCCAACCGAACAACGCGGCATAAGGCGGCTCGAGCCCGTGCCAGATCTCCTCGATCGCCGACACGTCGACGCCGCCATGTTCGGCCAGCGCCGTCTTCGCGAGGCGCGCGGACACGCCGACCCGCAGGCCGCCGGTCACGAGCTTGAGCAGCGCCCACCGCCCGTCGCTGTCGAGCCGGTCCATCCAGCCCGCGAGCAGGGCGGGCGCATCCTGGCGGCGCGCCCGGGCGAGGGTGTCGACGATCTCGTGGAGCGGCGCGTGTACGGCAATCCCGGTCGGCGGCCAGAGCAGCGCCACCGTCTCCGCGAGGTCGCCGACATAATCGTAGGACAGCGCGAACAGGACCGGATCGATCCGCGTCGCGGCGAGATCGCGGATCGCGGCGGGCTTGACCGCGGGGAAGTCGAGGCCATCGGTCAGGGCCGCGAGGGCCCAGCCGCGATCGGGATCGGGCGCGCTGCGAAAATGATCGACGAGCAGGCGAAGCTTGGCGCCGCGCGCCGGCGCGAGGATCAGCGCATCGAGGAGCTGCGCGAAGCGCTTCATGGTCCGCCATCCTCGTCGCGACCGATCAGGCGCAGGGCGCGCGCGCGGCGTCCCTGCAGGCCCGCCGCATGGACGAGCGCGTCCTCCTGGCCGTGCGTCACCCAGATCTCCGGCGCATCGACATCGGCGAAGGTGCCGAGCAGTTCCGGCCAGTCGGCATGGTCCGAGATCACGAGCGGCAATTCGACGCCGCGCTGGCGCGCGCGCTGCCTGATCCGCATCCAGCCGGAGGCGGCTACGGCAAGCGGCTCCGGAAGGCGGCGCGACCAGCGATCGGCGAGGGCGGAGGGCGGCGCGAGGACGATGGCGCCGGCGAGGTCGCGCGGCTCCGCGCCGGCCACCGCGCGGAGCGGGCCAAGCGCGACCCCGGCCTGCTCGTAGACGGCGCAGAGCTCCGCGAGCGCGCCATGGACGAAGATCGGCGCGTCCCATCCGGCCTCGCGCAGCAGGCGGATGACGCGTTGGCACTTGCCGAGGGCGTAGACGCCGACGAGATGGGCGCGCTCGGGATTGCGATGGACGGACCCGAGCAGGCGCGCGATCTCGTCCGCGTCGACGGGATGGACGAAGACGGGCAGGCCGAAGGTCGCCTCGGTGACGAAGACGTCGCAGCTTTGCGGCTCGAATGGGGGA
The DNA here is from genome assembly GCA_903860935.1 of uncultured Rhodospirillales bacterium. Taxonomy (GTDB): domain Bacteria; phylum Pseudomonadota; class Alphaproteobacteria; order CACIAM-22H2; family CACIAM-22H2; genus CAIOSQ01. The sequence continues at coordinate 27,025 of CAIOSQ010000253.1, read as the reverse complement.
CATGTCGGGTCGCGGCGACGCTTGTAGTCGCCCGATACGACGACGCGACTGCCGCCATGCTCGAGGACGATCTGCGCCGAGCCCAGCACATGACCAGCCGGCGCGAAACCCACGGTCACATCCCCGATGCGGACGCTCTGCCCGTAGCCGATCGCCTGCAGCGTGCCGCCTGCCGCCGCGCCGTAGCGTGCGCGCATGATCGCGAGCGTTCCGGCGGTCGCGAGGACCGACTCGTTTCCGGGGCGCGCGTGGTCTGCATGGCCATGCGTGACCACGGCGCGCGCGGCGGGGCGCACGGGATCTATGAAGAAATCGCCGGGCTCCACGTACAAGCCCTGGGGCGTCGGCCGGATCCAGGTCTCGGGGCGCATGCGCATGGTCATTTCGGGACTGCGCGCTACTTGGAGCGGAGGCGCGCGGGTTGCAAGTCCGGGCGATCACCCGATGTGAAGCAGCACCTTTATTCTCGCGCCATGCAGCCAACCGCCGACGCCGCGCCCCTGCCGCCCCTGTTCGCCGATTGGTTCGCGCGGCGTGGTTGGACCGCGCATGCGCACCAGCTGGCGATCGTCGCGGCGGCTGCGACGGGGCGATCCGCCCTGCTGGTCGCGCCGACCGGTGGCGGCAAGACGCTCGCGGGCTTCCTGCCTAGCCTGATCGATCTCGCCGCGCGGCCGGCCGAGGGGCTGCATACGCTCTACGTCTCGCCGCTCAAGGCGCTCGCCGTGGACGTCAGGCGCAATCTCGAGATCCCTGTATCCGAGCTTGGACTGCCGGTGCGTGCGGAGGCGCGCACCGGCGACACGCCGACGGCGCGCCGCGCGCGCCAGCGCGATAGCCCGCCACAGATCCTGCTGACGACCCCGGAATCGCTGGCGCTGATGCTCGCCGATCCCGCCGCCCGGACCCAGTTCGCGGGCCTGCGTGCCATCGTCGTCGACGAGTTGCACGCGCTCGAGGGCGGCAAGCGCGGCGATCTCCTCGCGCTCGGCCTCGCGCGCCTCGCGACGCTGGCGCCGCGGACGCTGCGGATCGGATTGTCGGCGACGGTGGCCGATCCACCCCGGCTCGCGCGCTGGCTGGGCGCCGGGCTCGCGGAGGAACCGGTGGTCGTTCGGGGCCGCGGCGGGGCGCGACCCGATATCCGCATCCTGATGCCCGAGGCGCGACTGCCCTGGGGCGGGCACATGGCGCTGCAGACGATGCCGGAAGTCTATGGCGCGCTCCGCGGCGCGCGCAGCGCGATCGTCTTCGTGAACACGCGCGCGCAGGCCGAACTCTGTTTTCATGCCCTGTGGAAGCTCAACGACGACAACCTGCCGATTGCACTGCATCACGGCAGCCTCGCCGTCGAGCAGCGCCGCAAGGTCGAGGCCGCGATGGCCGCGGGCCGCCTGCGTGCGGTCGTGGCGACGTCGTCGCTCGATCTCGGCATCGACTGGGGCGATGTCGATCTCGTCGTGCAGGTCGGCGCGCCGAAGGGCGCCGCGCGGTTGTTGCAGCGCATCGGCCGCTCCAACCACCGGCTCGACGCGCCGAGCCGCGCGCTGCTGGTGCCCGCCAACCGCTTCGAACTGCTCGAATGCGAGGCCGCGATCGAGGCCATCGGGGCGGGTGAGATCGACGCGCCGCGGACTCGTCCGGGTGGGCTGGACGTTCTGGCGCAGCATGTCCTGGGCTGCGCTTGTCACGGGCCGGTGGATCCCGACGCGCTTTTCGCGGAGGTTCGCGGCGCCGCGCCCTATGCGGGGCTGGAGCGGCGCGATTTCGACGATGTCCTCGCCTTCGTCGCGACCGGCGGCTACGCCCTGCGCGGGTATGACCGCTTTCGCCGCCTGTTCCGCGCCAGCGACGGAACCTGGCGGATCGTCGGGCCCCATGTCGCGCGGCAGTACCGGCTCAATGTCGGCACCATCGTCGAGGCGCCGATGGTCACGCTCGTGCTCAATCGTCGCCGCAAGCTCGGCGAGGTCGAGGAGTGGTTCGTCCAGGGCCTCGAGATCGGCGACACCTTCATGTTCGGCGGCCAGTTGCTGCGGTTCGAGGGCATGCGCGAGACCGTCGTCGACGTCGTCGCGGTCCGCGATGGGGAGCCCAAGGTGCCGGTCTACGAGGGCGGACGCCTGCCCCTGACGACGGAACTCGCCGCGCGCGTGCGTGCCCTGCTCGCGGATCCCGGGCGTTGGGACACGCTGCCGGCGGCGGTCCGCGACTGGCTGCGGGTGCAGCGCGCGGTCTCGGTCTTGCCGCGCCGCGATGGTCTGCTGGTCGAGATCTTTCCGCGCGGGGGAAAGTTCTTCCTCGTCGCCTATTGCTTCGAGGGGCGATACGCGCATCAGACGCTCGGCATGCTGCTGACGCGGCGCATGGAGCGCGCGGGGCTGCGGCCGCTTGGCTTCGTCGCCACCGACTACGTGATCGCGGTGTGGAGCCTGCGGCCGCCGCGCGGCATCGCGGACCTCTTCGCCGAGGACATGCTTGGCGACGATCTCGAGGAATGGATGGCCGAATCCTCGATGCTGCGCCGCAGCTTCCGGAATGTCGCGATCATCGCCGGGCTGATCCAGCGCCGCCATCCCGGCGCCGAGAAAAGCGGCCGTCAGGTCACCTTCAGCGCCGATCTCATCTACGATGTCCTGCGGCGTCACGAGCCGGACCATGTCCTGCTGCGCGCGACGCGCGCCGATGCCGCCGCGGGGATGACCGATGTTGCGCGGCTCGGTGTCTTCCTGGCCCGCATCCGGGGCCGCATCGATGTCGAGCGGCTCGATCGCGTCTCGCCGCTCGCGGTCCCCGTCCTGCTCGAGATCGGCCGAGAATCCGTGCGCGGCGACGCGATCGACGAATTGCTCGACGAGGCGGCGCGATCCCTGATCGACGAGGCGATGGCACCAGGCGAGATGCCGCCCCCGCCGCAGGGCCGCCTGATCTGATGCGGCGGATCCATTGTACCGGCGACGGCGGCGGGTTAAGCACCCGCGTGGACGTTTTCCGATGACACGACCCGCAAATCTGATCGCCGTGCAGCCACGGCGCCGCGCGCGCGCGCGAGGCGGATCGTGACCGCCGCGCTGCGGGTCGCCGGGGTCGCCGTCCTCGCCGATGTCTCGGGCGCCTTGTTCCAACCCGATACCGGCACCCTGATCGTCGCCGATCTGCATCTCGAAAAGGGATCGCATTTCGCGCGCCGCGGTCAGTTCCTGCCGCCCTACGACACGCGGGCGACGCTCGACCGTCTGATGCGGGCGATACGGCGCTTCCGGCCGCGCCATGTCGTCTGCCTCGGCGACAGCTTTCACGACGTGGACGCGGGTGCTCGTCTCGATCCCGCCGATCGCGACCTGCTGCGGCGGCTGGTGGCGGCCCAGGACTGGACCTGGATCGTCGGCAATCACGACCGCGAGATACCCGATGGCCTCGGCGGTTCGGTCGCGTCGGCGATGGACGTTGCCGGCGGGTTGCGGCTCACGCATCTGCCGGGGACCGCGCCCGCGACCGGCGAGGTCTGCGGCCATCTCCATCCCAAGGCCAGCATCGCCACGCGTGCGGGTCGCGTCACCGCCGCGTGCTTCGTGACGGATGGCGCGCGTATGGTCATGCCGGCCTTCGGGGCCTTCGCTGGCGGCCTCGATTGCCTCGATCCGGCGATTTCCGGTCTCTTCGGTCCGGCGGGGTTCCGCGCCCTGATGCTCGGGCGCGAGCGTCTGCATCTCGTGACTCGCCGCCAGTTGGCGAAGCCGGCGAAGTGATCCTTCCCCGCCATGCGTGCGTATCCGGTTCGGTTGACGTAAAAGATCCGGGGATGCAGCGGATCGCGCCGTTCCCGAGACCGAGCCGAGAGCCCCGCCGCACCGCCCCATGTCCTCCCCATCGCCGCTGATCGTCTGGTTCCGCCAGGATCTCCGCCTCGCCGACAATCCCGCGCTCAGCGCGGCCGTCGCGACCGGAGCGCCCATCGTTCCCGTCCATATCCTCGACGACGAGGGGGCCGGCGCATGGCGCCGGGGCGGCGCGTCGCGCTGGTGGCTGCATCATTCGCTCGCCGCGCTTGGCGCCGATCTGCACGCGCGGGGTGCGCCGCTGGTCCTGCGCCGCGGCCGCGCCGCCGAGGAACTCGACGCGCTGATCGCCGAGACCGGCGCCGCGGGCGTGTTCTGGAATCGTTGCTACGAGCCGGCAATCCGCGTCCGGGACGAGGCGATCAAGTCCGGCCTCGAGGCGCGTGGAATCCTGGCGCGCAGCTTCAACGCGAGCCTGCTCTTCGAGCCCTGGACGATCGCGACCCAGGGCGGGCAGCCCTTCAAGGTCTACACGCCCTTCGGGAAGGCGTGCCGGGCCGCCGATCCGCCGCCCCGCCCGGTGCCGGCGCCGGAGGCCCTCCGCACGCCCGCCGTGCCGCCGCGGAGCCTCGATCTCGCTTCGCTCGACCTTCTGCCAACCCGGCCCGACTGGGCGGGTGGATTGCGCGCGGCCTGGGTGCCGGGCGAGGCTGCGGCACAACTCCGGCTGGCGCGCTTCGTCGACGCGGCGATCACGGACTACAAGGAGCAGCGCAATCGTCCCGATCTCGAGGCGACCTCGCGCCTTAGCCCGTATTTGCATTTCGGCGAGATCTCGCCACGCCAGCTCTGGTACGCCGCGCGCGCGCGCGACGGCGGCGGACCCGACCATTTCGTGAGCGAATTGCTGTGGCGGGAATTCGCCTACCATCTGCTGTTCCACTTTCCGGACCTGCCTGAGCGCAACTGGCGATCGTCCTTCGATTCCTTCCCCTGGGGCGAGGATCACGCAGGCCTCGAGGCATGGCGGCGCGGGCGCACGGGTTTCCCGATCGTCGATGCCGGGATGCGGGAACTTTGGCAGACGGGGTGGATGCATAACCGCGTGCGCATGATCGCCGGATCCTTCCTCGTGAAGGATCTCATGCTGCCCTGGCAACTCGGGAAGGCCTGGTTCTGGGACACGCTGGTCGATGCCGATCTCGCGAACAATGCCGCGAGTTGGCAATGGGTCGCGGGCTGCGGCGCCGACGCGGCACCGTATTTCCGCGTCTTCAATCCGATGCTGCAGGGCGAGAAATTCGATCCGGACGGCGCGTATGTGAAGCGGTTCGTCCCCGAACTTGCGCGCCTGCCGGCTCAGTTCGTTCATCGACCCTGGGAGGCCGACGCCGCGACGCTGCGCGCCGCCGGTATTGAACTCGGGCAGACCTATCCGCGGCCGATCGTCGATCACGGCAAGGCCCGTGATCGCGCGCTCGCCGCCTTCGCGACCTTGAAGCAGTCGACTTGATCCGCGGGAGAACGGCGTGAGCGCAGACGGTTCCAGCACGGCCTGTTCTCCTGATTCGGCGCCGCTCGACATCGCTGTCATCGGGGCAGGGATCTCGGGCCTCGGCGCGACATGGCTGCTGTCCGGACGCCATCGCGTCACGCTCTACGAGCGCGAGTCGCGGCTGGGCGGTCATTCGAACACGGTCGATGTGCCGTGCGGCGGACGTGTCGAGCCGGTCGACACCGGGTTCATCGTCTACAACGAGCGCAACTACCCCAATCTGACCGCGCTGTTCGCGCAGCTCGGCGTGCCGACGCGCGCCTCGGACATGTCGTTCGGCGTCAGCATCGACGGCGGCGGCTTCGAATACAGCGGCGGGTCGCTGATGGGGCTTGCGGCCCAGCCATCGAACCTGCTGCGGCCGCGCTTCTGGCGCATGCTCTCCGACGTGGCACGCTTCTTCCGCACCGCGCCGCGGCTGCTGGAGGGCGACGATGTCGACCTCACGCTCGGATCTTGGCTGCAACTCGAGGGCTATGGACCAGCCTTCGTGGAGGACCACCTCCTGCCGATGGGGGCGGCGATCTGGTCGGTGCCGGTCCGCGAGATGCTCGGCTTTCCCGCCCGGAGCTTCGCCCAGTTCTTCGCCAACCACGGCTTGCTGGAGTTCTCCGGACGTCCGCGCTGGCGCACCGTCGTGGGCGGCAGCCGTACCTATGTCGGCCACCTGCTCGGGGCCGCGCGACCGGAGACGCGGATCGCGGCCGGCGTGGCGCGCGTCGCGCCGGACGCGACGGGCGTGGCGGTGACGGACCGCCACGGAGAGACGCGGCGCTACGACCATGCGATCGTCGCGGCGCATGCGGACGAGGCGCTCGCGATGCTCGACGCGCCCTCGGCCGCGGAGGCGGCGATCCTCGGGGCCTTCCGCTATCAGCGCAACCTCGCGGTGCTGCATCGCGACCCCGCGTTGATGCCGCGGCGTCGTGGTGCCTGGGCGGCGTGGAACTATCTCGCGGAGAGGCGCTCCGGCGATCCGCTCGACCTGTCCTTGTCGGTGACCTACTGGATGAATCTGCTTCAGGGCATCGATCCCGCCTGGCCGCTTTTCGTCACGCTCAATCCGCTGCGCGCGCCGCGCGGCGATCTGACGGTCGCCGAGATCGCCTATGATCACCCGTGCTTCGACGGCGCGGCGCTGCGCGCGCAGGCGTCGCTCGCCACGATCCAGGGCGTCCGCCGTGTGTGGTATTGCGGCAGCTATTGCGGCTACGGCTTCCACGAGGATGGTCTGTCCGCGGGGCTCGCGGTCGCGGAGCGGTTCGGCGTGCGGCGGCCCTGGGCCGACGGCGCGCCACGTTCCGTCGGCGTCTCCGGCGAGCCCGCCCCGCGCGCCGCCGTGGCCGGTCGCTGAGGACGCCGCGGCGCATGGTGTCGAGTTGCCTCTATGTCGGCGAGGTGATGCACCGGCGGCTGCGGCCGGTGGCGCATCGCTTCGTCTATCGGGTCTTCTCGATCCTCGTCGATCTCGACGATCTTCCGGCGCTCGACCGTCGTCTACGGCTCTTCGCCCACAACCGCTTCGGCGTGTTTTCGTTGCGCGACCGCGATCATGGGCCGCGGGACGGGACGCCGCTGCGACCGTGGGTCGAGACCGTCTGCGCGCGGTTCGGTGTGGACATCACGGACGGACGGGTCCTGCTGCATTGCTTCCCGCGCGTCCTCGGCTTCGGGTTCGATCCGCTGTCGATCTACTGGTGCCAGGGCGCCGACGGCCGTCCGAAGGCGATCCTCTACGAGGTCAAGAACACCTTCGGCGACCAGCACGTGTATTTCGTGCGGGTCGACGCGGCGCCGCTTCCCGGACATGCGTTGCGCCATGCGCGCGACAAGATCTTCCATGTGTCGCCCTTCATCGGCATGGAGGCGCGCTATGCCTTCAAGCTCCACGAGCCCGGCGAAAAGCTTTCGATCGCGATCAACGAGACCGGCCCGGGCGGGACGATCCTGGTCGCGACGCATCGTGGCGAGCGGCGTCCCCTGGACGACCGGACGCTGCTGCGGGCCTTCCTCGCCTATCCGGTCCTGACCCTGAAGGTCGTGGCCGGCATCCACTGGGAGGCCTTGAAACTCTGGCTGAAGGGCGTTCAATTCCACTCCAGACCCCAACCTCCGAGCGCAGGAGTGAGTTGATGACGCCGCTTGATCCGCGCGTGCCTGGCGCGACCGCGGGATTGCCGCGCAGCATGCGGATCCTGCTCGGGATCGCCGGCCGCATCGTCGCGGGCAGCGTGACCATCCGTATGCCGGATGGTCGCAGCTACCGCGTGGCCGGTCCCAAGCCCGGGCCCGCGGCCGACCTGACCGTGCGCCGCCCGCGCATGGTATCGCGGCTGATCTTCGGGGGATCGGTCGGGTTCGGGACGTCCTACATGGATGGCGACTGGGAGACCTCGGATCTCGCGGCTTTGCTGATCCTGGCGGCCGTCAACGAGGAGGAGTTCGGGACGCTTCACATGGGCGCGCGCGCCGTGACCACGCTGCGCCGCATCCTGCATCGCTATAACGACAACACGCGGCGTGGCTCGCGGCGCAACATCGCCCACCACTACGATCTCGGGAACGACTTCTATTCCCGCTGGCTCGATCCCTCGATGACGTATTCGAGCGCCGTCTTCGACCGCGACGACACCGATCTCCAGGCCGCGCAGGAGGCCAAGTACCGCAAGCTGGCGGAAAAACTGGCGCTCGGTCCCGACCAGCGCGTGCTCGAGATCGGCTGCGGCTGGGGTGGTTTCGCCGAGGTGGCGGCGCGCGATTTCGGCGCCCGCGTCACGGCGATCACCGTCTCGCGCGAGCAACTCGAATTCGCGCAGGCCCGCATCCACAAGGCCGGACTCGCGGACCGCGTCGACGCGCGCTTCGTCGACTACCGCGACATCGAGGGGCGGTTCGACAAGATCGCCTCGATCGAGATGTTCGAGGCGGTCGGAGAGCGGCACTGGCCGACCTATTTCGGCAAGGTTCGCGATTGTCTCGAGCCTGGGGGAAGGGCCGCGTTGCAGATCATCACCATCGCCGATCGCTGGTTCGACAGCTACCGGCGCGGCGTGGACTTCATCCAGCGGTACATCTTTCCGGGCGGCATGCTGCCCTCGATGACGGCGCTCGCGCAGCATTGCGAACGCGCGGGGCTCGCGATCGAGCGCAGCGATTTCTACGGTCAGCATTACGCGCGCACGCTCGCCGAGTGGAACAGGCGCTTCCAGGCGGCATGGCACGAACTCGAGCCCATGGGGTTCGACCGTCGCTTCAAGCGGATGTGGGAGTTCTACCTGGCCTATTGCGAAGCCGGTTTCCGCGCGGGGTCGATCGACGTCGTTCAGGCGGCGCTGGTACGACGCTGATGGCCGACGGATCCTGGGGAGATCCGTCAAGGCGCTGATCCAGGCGGGCCACGGCTGCGAATACGCGTTGTGATCTTCGCACCTCAAGGCCGGCTTCCGCGCCTCGTCCTCGTCGCCTATGGCCTGCCGGCCCTGCCGGCGGCGATGCTTGGCCTGCCCTTGCTCGTGCATCTTCCAGGCTTCTATGCCCAGGAGATGGGGATCGGCCTGACGGCGGTCGGAACCATCCTGCTGCTCGCCCGCCTCTGGGACGGCGTGACCGATCCCCTGATCGGCTTTCTCAGCGACCGCACGCGCACGCGGCTTGGACGTCGGCGGCCCTGGATCATCGCCTCGCTTCCGCTCGTCCTCGCCGGCGCCTGGCTGCTGTTCCGCCCGCCGGAGGGGGCCGGTGCCTCTCATCTGCTGATCTGGAGCTTCGTCGTCTATCTCGGCTGGACGATGATGCAGATCCCCCACCAGGCCTGGGGTGCGGAGTTGAGCACGAATTACGCGGAGCGCGCCCGCATCGCCGCGACCCGCGAGGCTTTCGCGCTCGTCGGCGTCATCGTCGCGGCTGCGCTGCCCGCGACGCTCGCGGCCTTCGGGGACGCCGGCGGGCAGACCGGGCCGGGCGCCGCGCTTGCCGCGATCGCCGTGCTGACGCTCGTGCTGCTGCCCGCCAGCGGCGCCGCGATGCTGGCGGTGGTGCCGGAGCCGCCACCCGCCAGGGCGGCTTCGCTTGCGACCGCCGAGGGGTGGCGCGTGCTTGCGCGCAACCGGCCGTTCCGTCGGCTGCTGTCGGCCTATCTGCTCAACGGCATCGCCAACGGCCTGCCGTCGACGCTTTTTCTCATGTACGTCGAACACCGGCTTGGCCTCGCCTCGCTCCAGGGCGTGTTCCTGCTCGTGTATTTCCTCGCCGGTCTCGCGGGCGTGCCGTTGGCCCTGGCGCTCGCGCGGCGTCTGGGCAAGCACCGCGCCTGGTGCGTCGCGATGCTCGTGACCTGCGCCGCCTTTGCCTGGGCGCCGCTTTTGCCGCACGGCGCCGCGCTCGGTTTCGCCGCGATCTGTCTTGTGACCGGCCTCGGACTTGGCGCCGACCTCGCCCTGCCGCCGGCGATGCAGGCCGATGTCGTCGATGAGGATACCGCGGCCGGTGGCGAGGGCCGTGCCGGCCTCTATTTCGCCGTCTGGGGCATGGCGACGAAACTCGCCCTGGCGCTCGCCGTCGGTCTCGCCTTTCCCTTGCTCGACGCCGCTGGGTTCGAACCGCGCGCCGCGCAGCAGGTTCCGGGGGCCGGCCTCGCTCTCGCGGCGCTCTATGCCTGGGGGCCCGTGCTGCTCAAGCTCGCGGCGGTCGCGCTGATGTGGCGCTTTCCGCTGGACGAAAAACGTCACGCGGCGCTCGCGGCGGTGATCCAACGCGGCGCCTCCGACGAACAAAAGCCATGAGATCCGATCGTGTGGCCGCTGCAACGCTGGCCGCTCTCACCCTTTCCGGTTGTCAGCAGATGCGCATCGAGGATTTCGCAGACCGCAAGCCGCCTCTGGACCTCTTCGCCTATTTCGATGGGCGTAGCCGGGCCTGGGGCATATTCGAGGATCGCTTCGGGAACCTGCGGCGCGAGTTCACCGTCGACATCGTCGGGCGCCGCGAGGGCGAGACCGGCTTCGTCATGGAGGAGGATTTCGTCTACTCCGACGGCGAGACCGAAAAGCGCATCTGGCGTCTGGAGCGCAAGTCGACCGGCGTCTACGAGGGCCACGCCGACGGCGTGATCGGCGTCGCGCAGGGGCGGTCTGCAGGCAACGCCTTTCAGTTCCGCTACGCCTTTGCCCTCAAGGTCGGCGAGTCGCGCTGGGCCGTCGATTTCGACGACTGGATGTTCCTCCAGTCCGATGGCGTGCTGCTCAACCGCGCGCGGGTCTCGAAATGGGGTTTCTCGATCGGGGAGGCGACCATCACCTTCCGTCGCGAGGATACGCGGCGCGCGGATCTCGACGCGCTGCACGTCGCCGCGCAATAGCGCGGCGGGCAGACGGATCCCTGGCCGCTACGCGTCGGGTCCGACGACCCCGTCGATCAGGTTGTGCGCGAGCAGGATCTCGCTGGGCAGGTCGCGTGGGTCCCTGGACACCGGACGCAGATTCGTCGCAATCCGGCCAAGGCGTGTCACCTGCTCGGCGAGCAGGGCACGCGCGGCCGCGACATCGACCGCCACGAAACTCAGACGGTCGCCGGGCTTGAGCTGCGCCAGGGTCGGCAGCGACGCCGTCGCCGTGGTTGCGATCTTCGGGTAGCCGCCCGTGGTCTGCCGGTCGGCCATGAGCACGATCGGCTTGCGGGTGCCGGGTACCTGGATCGATCCGGTGACGATCGAATCGGAGATCGTGTTGAAGCCGTCGAGATGCTCGATTTCCGGGCCGTCGAGCCGATAACCCATGCGATCGGCGTCTGCCGTCACCGTGTAGGTGCCGGAGAGGAAGGTCGCGATGCCGGCCGCCGTGAAGCGGTCGTCCTGCGGTCCGAGCACCACGCGGATTGCGCCGTCGAGATACGGAAGCTCGGCCGGATCGAGCGCCACCTCGCCGCCGGCGGGCGCTATGCCGCGGGCGAGGGCGAGGCGGTCGCCCGGGCGGAGCGCCCCGCCACCCAGGCCGGAACGTAGATGTGTCGCGCGGCTGCCGAGCGGATCGGGCGTCGCGAATCCGCCCGCGACCGCGACATAGCCGCGCGCACCGCGCTTGAGCGCGCCGATCCGCAGACGCTCGCCGCGGCGCATGGTGAAGCTGCGCCAGGGTGCCATCGCCGTGTCGCCGAGAAACGCCGGCGCCTCGCCGGCGAGCGCCACGCGCGCGCTCTCGGCGGCGCATTCGAGCGTGTCGCCCGCCAGGGTGAACTCGATCGCGGCTGCGCCGGGCGCATTGCCGACCAGCAGGTTGGCCGCGGCGAGGGCGATCATGTCCATCGCGCCCGCAGGCGGGACGCCGTTGCGCAGATGGCCCCAGCGTCCGGCGTCCTGGATCGTCGAGAGCGGGCCGGCCGCCGCCACGACGAGCGCGTCGTCACCGCGACTCATGGCTCGACCTCCGCAACGATCTCGCCCCGCTCGGCCCGCTCGGCGAGCCGGTCGTAAGTCGCCGGATCGATCGGGGTGAAGGCAACCCGGTCGCCCGGCGCGATCAGGAAGGGCGGATCCCGGCGCATGTCGAAGACGCGCAGCGGTGTGCGACCCAGGAGATGCCAACCCGACGGCGCGGCGATCGACTGAACGGCGGCCTGTTGCCCGCCGATGCTGATCGTGCCGCCGGGCACCTTGAGCCGCGGATCGATCCGCCGCGAGAGGTGGAGCCGCGGATCGAGACCGCCGAGATAGGTGAAGCCCGGCACGAACCCGATCATATAGACGTGGTAGACCGTGCCGCTATGGATGCGAACGACGTCCTCGGCGGTCATGTCGCGCGCCCGGGCGACGGAATCGAGATCCTCGCCATGCGCGCCGCCGTAGGCGACGGGAACCCGCCACAGGCGACCCGGCGCGGCGTCGCCGCGCGCGCGGGCGGCGCGGCTCAGCAGCTCGGCCTCGAGGGCGGCGACATCCGTGCGCAGGGGGTCGAAGCGGACAAGCAGGGTGCGATAGGTCGGCAGCGTTTCCAGAACGCCTTCGGGCGGCGCGGCGGCGAGGCCGCGGTCGAGATCGAGCACGCGCGCGCTCACGGCAGGATCGATGCGTTCCTCGAACTCGACGACCAGCGCGCTGTCGCCTGACGGCCTGATGCGGGGAACCCAACTCATGGCCGGCGATTGAGCCAGTGAAGCGGCAGGCCGGGCCGTGGCCAGTCGATCGCGACGAGACGTCCCGAATTCGAGAGCGTGACGAAGGCGGTGCGAAGATCCGGGCCGCCGAAGCAGATGTTGGTCGTATGCAGGTCGTCGGTCGGCACCTGCTCGACGATGCGCCCGTCGGGGGCGATCACGGTGATGCAGGGATTGGCGAGCGTGGCGACGCAGATATTGCCGCACGCCTCCACGGCGAGGGAATCGAAGCGCTGGTAGACGCCCATCGCGCCGACGAAGCGTCCGCCATGGGGGCTTGGCCAGGGCGCCCGCGCGATCTCGCCCGGCCCGACGATGTCGAAGGCCCAGAGCCGCCCACCTTCGGTCTCGGCCACGTAGACGACCTTGTCGTCCGGCGACAGGCCGATGCCGTTGGGTGTCAGGATCGGATGGACGACCTCGCGGATCAGGCTGCCATCGGCGCGCGCATAGTAGATCCCGCCCTGGTCGCGGTCGCGCTCACGGGCCTTGCCGAGATCCGTGAACCAGAACCCGCCATCGCCGTCGAACACGATGTCGTTCGGTCCGCGCAACGGCCCGTGTTCCGTGGCGGTGTAGAGCGTCTCGATCCGCCCGGTCTCGGGATCGACACGCTCGATGCGCCCACCCGAATACGCCGGCGCCTGATAGCGCGGCCGCAGGCCGTGCACGGGGTCCTCGATCCACTCGAAACCGCCGCTGTTGCAGACATAGATCCAGCCATCGGGGCCAAGCGCGGCGCCGTTGGGGCCACCCGGCATCCTGGCGATCAGAAACTTGCGGCCATCGGGCATCACGCGGGTCAGACGCTCGGCGGCGATCTCGACGAGAACGACCGAGCCGTCGGGCATGGCGATCGGACCTTCCGGGAATTTCAGGCCATCGGCGATTTCGCGCATGGCGATCATCTCCTGTCTTCTCGCGGTCTCGCGCGTCGGCCTGCCCGCGCGCCAGATGCGGCGTGCGCCGAGCTATGCGGTGGCGCGGCGCCCTGATCCTTGGCTAGGGTGAGGCCGTTGAACATGGAGATACGAATATGACGCGCGTGGATCTGAATTGCGACATGGGCGAGAGCTGGGGAGCCTACACGATGGGCGACGACGCGGCGATGCTCGGTATCGTCACGTCCGCGAACGTCGCCTGCGGTTTCCATGGCGGAGATCCGCTGGTGATGCATCGGACCCTGGCGCTCGCCCGCGAGAAGGGCGTGAATGTCGGGGCGCATCCGAGCTATCTCGATCCCTGGGGCTTCGGACGCCGGCGCTTCGTGGGCGAGGACCCGGCCGACATCGAGAAGATGATCGTCTATCAGGTCGGCGCGATCGCCGGGATGGCGCGTTATGTCGGCCATCGGATCGCGCATGTGAAGCCGCACGGGACACTCGGCAACGCCGCGCAGGAGGATGACGCGCTGGCCGCGACGATCGCGCGCACCGTCAAGGCGATCGATCCGGACCTGATCTTGATGGTGATGCCGGGCGGCAGCCTCGAGCGTGCCGGCGAGAAGGCGGGGCTGCGCATCGCGCGCGAGGTTTTCGCCGATCGCGCCTATGACGATCGCGGCATGCTGGTCAGCCGCAAGCTGCCCGGTGCGGTGATCCACGATGCGCAGCTCGCCGCGCGGAATGTCCTGCGCATGGTGCAGGACGGCGTCGTCATCTCGGTCACCGGCAAGCGCGTCCCCGTGGTCGCCGACACGGTGTGCGTCCATGGCGACAATCCTGCCGCGGTCGCCATGGCGTCCGAATTGCGTAAGACCCTTGAACAGGCCGGGGTCAATGTCCGGCCGCTCGATACGATGTCATGATCCTTCCACGGCCCCGTTGCGCGCATCATCGCGCCGGGACCGAACGGAGGATCCGCGGACGATGGACACGCTCGCCTTTCTGCTGTTCTGCCTCGCCATCGGCTATGTGCTGGTCTGGGTGATCGTCAGCGAGCGGCGCGGCGACGCGCGCGGAAGCTGGGGGCTCCTGGCCATGCGCGACGCAACGCCGGCGGAAAAGGTCACGGGGCGGGGGCGGTCGGGTTAGGCGCGTCGCGCGTCCGGCGTGCGGCGCCGGCCACCCCATGCGCGCCTATCTCTTCGTCCTGATCTACGCCAGCTATCTGCCCCTGGTGCTGCTGACGCCATTCGCGGGGGCGATGCTCTGGGCGTGGGTGTCGCTGATGTATCCGCAGACGCTGACCTACGGCTTCGTCCCGTTCAGCTACGCGGCGCTGATCGCCGTCGTGACCCTCGGCTCCTTCGCGCTGTCGCGCGAGCGGCGCCTGCCGCCTTCGACGGCGACGTCCTGGGCGATGGTTGCGATGATCCTGTTCTGCGGCATCGCCTATGCCGGATCCTACGACCGCGCGCTGAGCTTCGCGCGCTGGGACACGATCTGGAAGGGGCTGCTGCTCGCGCTCGTCACGCTCGCCATGCTGCGCACGCGGCTGCGCATCCACGGCTTCGTGTGGATCATGGCGCTGTCGATCGGGTTCTTCGGCCTGAAGGGCGGGCTGTTCAGCTTCGCGACCGGCGGCGCCTACCGCGTCAGCGGCGCCGAAGGCACGATCATCGGCGACAACAACCATCTCGCGGTCGCGCTGGTCATGGCGATCCCGCTGATCGTCTATCTTGCGATCCACAGCGCACTGCGCGCGGTGCGTGTGGGATGCTGGATCTTCGCGTTCTTCGTGCTTGTCGGCGCGCTCTTCACCTATTCGCGCGGCGGTGCGCTGGCGCTGGTGGCGATGATGGGGTTGCTCTGGCTCCGCTCGCCGCATCGTCTCGCGACGCTCGCCGTCCTCGGTGTCTTTGGCGCGGTGGCACTCGCCTTCGCCCCCGATGCGCTCTGGGCGCGGTTCGGTTCGATCGACGATTTCCGTCAGGACAGCTCGGCTATGGGGCGGCTCGCGATCTGGCGCGTCTCGCTGATCCTCGCCAGCCAGCATCCGCTGACCGGCATTGGTTTCCAGGCCACCGCCCTGCCGCAGGTCGTGCACCGCGTCGATCCGACGGTGATCCCCCGCGCCGTCCATAATTCGTATCTGGAGGTTCTGGTCGAGGCGGGGATCTTCGCCTTCCTCTGCCACCTCGCGATCATCGTGGCGACCGCGCGCTATCTCGCCGCCGTCCGGGCGCGCACGCGCGACCTGCCGGAGTGGCGTTGGGCCCGCGACCTCGCCGGATTGCTGCAGGTGTCGATGGTCGGCTATCTGGTCGGCAGCTTCTTCATCTCCTTCGCCTTCTACGACGGCTGGTGGTTCCTCGCGGTGGTCGCTGCCGCGCTGCATCTGCTGGTGCGCCACGCGCTCGAGCCGCCCGCCGCGCGCCGGCCGGTCGTCGGCGCGACGAGGCCGTGATGCGCGCCGCGGTCATCCCGGCGCTGCGCTGGACCGCGCTTGGTCGGCTCTCTGCCCAGGCGCTGTCGCTGCTCTCGACCCTGGTCGTCGTGCGCCTGCTGGTGCCCGCCGATTACGGGCTCTTCGCGCTGTGCATCGCACCGACCACCTTCTTCGCCGCGCTGGTCGTGGTTGCGCCGATGTCGCTGACGATCCAGCGGCCGGAACTGGGCGATGCCCGCGCCGCGGAGATCGTGGGGCTCGCCCTCCTTCTCGCGGTGCCGGCCTTCCTCGGCGTCGTCGCCGCCCTCGCGCTGATCGCCCATGGTTACGAGGAGCCGCGTGTCTGGACGGTCGGCCTCGCGCTTGCCATCGGCGTCTTCGGGCCGAACTGCGTGACCGCGCTCCTTCAGTCGCGGCTCGAGCGCCGGCTCGAATTCCGCCTCGTCGCGATCTTCGAACTCGCCGGCGGGGTCATGGCGGCCGTATTGACCGTCCTGTGCGCGCTCGCCGGTGCTGGCGTCTGGGCGCTGGTGGCGGGCAGCTGTTGCGCCGCGACGGCGCAATGCCTGCTCCTGCTCGCCGCAGGAGGGGTGCCGCGGCCGAGTTTCCATCTTGGGCGTCTGCTGCGCGAGGACGCCCGTTATGGCGCCCATGTGACGTTCGGCACGTTGGTGACCCAGACCCTCGACGCCGTCGAGACGCTGCTGCTCGGCCGGCTCCTCGGCACGGCGGGTCTCGGCGCCTGGCGGACATGCCGCGAACTCGTCAACGTGCCGCTCGGCAAGGTCATGCCGATCGTCAACCGTGTCGGCTTTCCAGCCTATGCGCGCCTTGGTGGGGATGCCGCGGCGATCCGTCGCTACGCGCTGCTGAGCCTGCGCGTCCTGTCCGCGCTGTTCCTGCCCGTCTACTGGGGTCTCGCGTCGGTGGCGCCCCACGCGGTACCGGCCGTTCTGGGCGCGCAATGGAGCGGCGCGGTCCCCGTCGCGGCCCTGTTCGGGGCCTTCATGCCGTTCAAGCTGCTGCAATACTGCCTGATCCTGCCGCATCAGGGCCTTGGCAACGCGGCGCTCGTCAACCGCGCGACGGTGACGATCGGCGTCGCCGCGATCGCCGGGCTTGCGCTGGGCGCGCCGCACGGCCTTGCGATGGCCGCGCTCGGCATGGTCGGCTGCGGGACGATCGGTCTCGCCTTCGCGGTCGATCGCGCACGCCGGCCCCTGGGGGTGTCGTGGCGGGACATCGCCGCAGCCTGCGGCGCGAGCCTCGTCGCCGCGGCCGCGATGGCGGCCACGGTCACGGCGCTGCGCGTCGCCGTGCTGCCGCCGGGCTGGCCGGATGCGCAGATGCTGGCCGTCCTCGTTCCGGCGGGCGCGGCGACATATGCCTGTGTGCTGGCTGCGGTGGATCGCGGCGCGACGGTGGCGGTGCTGGCCGGGATGCTGCGCGACATCGGCAGGCGGCGATGAGCGGTCGGATCCTCGTGCTCGATACCGATGTCGAGGGCGACGAGCACGTCCCGTTCAACGCCGGATTGCTGGCGGCCGTGCTCGCCGCCGCGCCGGGCCGCGCTGTCGAGTTCCACGCCGAGCCGCGGCATCGCGCGTCCGTGCTCGCGGCTTTGCCCGTCGTCGCGGCTGACCAGGTGGGCGGCGGCCCGCTCGCGGAGTCGGGACATGGCAATCGCAGGCGGGTCGTGGATCGCGGCTTGTGCGCGTTCCTGCGTGCGCGGCGGCCTGGGGCGGGGGATCGCCTGATCATTCTGACCACCACGCGCGCGACGCTCCTCACGCTGGGCTTGCTGACGGCGTGCGGCGTCATCGCGCGCGGCCAGACCTTTGCAATCTGCCATTCGATCCTGGCGCGGCTCTGGTTGCCGCGCCGGCGGAACCCGATCCTGCGTCGCATCGATTTCGAGGCCGCGCTGCGCGCCGCGCTACGCGGCGGCCACCGCCTGGTGCTCGTGGAGCCAGGAATCCGCGACGCCTTCGCGGCGCGCTGCCCCGACCTCGCGCCGTCGGCGCTGCTCTGGCCGCATCCCTTGCCTGAGCGCCGCACGGCGCCGCCGGTGGCGCAGGGCACGGATGGCCAGCCGCGGCTCGGTTTCCTCGGCTGGGCGAGCGACGACAAGGGCTTCGCGCATTTTCTCGCGGCGGCACGAACATTCTCGTCGAGCGCCGAGTTCCATGCGATCGGGCATCGCAAGCCCGGAGATGGCGTGCTCGCGGCGCGCGACCATGCGGCGCTCGCGACGTCGCCGCGGGAGGGCTTCTGGCCACGGACCGATTACGAGCAGGCCGTCGCCGGGCTTGATTATGTCTGTCTTTTCCATGATCCCGGGCATTACCGGGCCGTGGCCAGCGGGGTGCTGATGGACGCGCTCGCCTTCGCCATCCCCGTGATCGCGCCGGACATGCCGCTCGTCTCGGGTATCGCGGCCGAGCACGGCGAGATCGGGTTCATCTACGCCGATGCGGATGGCCGCGACGCGGCGATCCGGGCCGCGCTCGCCGCGAGAGGCACGCCGCGCCACGCGGCGATGCGCGTCGCGCTTGCACGCGCGGCATCGTCGCGGCGGCCGGAGGCGCTGGCGGTCCTGATCGCGGCGGATCTCGCCTGCGCGGATGACGGAGGACGCGTATGAGGCCACGGGTCGCGATCGATTGCCGGGCGGCTACGGCGCGCATGAGCGGCGTGGGCCGCTATGTCGTCAACCTCGTCGAAGGCCTCGCCGCGAGCGGCGAGGTCGGCGTATTGGCGCTCGCGGGACAGGACCTGCATCCGGCGCTCGCGACCATGTCGGGCGTGGAGGTCGTGGAGACGGGCTGGACACCGGCCGCGGCGGGGCATCGCGCGCGCCTCGCGTGGGAGCAGCGCGACCTCTCGCGCATCCTGGCACGCTGCCGTCCTGACCTTGTCCATGCCACGTGGAACCACGGTATCCCCTGGCGCGGGGCCTGGCCTGCGCCCGCGGTGCTGACGCTGCACGATCTGCTGCCGCTCGATCTCGCGGGGCAGTTCGGCGACCGCACGCAGCGTCTCAGCTTCCTCGCGAGCCAGTACGTCGCCCTCTGGCGGGCGCGGCGGATCGTCGCCGTGTCGCACGCCACGCGCGCCGCGCTACGCCGCCATGCGCCGATCTTCCATGGCAAGAGCGTCGTGATCCACGAGGGCGTCGAGGATCGTTTCGCGCCATCGCCGACCCTGTCGGCACGCCGCCACTTGCTCTATGTCGGCGGACGCGAGGCGCGCAAGAATCTGGCCGGCGTCTTCGCAGGCTACGCGGCGGCCGATCCCGCCTTGCCGCTGTGTCTTACCGGAAGCGCAGACACCCTCGGTGCCACCGACGCGGCGACCCTCTCGGCGCTTCCGGAGCGACTGCGCGCGCGGATCGAGTTCCTCGGCGTGGTGCCGGATGCGCGCATGCCCGACCTCTATCGCGAGGCCGCGCTGCTGATCTTTCCATCGCGCGGCGAGGGGTTCGGATTCCCGCCGCTCGAGGCCATGGCGTGCGGTACGCCGGTGATCGCCAGCCGCGCCGGAAGCATTCCCGAGATCGCGGGTGACGCCGCGCTCTATGTCGATCCGGACGATCCCGCGGCACTGGGTGGGGCGATAGCGCGCGTCCTCACCGACACGGCCCTGCGCGCGCGGATGGTCGCAGCGGGGTTGGCGCGCGCGGCGGCCCTGCGCTGGCCGGTCTGCGTGGCGCGGACGCTGGCCGTCTATCGCGATGTCCTGGGGAGCGGCTGAGCGTTCAGCGCAATTCCAGCCGTTTCCGGACGAGGCGGATCAGCCAGCCCAGAACCGGAATGCGCTCGTAGAACTGACCGCCGGAATCCCAATGGTCGATATGCTCGCTGATCCGGCCATCTGGGGCGAAATGGATCTCGCTCATGCCCGTGATCACGAAGGGCGCGCGGCCACCACCCGGATCGTTGGTGAAGCGCCACAGGATGTAACCGGCCGACTGACCGAGCGCCCGGTCGAGGATCTCGAAACGCGGCGTGCCGTGCGCGTACATCGTGCCGAGTAGCCGGACCACGTCGTCGATCCCGCGCACGTCGTTGAACGGGTCGCGAAACCGCATGTCCGGTGTCGCGATCCGCGCGATCTCCGGCAACGTATCGGGCGTCAGGTTCTCGAAATACCGCCCATAGGCGGCGAGCATCTCGGCGCGGTCCGTCATTTGCCGGTCATCCTGCGCACCAGCGCGAAATAGGCGTCATAGGGCAGCATGTTCAGGAGCTTCAGCAGCAAGGCGAAGCGCCGCGGGAAGACGATCTCGAAGCGCTGCGTCGCGAGGCCCGCGATCAGGGCGTCGACCGCATCCTCGACCGGCATCAGGAAAGGCATCGGGAAGTCGTTGCGGTCGGTCAGCGGGGTCTTCACGAAGCCGGGATCGACGAGCTGGAGCTTGATGCCCAGGCGGTCGCAATCGAGCTTCAGCGACTCCGCCATGTTGATCAGGGCGGCCTTGGTCGGGCCATAGGCCGCCGCCGTCGGCAGACCACCATAGCCGGCGACCGACGCGACCAGCGCGATATGGCCGCGACGACGCGCGGCCATGCGCGCGAGCAGCGGCTCGAGGCAATGCGCGACGCCGAGGAGATTGATCTCGAGCAGGCGCCGGAGCGTCGCGGCCGAGAAATCGTCTGCCGACATCGGGTGGTGGGTGCCGGCGTTGAGGACGGCGAGGTCGATCGCCCCGCATCGCGTCTCGATCTCCGCGACGGTGGCCGCGCAGGCGGCCGCGTCGGTGACATCCAGCGCCATCGGGACGATATGCGCGGGATCGGTGGCCGCCAGGGCCTCGAGCGCGGTTGCGCCGCGGGCGGACACCGCGACGCGCTGGCCGTCCCGGGCGAGGCGCCGGGCGAGTGCCTCGCCGATGCCGGACGATGCGCCGGTGATCCACGCGACGCTCATGACAGCGCCTCGAGGAAGCGCGTGGCGTCGGCGCGCAGACGCGCGCGGCGCTCCGACGCGAAGCCGGCGAGGGTCCGGTACGGCATCGCCATGCGCGGATTGCCCGCCAGCCTGGATTCGTTCTCCATCAGGAAGTTCCAGTAGAGATAGTTGAGGGGACAGGCGCTCTCGCCGTCGCTGCGGGCGGGATCGTAGGCGCATCCGTCGCAATAATCGGACATGCGGTCGATGTACTTGCCGCTCGCGGCGTAGGGCTTGGACGCGAGGTAGCCGCCATCGGCGAAGAGAACCATCCCGTGCGTGTTGGGCAATTCGACCCAGTCGAAGGCATCGGCATAGACGGCAAGATACCACGCCTCGACCTCTGCCGGGGCGATCCCGGCGAGCAGGGCGAAATTGCCGGTCACCATCAGGCGCTGGATATGGTGCGCATAGGCGTTGGCGCGCGTCTCGCCGACCACCTGGGCAAGGCAGTTCATCCGCGTGTCGCCGGTCCAGTAGAAGCCGGGCAGGGATCGGGTCGCGCCCAGCGCGTTGGTCGATGCGTAGCCGGGCATCCGGTGCCAGTAGATCCCGCGCACGAATTCCCGCCAGCCCAGGATCTGGCGCACGAAACCCTCGACCGCGTTGATGGGCGCGCGACCGGCGGCGTATTCCGCCTCGGCGGCGCGCACGACGGTGCGCGGGTCGAGCAATCCGACATTGAGATAAGGCGAAATCACGGCATGCCAGAGGAATGGTGCGCCGGTCTTCATGGCGTCCTGGTGGTCGCCGAAATGCGGCAGGCAGACACGCATGAAATGCGCGCAGGCCCGCTCGGCGTCGGCGCGCGTGACGGCGAAGCCGAAGGGCAGGAGATCACCGAAATGCGTGGCGAACCGCGCCGCGACCAGATCGAGCACCGCGCGCGTCGTCGCATCGGGTGGGAAGGCGACGCGCTCGGGCGGTTGCGCGGCGGCGGGTAGCGGCTTGCGGTTGTCGCGATCGAAATTCCAGGCGCCCCCGGCAGGCTCGCCCTCCGCATCGAGCAGGGTTCCGTGCTCGCGGCGCATTTCGCGATAGAAGAACTCCATGCGCAGGCTGCGGCGGCCTTCCGTCCAGCGCGCGAAACGCGCGCGCGAACAGAAGAACCGGGTGTCGTCGCGGATCTCGACCGGAATGCCGAGTGCCGCTGACCATCCCTCCATGTCCGCGCGGACCCGCCATTCCCCGGGTTCGGTGACGACGATGCGCTCCGGCCGGTGGCGCTGGACCGCACGGGCGAGTTCGCCGGCGAAGCTGCCGGAATTGCCGGGATCGTCGAGGCTGATGTAATCGACCGCGACGTCACCCGCGCGCAACTCCTGCGCGAAGTGCCGCATCGCCGCCAGGATGAAGGCGATCTTCTTCTTGTGGTGCGGCACGTAGGTCGTCTCGTCCGCGACCTCGCACATCAGCACCGTGTCCCGCGCGCGGTCCATGTCGCGCAGGGACGAGAGATCAAGCGAGAGCTGGTCGCCGAGGACGAGGCGCAGCGTCGTCATGCGCGTCGCGATCTCAGCCCTTGGTACGAAGGGTCGATCTGCCGCCATCGACGCCGATGACCTGCCCGGTGATCCATCCGGCATTCGCGGAGAGGAGGAAGGCCGCGAGCGCGGCGGCGTCGTCCGGCTCGCCAAGCCGCGCGATCGGATGCAGCCCGGCGATCGCCTTGGCCATCGCCTCGTTGCCCGTCAGCCGCGCGGCAAGCGGCGTCCGCGTGAGGCTCGGCGCGATGCAGTTGACGCGCAGGCGCGGCGCGAGTTCGGCGGCCAGGGACAGCGTGAGCGCCTCGACCCCGCCCTTCGCGGCGGCGATCGCGACATGGTTCGCGAAGCCCTGGCGGGCGGCGACGGTCGAGAACAAGACGACGCCGGATCCGGGAGCGAGGCTGGCCGCGGCCGCCTTGACCGCCATCGCGGGGCCGATCGTGTTGAGGGCAAACGCGGTCGCCATGTCGGCGGCCGTGACCTGGCCGAGCGGCTTCAGCACGATCGATCCGACGCAATAGGCGAGGCCGCCTAGACCATCGCGCGCTGCCTCCGAGACGGCACGCGCCAGGGCGTCGGTATCGGTCGCGTCGACGCTGGTCGTCGCGCATCCCAGCTCGCTCGCGATCGCACCGAGCCGGTCCCGGTCGCGGCCCATCACGTGGAGTGGCGTGCCGTCGGCGGCGAGCCGTCGCGCGAGCGCGGCGCCGATGCCGGTGGTGCCGCCGATGACGAGGATGGGCGCTGGCATGTGGGCCTCCCTGAAGCCTGTTGACCCCACGAGCTAGAGGGTCGCGTCGCCGGGGCAAGCGCCGCATCGGTGGCGTGGTGCAGGTCGCGGCGCTATACTCGCGTCAGGATTTCGGAGGGTCGCAGGATGCTGTCCAGACGTCAGGCCTTTCGTCTCGGTTTGATCGCCGCTCCCGTCGCCGCGGTCGCGGCCTCGCCGGCAGCCTTCGCCTTCCGCATCGTGGAAGAAGAGGGGACGCCCCGCGTTCAGGCGTTGATCGGCGCCTGCGAGACACGCAACGCTCATGAGCAGATGGTCGCGCAACTCCTCGCCGAACTGGATGGCCAGTCTGGCGTCGGCGATGCTGCGGCGATCGACCAGGTGCGCGAGATGACCTGCCCGTTCTGCGGCTGTGGCCTCGCGGCGGCGCTTCCCGAGCGCAATGCGGCGCCGCGGTTCTGAGCCCCCGCGGATGGGCGCGATGGCGTGGTCGGGCGACGATAGTGCGGACGGTTTTCCGGACCCGCATCACGATCACGGCCATTGCGTCGCGAGCGCGCTGCAGTCGGCAGAGGCCATCTGCGTGGCGCGCGGCGAAAAGCTCACCGCGCTCCGCCGGCAGGTCCTCGAGCTTGTCTGGGGCGGGCATCGTCCGACCGGCGCCTACGACATTCTCGCGGCGATGCAGACACAGACCGGGCGCAAGATCGCGCCGCCGACCGTGTACCGCACCCTCGACTTCCTCCGACAGCAGGGCCTCGTGCATCGCATCGAGTCCCTCAACGCCTATGTCGGCTGCCGTGCCCCGGGTCGTCCACACGACGTCCAGTTCATGATCTGCCGCCGATGCGGAACGGCTGTGGAGCTTGACGATCGCCGGATCGCGCGATCGCTGGAGGCCGTGGCGGCAGCCGCTGGCTTTGTGATCGAAAACCGGGTCGTGGAACTCAGTGGTCGCTGCGCGCGCTGTGTTGCGCCGCCCGATGGGTCGCCAGGGCCAGCGTAAGGACGATGACCGCGCCCGCCTGATGCGCAGCGCCGAGCGCGACCGGGACCGCATGCAGCAGCGCCAGGATGCCGAGACCGACCTGCGCGAGGATGGACAGGCCGAGCCAGGACGCGAGGCGCCGCGCGGACTGGTCGGCGAGCCGCGCATGCACCCATCCGACATAGGCGACGACGAGCAGAAGCGTGAGGATCGCCAGCCAGCGATGGTTGAATTGCACGGCGGCGACGTTTTCGAAGGGATTTGTCCACCAGGGTGACAGATCGCCATAGCCGGCGGGAACCAGGCGCCCGTCCATCAGCGGATAGGTGTTGTAGACGAAGCCCGCGTCGGTGCCCGCGACGAAGGCTCCCGCGACGATCGTGATGCCGATCGCGCCAAGGACTATGCGTCCGAAACGTCGTGTCGGACCGCCGGTGCGGACACCCCGATCGCCGCCGCCCAGGTCGAGCACGAGATTGACGATCAGCGTATAGATCACGAGCGCCAGGGAGAGATGCACGGCCAGCCGGTAGGGGCTGACATCGGTGCGATCGACGAGGCCGGAGGCGACCATCCACCAACCGATCGCACCCTGCAGCCCGCCAAGTGCGAGCAGGCCGACGAGTTTCCAGAGCAGCGCCCCGCGCACGCGGCCGGTGACGGCGAACCACGCAAGCGGCAGCGCGAAGACGAGACCGATCAGGCGCCCCCAGAGGCGATGCACGTATTCCCACCAGAAGATGGTCTTGAACTCCGCGAGCGTCATCGAGGCGTTCTTTTCGCGAAACTCGGGGATGCGCTGGTATTTCGCGAATTCGGCCTCCCACTCGGCCAAGCTGAGGGGTGGCAGCGTGCCTGTGACAGGTCGCCACTCGGTGATCGAGAGCCCGGACTCGGTCAGGCGCGTCACCCCGCCGATCACCACCATCGCGAAGATCATCGCGGCGCAGAGAACGAGCCAGAGGCGGACGGGGCGCAAAGCATCGGTCGACGTCGTCATGCGGGCATGCGAGATAGTCCTGGGGGATGGGGCGCGCAAGTCGCCTTGACCGCAAAGCCGCCCTGTCGCTAATTGTTCGCATACGAACGATCTTCCGGCGAGGATGCGCCCGTGCCACCGCCACCGCCATCGCAGACGCTGCGTACCCAGGCTCCGGCCTCCGCCTCGGCTCCCGCCGCCGCGTCTGGTGCGATCGCAGGCGTCGATGCAGGCGCCTATCGCCTCGAGGACCAGGCCGGACATCTGCTGCGTCGCGCGCATCAGCGTCACACGGCGCTGTTTCAGGAGATCATGGGGACGCTCGACCTTACGCCGACGCAGTTCGCGGCCCTGGCCCGCATCCGCGAGTTCGGCGAGACGACGCAGAACCTGCTCGGTCGGCAGACGGCCATGGATCCGGCGACCATCCAGGGTGTCGTGCAGCGCCTCGTCGCGCGTGGCTTCGTCGAACGCCGCCCGGACCCCGCCGACCGGCGGGTGATGGTCCTGAGCCTGACCGTCGCCGGGACGCGGATCGCGCGCGAGGCGATCACGCGCGCGAGAGAGATCACCCACGCCACGCTGGAGCCGCTCGCGCCGGCCGAACGCGCGGTCTTCGTCGAACTCCTGCGCAAGCTGAGCTGAGCCATGTCCGACCTGACCCTGTCCTTCGGCGTGACCTTCGCCGATCTCCATGCGCGCGACGGCCTCGTCAGGCTCGATCGCGCCTTCGTGGACTGGCTCGCGGCGGAGGATGTCACTCTCTTCAACCGTCTCCTCGCGGCGCGCGCGGCGCCCGAGACATTGGCGGCGCTCGACGAGTCGGGACTGATCATCGACCTCGGACCGGCGCTCGATCGTTTCGTTTCGACCCTGTTCGGGATCGGCGCCGAGGCAGGCGCGCTTGCTGAGGCGACGCGCAGCCTCGATCCGATCTGGGAGGCGAAGCGCAATTTCGTGCAGCGCCGCGCCGTCAAGGCGCACAAGCCGGAAGCCGCCGCCGCGTTCGACGGCGCGGCCCTCGCCGCCGAACTCGAGGCGGCATGCGGCGAGCCGCTCACCGAGGCTGCCTTCGCGCGGCATGTGCTGCGTTGGTCCGCCGAGCCCGATGCGCATGCGGCGGCGCTCGCCGTCGCGGAGCGCTATGCGGCCTGGGCGACGCTGACCCAAGCGGGCCGCGCGAAGCACGTGGATGGCGTCCTGTTCCGCGCCCCGCGTCGCATCGATCCCGCATCGCTGGTGCCGGTCGAACGCATCGAGCGCGACGGCGTCGCGATGATGCGTCTTCCGCCGCATGACTGGCGCGAGCGCGACGCCTTCCGCCTGACCGATCCGGGCATGGATCCGATCCATGCGCTCGACCAGGTCAATTACTGCATCTGGTGCCATCCGCAGGGGAAGGATTCCTGCTCGAAGGGTCTCAAGGACCGCAAGACGGGCGCGTACCAGAAGACCGCGCAGGGCGTCACGCTGGCGGGATGCCCGCTCGAGGAAAAGATCAGCGAGATGCACACGCTGCGCGCGCGCGGCAACGCGATCGCGGCGCTCGCCACCATCGCGGTCGACAATCCGCTCTGTGCCGGCACGGGTCATCGCATCTGCAACGACTGCATGAAGGCCTGCATCTACCAGAAGCAGGAACCGGTCGACATCCCGCAGGCCGAGACGCGCGTGCTCAAGGACGTGCTCGCTCTGCCCTGGGGCTTCGAGGTCTATTCGCTGCTCACGCGCTGGAACCCGCTCGACTTCCGCCGCCCGCTGCCGCGGCCGCGCTCGGGCCGCAAGGTGCTGGTGGTCGGGCTCGGGCCCGCCGGCTACACGCTGGCGCACCACCTGCTCAACGACGGGCATGGCGTGGTGGGCATCGATGGCCTGAAGATCGAGCCGCTGCCCTCGAGCCTGAGCAGCGTGGCCACCGATGGCAGCCGCACCGCATTCGAGCCCATCGAAGACATCACCACCCTCTGGGAGCCGCTGGACGAGCGCGTCATGGCCGGCTTCGGCGGCGTGGCCGAATACGGCATCACCGTGCGCTGGGACAAGAATTTTCTGAAGCTGATCCGACTGCTGCTCGAGCGGCG
>CAIOSQ010000252.1 GCA_903860935.1 uncultured Rhodospirillales bacterium | reverse complement strand
TTGCCGTCGACGCGCACGAGTTGGTTCGGCGTCAGGTGCCTGCCGTATTTCGCCACCAGATCGTCGAGCGGCCGGATGGTCCCGGCGTTCACGAGCGGCGTCATCGTGCCGTTGGACACGCCGCCGATCTGATAGAGCGATGGCGTCGCCGCGAAGGCCGCCGGCTGCTTGAGGCGGAAATTCTGGTCCAGTTCGGCCTGGAGATTGCCGCACTCGGCCATCGCCGACGTCACCGCCTTCCAGGCGTCGAAGGCCGCCGTCAACGAGCGCAGCGGCACCTCGTTGCGAAAGGCGCATGCCGCCTGTGCCGTGCCGGCGACCAGCGCCGCAAGCGCGGCGCCCGCGAAGATCGCTTTCATCATGGTCCTCGTCTCCCTGTCCGGTTCTGGGTCTGCGTCACGCCGCCACGCGCCGGCCCGATCGGGCATCGAACAGGTGGCAGGTCTCGGGGCGCACACGCAGGGCGATGGGATCGCCGATGCGCGCGCGGAAGGTCCTGGGCGCCTTGGCCGACACGAGCGCCTCGCCGATGCGCAGCGAAACGAGCGTCGCGTCGCCGAGCATCTCGATGCTGTAGACCGGCGCCGCGATCTCGCCATCGGACGCCACCTCGACGTCCTCGGCGCGGAAGCCGAGCGTCGCCGGTCCGCCCGGCATGTCGGCGAATCCCGGGACGCGGGTACCGGACGCGACGAAGGCGCCATCCTGGATCTCGCCGCGCAGCAGGTTCATCGCGGGCGAACCGATGAAGCCGGCCACGAAGACGTTGGCCGGCTGGTCATAGATCTCGGCGGGCGAACCGATCTGCTGGATCTCCCCGCGCTCCATGACGACCACGCGGTCGGCAAGGGTCATCGCCTCGACCTGGTCATGGGTCACGTAGATCGTCGTGACGGCGAGCCGATGCTGCAGGTTCTTGATCTGGGCGCGCGTCGAAACGCGGAGCTTCGCGTCGAGATTGGACAGCGGTTCGTCCATCAGGAAGACCGCCGGTTCGCGCACGATGGCCCGCGCGAGAGCGACGCGCTGCCGCTGCCCGCCCGACAATTCTCGTGGCCGTCGATCGAGCAGGTCACCCAGCTCGACCATCTCCGCCGCGCGACGCACGAGGGCGTCGTGTCGCGCACGGTCGATCCGGCGCACCTTCAGCGGAAACCGGATGTTCTCGTAGACGCTCATCGACGGGTACAGGCCGTAATTCTGGAACACCATGGCGACGTCGCGGTCCTTGGGTTCCAAGTCGTTGACCACGCGACCATCGATGAGGATCCGGCCCTCGGTCGGATCCTCCAGCCCCGCGATCATGCGCATCGTCGTCGTCTTGCCGCATCCGGAAGGGCCGAGAAGGACGACGAATTCGCGATCGGCGATCTCCAGGTCGACGCGCCGAACGCCGACCACGTCGCCCCAACGCTTCGTCACCCCCACCAGCGAGACCGCGACCATACCGTCCCCGAAAGTCGTTGCTTGGCGCGTCCTCCGCGCGAACGCGAGATTGACAGGGATTGACTACGTATGCAACCCGCCCCGACGCGCCATGCATGGCCATGCCGCGACCGGTTACGGGTCGTGGGTCCAGGCGCGGTATCGCGTCCGCGGATGGATATCGACGCCACGCAAGGATGGCCAATTTCGGCGCGCGCGGTCGCCTCGTCTGGTGGCGGTCAGCAGCCCGCAGCTTTGGGCTTGCGCGCCGAACCACGCACGACCAGACGGACCGGCAGCACGGCCGCACGGCGGACGACGGTGCGACGCTCCATCTGCTCGGTGAGGATGGACACCGTCGCCTCGACCATCTCCTTGGCGGGTTGCGCGATGGTGGTCAGCGCGTATCCGTCCCAGGCCGCTTCGGGAACATCGTCGAAGCCGACGATCGAGAGATCCTCGGGGATACGCAGACCGAACTCCCGACGCGCGACGTCCATGACCGCGAAGGCCATGTGGTCGTTGGCCACGAAGATCGCGTCGGGGCGCTTGCGCGGCGACAGCAGGCGACGCGCCGATTCCGCGGCTCCCGCGACGCTGTAGCCGCCGACCGCGCGGCCAGCCCCCGTCATGCCGCGCTCGCCGAGCCCTTTGAAGAAACCGGCCTCGCGGTCACGGCTGGTCGAGGAATCCTCGTGGCCGGCGATGAAGGCGATACGCCGGTGCCCGCCATCGACGAGGAAATGCGCGAGCAGGCGGCCGCCCTCGATGTTGTCCGACGTCACGCTGCTCGCGGCGAGCGCTGGCACGTAGCGGTTCAGCAGCACGACCGGCGTGCCGGTCTTGGCGCATTCGTCGGCGAGGCCGGGAGACAAGGTCGCCGACGCCATCACGATGCCGTCGACCTGATACTGAAGCATCTTTTGCACGACGATGTCCTGGTCGCCGGGATCGGTCATGAACAGCAGCATCTGGTAGCCGCGCGCCTGCAGGGCGCGCGCGAGTTGCTCGAGCAGGACCGGATAGAAGTGGTTGTCGAGATAAGCCGCGAGCAGAGCGATGAGACGCGAGCGGCCGCTGATCATCGCCCGCGCGATCGCGTTCGGGCGATAGCCGAGCCGTTCGGCGGCCGCGAGGACCCGGCGGCGCATGTCCTCGGAGACGCTGGCGCCGGGCGAGAAGCTGCGGCTGACCGCGGATTGCGAGACGCGCGCGAGACGCGCGACATCCGCCGAAGTCACTGAGCGCTTGGCCATGCGGCATTAAACGAAGCCGCGTGGTCGCGAGCAAGCGCAGCGCCGCGCCGCCGAACGAAAAGGCGGACCGGTTTTTTGCATTGCGAGGAAAGACGACGGCGACGACCGGCTCGGATGGCCCGGGTCGAAGCGCAACTTCCCCCTATTTTATATGGTCTTTTTGCATGTCGCGGCGCTTGGCACGGCACGTGCTTTCCCTGGACCTGCAACCCCGAAGGGAGACCCCCAATGCGCAGTCCATCCATCGTCCTTGGCGCCCTCGCCGGCCTTACCCTCGCCGCGACGGCCCAAGCGGCTCTGATCAATCTCGGTCCCGGATCCTTCACCCCGGCGGCGAGCGTGATTACCTTCAGCGAACCGGGGCGCAGCATCGGCGACACCGACCCGGTCTACATGATCGCGGGGAACACGGTGAGCTTCGGCGAGTTCTTCACAGGCCACACGGTGGTTGGGGTCGGCGTCCGCACCCTGACCGGCGCGCCGACCGCGCCCCTCGCCCTCGTCCAGAACGGCAATTCGTTCATCACGACGGATGGCGCCAACCCGACCAGCCCGGTTCTGTCGGGCACGCCACTCTACAATGGACCGATATCGTTCACCTTCGCCACGCCCGTCGCCGCGGTCGGCCTGTCCGGCGGCTATTTCGACACGGTCGGCGCGACGACGATCGAGGCCTTCGACAGCGCGGGCATGTCGCTGGGCACGATCGTCAACAGCGCGCTGGGCGTCGAGTTCTACGGCCTGTTCGACAGCAGCGGCTCCAACATCTCCGGTGTGTCGTTCTACATTACGGGATCCGAGCCGGCCGGCTTCGCGATCGACAACGTCACCTTCGGCGATGCCGACGTGGTGGTCAGGGCTCCCGAACCTGCGACCCTCGCCACCTTCGGCCTGATGCTGGCAGGCCTCGCCTACGCGCGGCGCTCCAAGCCCCAGGCCTGACGGAAAGACCGACCCGCCCCCGCGCCGTCGCCGCGCGGGGGCGGGTCGTGATCGTCAAGACGCCCGGAGCAGCCCCCGCAGCACGTATTGCAGGATGCCGCCGTGGCGATAGTACTCGACCTCGTCGAGCGTATCGATCCGGCACTGCACCACGACATTGTCGACCTTGCCGCCGGCGCGACGGATCGCGACCGGCACATCCATGCCCGGCCGGATGCCCGCGGCGATACCCGTGATGTCGAACACCTCACTGCCGTCGAGCTCCAGGGACTGGCGTGTCATGCCGTCCTTGAACTGCAGCGGCAGGACGCCCATGCCGACGAGGTTCGAGCGATGGATGCGCTCGAAGCTCTCGACCAGCACCGCACGGATGCCGAGCAGACGCGTGCCCTTGGCCGCCCAGTCGCGGCTCGAGCCGGTGCCGTATTCCTTGCCGCCGACCACGACCAGCGGCACGCCTTCCTTCTGGTAGCGGATCGCCGCGTCGAAGATCGACATCTGCTCGCCCGAGGGCATGTGCCGCGTCACGCCGCCGGCCGTGCCTGCCACCATCTCGTTCTTCAGGCGGATGTTGGCGAAGGTCCCGCGCATCATGATCTCGTGATTGCCGCGGCGGGTGCCGAACTGGTTGAAATCGGCCTCACGCACTTGGCGCTCGAGCAGGTATTCGCCCGCCGGGCCGTTGCGCTTGATCGACCCCGCCGGCGAGATGTGGTCGGTCGTGATCGAATCGCCAAGCAGCGCGAGCAGCCGGGCACCGGAGATGTCCGCGAACGTGCCGGCCTCCTTCGCCATGCCCTCGAAATACGGCGGCAGCTTGACGTAGGTCGAACCGTCGTTCCACCCGTAGGTCATGCCGCCGGCGCCACCCATCTTCTGCCAGTCGGCATCGCCCTGGAACACGTCCGCATAGCGCGCGCGGTACATCTCTGCCGAGATCGTGCTGCGCATCGTGTCGGCGATCTCCTTGTTGCTCGGCCACACGTCGCGCAGATACACGGGCTTGCCGTCCTTGCCCATGCCGAGCGGTTCGCTGGACAGATCGCGCAGCACAGACCCCGCCAGCGCGTAGGCGACGACGAGCGGCGGCGAGGCAAGGTAGTTGGCCTTGACCTGCGGATGCACCCGGCCCTCGAAATTGCGATTGCCGGAAATGACCGCGGCGACGGTCAGGTCGCCGCCATCGACGGCCTCGGCGACCTCGTCCGGCAGCGGTCCCGAATTGCCGATGCAAGTGGTGCAGCCATAGCCGGCGAGATTGAAGCCGAGCGCGTCGAGATGCGTCTGCAGTCCGGCCTTGGCGAGATAGTCGGTGACGACCTGCGACCCGGGCGCGAGCGAGGTCTTCACCCAGGGCTTGCGCGTCAGGCCGAGTTCGTTCGCCTTCTTGGCGAGCAGCCCCGCCGCCACGAGGACCGCCGGGTTCGAGGTGTTCGTGCACGACGTGATCGCGGCGATCACGACATCGCCATGGCGGAGCGCGTAGTCGCCCTTGGACACCTTCACCGGTTCCTTGGAGGCCTTCGGCCCGAGCAGTTCAGGCAGCGCCGTCTCGAAATTCGCCTTCACCGCACCGAGCGCCACGCGGTCCTGCGGACGCTTCGGACCGGCGAGCGACGGCTCAACCGAACTCATGTCGAGTTCGAGGACGTCCGTGAAGACCGGGTCGGGCGAGTTCGCCTCGCGCCACATGCCCTGCGCCTTGGCATAGGCCTCGACCAGCTTGATCCGCGCCGCGTCGCGGCCGGTCAGCGCGAGATAGTTGAGCGTCTCCTGGTCGATCGGGAAGAACCCGCAGGTCGCGCCGTATTCCGGGGCCATGTTCGCGATCGTCGCGCGGTCCGCGAGCGACAACGCGTCGAGGCCGGGACCGAAGAACTCGACGAACTTGTTCACCACGCCCTTCTTGCGCAGCATCTGGGTCACGGTCAGGACGAGGTCGGTGGCGGTCAGACCCTCGCGCATCTGGCCGGTCAGCTTGAAGCCGACGACCTCGGGGATCACCATCGACACCGGCTGGCCGAGCATCGCGGCCTCGGCCTCGATGCCGCCGACGCCCCAGCCCAGGACGGCGAGGCCGTTGACCATCGTGGTGTGCGAATCGGTTCCCACCAGCGTGTCCGGATAGGCGAAGGCCTTGCCGGCGTTCTCGGAGACCCAGACGGTCTGGGCGAGGTATTCCAGGTTGACCTGGTGGCAGATGCCGGTGCCCGGCGGAACGACGCGGAAATTCGAGAACGCGCTCTGGCCCCAGCGCAGGAAATTGTAGCGCTCGCCGTTGCGCTCGTATTCGAGCCGCACGTTCTTGGCCAGCGAATCGCTGGCACCGGCGTGATCGATGACGACCGAATGGTCGATGACGAGATCGACCGGCGAGAGCGGGTTGATCTTGCGCACGTCGCCGCCGAGCTCGGACATGGCATCGCGCATCGCCGCAAGGTCGACCACCGCCGGAACGCCGGTGAAATCCTGCATCAGGACGCGGGCCGGACGGTAGCCGATCTCGCGATCCGAACGCCGAGCCTCCACCCAGGCCGCGACCGCCTTGAGGTCGTCGACGGTGACCGACCGGCCATCCTCGTGGCGCAGCAGGTTCTCGAGCAGGATCTTCAGCGAATAGGGGAGCCGCGCGATGCCCTTGAGGCCCGCCTGTTCGGCAGCGACAAGAGAGAAATACTCGAAGGTCTTGCCGTCGACGGACAGCGTGCGGCGGGTCTTGAGCGTATCGGAACCGATGGCAGTCACGGTCATCTCCCGGTCGGAGGACGAATGGACGACGGGGCTGGCAACGACCTGCCCCATCGGATGGCCGGTTCTCTATCACGGCGAAGGGGCTTTGTGCAGCTTGCGCGGCGATCGTGGCGCACGCCGCGGCCGGCAGCGCGGCGATTGACCGCCGGGCGTCCAGGCTGTAGCGATTGTAGAGGCGCCTGACCGAGCTCGAAACTGAGCCGAATACCGATCAGCAGCGGCGCCGAGGGAGGAACGGGTGACGACCGGTACCGCCACCGCTGGCGACACGCCGCAGACCCGGTCCGCGCGCGAGAGCGCCGGGGCCACGGGCGGCGGGCACGCCCTGCTGCCACCGGGATGCGACACGCTGCCGAAGCTGCTCGAGGACGCCATCGCCCGGCGCGGCGACCGACCCGCCTTTCGCGAGAAGCATCTGGGCATCTGGCAGAGTTGGACCTGGAAATCCTGGCGCGACGACGTTCATGCGATCGCAGCGGGGCTGCACGGGCTCGGCCTCGCGCGCGGCCAGACGCTCGCCATCGTCGGCGACAACCGGCCCTTGCTCTACGGCGCGATCTGCGCCGCCCAATGCCTCGGGGCGATCCCGGTCCCCGTCTACCAGGACGCGGTCGCCGACGAGATGGCCTTCGTCCTGGCGCATGGCGAGGCCGCGATCGCGATCGCCGAGGACCAGGAGCAAGTCGACAAGCTCTTCGCCATCGGCACACGTGCCCCACACCTCGCGCGCATCGTCTACGACGATTCGCGCGGCCTGCGCGACTACGACCATGCCCGGCTCGCCTCGCTGGAGAGCGTCATGGAGGCCGGTCGCGCGGCGCTGGCGCGTGATCCCGGGCTCGTCATCCGCGAGATCGCCCGCGGCACCGGCACCGACATCGCCGTGATGCTCTACACGTCGGGCACGACCGGCCAGCCCAAGGGCGTGATGCTCGACTACGACAACGTCGTGACGACCTGCGCCAACGCGGTCGCCTTCGACCGGCTCTCGACCGACGACGAGATCCTCGCCTATCTCCCCATGGCCTGGGTGGGCGACCATATCTTCTCGTACGGCGAGGCCCTGATCGCGGGGTTCTGCGTCGCATGCCCCGAGTCGGGCGCGACGGTCATGAACGATCTGAAGGAGATCGGGCCCACGTTCTTCTTCGCGCCGCCGCGGATCTTCGAAAACCTGCTCACCCAGGTCACGATCCGCATGGAGGACGCGAGCGCGCCCAAGCGCTGGATGTTCCGCTATTTCATGGAACACGCGCGGCGCGTCGGGATCGACATCCTCGACGGCAAGCCGGTCGCCGCCACCGATCGCCTGCTCTACCGGCTCGGCGAGGCGCTGGTCTACGGGCCGCTGAAGAACGTGCTCGGGCTCAGCCGCATGCGCGTCGGCTACACGGCCGGCGAAGCGATCGGACCGGATCTCTTCGCGTTCTATCGCTCGCTCGGCCTCAACCTCAAGCAGCTCTACGGCATGACCGAGGCGAGTGTTTTCATCTGTCTGCAGCCGGACGGGAAGATCAAGGTGGACAGCGTCGGTCCGGCCGCGCCCGACGTGCAGATCCGCCTCGCCGAGACCGGCGAGGTGCTGGTGAAGAGCCCCGGTGTCTTCCGCCACTATTACAAGAACGACGCCGCGACCCGCGACGCCAAGACCGCCGATGGGTGGCTGCGGACCGGTGACGCCGGATTGTTCGACGCCGACGGGCATCTGCGCATCATCGACCGCGCGAAGGATGTCGGACGCCTCGCCGACGGCACGCTGTTTGCGCCGAAATACATCGAGAACAAGCTCAAGTTCTTCTCCTTCATCAAGGAAGCGGTCGCCTTCGGCGCCGAGCGCGACGCCGTCGCGGCGTTCGTCAACATCGACCTGGAGGCGACCGGCAACTGGGCCGAGCGCAACAACATCGCCTACGCCTCCTACCAGGAGCTGGCCGCCCGGCCGGAGGTCTACGACCTGATCGCAGGCTGCATCGACAAGGTGAATCGCGACCTCGCGTCCGACCCCGCCCTGGCTGGATCGCAGATCCGGCGCTTCCTGGTCCTGCACAAGGAACTCGACGCCGACGACGGCGAATTGACCCGCACGCGCAAGGTCCGGCGCGGCTTCATCGGTGAACGCTACGCCCCCCTCGTCGAGGCCCTCTATGCCGGAGCGCCGCGCGGCCGGATCGCGACCGACGTCACCTACGAGGACGGCCGCAAGGGCAGGATCGAGGCCGATCTCGAGATCCGCGACATCGCCCCGGCACTGGTCGCCGCCGCGCGCGGAGCCGCGGCATGAGCGCCCGCGACCTGCCCCGCGATCCAGTTCCCGGCGAGACGCTGCTGCGCGTCGATGGGATCTCCCTCGCCTTCGGCGGCGTCAAGGCGCTGACCGATGTGTCGTTCGACATCCGCAAGGGCGAGATCCGCGCAATCATCGGGCCGAACGGCGCCGGCAAGTCCTCGATGCTGAACTGCATCAACGGCTTCTACCAGCCACAGCAAGGCCGCATCGCCTATCGCGGGGTCGAGCGCCGGCAGATGCGTCCCCACGACGCCGCGTCCCAGGGCATCGCCCGCACCTTCCAGAACATCGCGCTGTTCCGCGGCATGTCGACGCTCGACAACATCATGACCGGCCGCCTGCTGAAGATGCACGTTCCGTTCTTCTGGCAACTCTGGCGTCACGGCCCGGCGATGCGCGAGGAGGTCGAGCACCGGCGCGTCGTCGAAAGCATCATCGAATTCCTCGAGATCGAGCATATCCGCAAGGTGCCCGTCGGACGTCTGCCCTATGGGCTGCAGAAGCGCGTCGAACTCGGACGCGCGCTCGCGATGGAGCCTGAACTTCTCCTGCTCGACGAGCCGATGGCGGGCATGAACCTCGAGGAAAAGGAGGACATGTGCCGCTTCATCCTCGACGTCGTGAAGCAGTACGGAACGACGATCGCCCTCATCGAGCACGACATGGGCGTGGTGATGGACCTGTCCGACCGCGTCGTGGTCCTCGATTACGGGCGCAAGATCGCCGACGGCTCGCCCGCCGAGGTGAAATCGGACAGCCGGGTCATCGACGCCTATCTCGGCGTCGGGCATTGAGGGATCCGCGATGCTCTACAACGTCTTTGTCGATCCCTTCGTGCAGATGGCGGACATGCCCGACCTTCTGGTGCAGGTCCTCTGGGAAGGCACCGTCGCGGGCGTGCTCTACGCGCTGATCGCGCTGGGCTTCGTCCTCATCTTCAAGGCGTCGGGCGTGTTCAATTTCGCCCAGGGCATCATGGTCGTGTTCGCGGCGCTGACGCTGGTCGGCCTGCACGAGAAGGGCGTCCCCGCCCTGCTCGCGCTCGCGATCACGGTCGGCGTGATGTACGCGCTCGCCTGGAGCATCGAGCGCGTGGTGCTGCGGCCGCTCGTCAACCAGCCGGACATCATCCTGTTCATGGCGACGTTCGGGATCACCTATCTCATCATCGGGCTCGGCGAGTTCATCTTCGGCGGTCGGCCGAAGGCGATGATCACCGATCAGCTCTTCCTGCCGCGCGGCGCGATCGACGTCCATATGCTCGGCGGCCGCGTCACCTTCCAGAAGCTGGACATCGCCGCCGCGGTCATCGCCGGCCTGATGGTTCTGCTCCTCGCGGTGTTCTTCCAGAAGACGCGCATCGGCCGCGCGCTCCGCGCGGTCGCAGACAGCCACAAGGCGGCGCTCTCGGTCGGCATCTCCCTCAACCAGATCTGGGTGGTCGTGTGGTTCACCGCCGGCCTGGTCGCGCTGGTGACAGGAATCATGTGGGGCGCCCGCTCCGACGTCTCTTTCGGCCTCCAGATCATCGCGCTCAAGGCGCTGCCGGTGCTCATCCTCGGCGGGTTCACCTCCGTCCCCGGGGCGATCATCGGCGGACTGATCATCGGGATCGGCGAGAAGATGGGGGAGTTCTACTGGGGCCCGCTGGTCGGCGGCGGCATCGAGAGCTGGCTCGCCTACCTGATCGCGCTGATCTTCCTGCTGTTCCGGCCCCAGGGCCTGTTCGGCGACAAGATCATCGAACGGATCTGAAGGAGGACGCACCCCGTGTTCTACCGCGAGGCCGGACAGTTCAAGACCAGCTACCAGGACGACATGGCGGTGTTTCCGATCCGGCAGGACCGGATCGGCGTCGCCATCATCCTGGCCGCCGCCTGCGCCATACCGCCCTTCCTGGATAATTTCGTCGTCGGGACCGTGCTCGTCCCGTTCCTCGTGTTCTCGCTCGCGGCGGTCGGGCTCAACCTGCTGACCGGGTATACCGGCCTGCTGTCGCTGGGGACGGGCGCCTTCATGGGGGTCGGCGCCTATGCCTGCTACAAGCTGACCACGATCTTCCCGGGCGTGAACATCCTGGTCTGGATCCTGGTGTCGGGCTTTTTCGCGGCCGCCATCGGCGTGGTGTTCGGCCTGCCCAGCCTGCGCATCAAGGGCTTCTACCTCGCCGTCGCGACGCTGGCCGCGCAGTTCTTCCTGGAATGGTGCTTCGTGCGCATTCCCTGGCTGTTCAACTACAACATCTCCGGCGCCATCGAGGTCCCGAACCGCAGCCTCTTCGGCATTCCGGTCGTCGGGCCGAACGCGACGCCGCTGACCCGCTACTACGCGATCCTCGCCATCGTCGTGGCATTGACCTGGATCGCCTCCAACATCGTCCGCGGCCGCATCGGGCGGATGTGGATGGCCGTGCGCGACATGGACATCGCGGCCGAGCTGATGGGTATCCGTCTGCTGCGGGCCAAGCTGCTGGCCTTCGCCGTCTCGTCCTATTTCTGCGGCGTCGCCGGCGCGGTGATGATGTTCCTCTGGTACGGCGGCGGCGAGGCGAAGGACGCGTTCTCGATCAACCTCTCGTTCACCATCCTGTTCATGGTCATCATCGGCGGTCTGGGCAGTCTGACCGGCGCCTTCTTCGGCGCGGCGCTCCTCCACCTGGTGCCGATCTTCCTGAAATTCGGTCTGCCTGCGCTGGGCTTTCCCATCGGTGGCGCGACCGCGGAGCACCTGACCCACATCATCATCGGCGCACTGATCGTCTTCTTCCTGATCGTGGAGCCTCACGGCCTCGCGCGGCTCTGGGCGACCGCAAAGCAGAAGCTCCGATTATGGCCTTTCCCCTACTGAAATCCGGTTTCCAGAAACTCCGGAACGAGCCGCCCCAGCCCCGGTGGCGGCATTCCGGCAAACAGGGAGGTAAACGCATGGCACTCAAAAGATTGGCTTTGGGCATGATCGCCGCCACGGCGCTGTCCACCGTCGCGGCGGCGCAGGACTCGATCTACGTGCCGCTGCTGTCCTACCGCACCGGTCCGTTCGGCGGCTCCGGCGTCCCCATCGCGGACGGCATGCACGACTACCTGCGCATGCTCAACGAACGCGACGGCGGCATCGGCGGCGCGCGCCTCGTGATCGAGGAATGCGAGACCGGCTACGACACCAAGAAGGGCGTCGAGTGCTACGAAGCCGTCAAGGGCAAGAACCCGGTCATCGTGAATCCCTATTCGACGGGCATCACGCTGCAGCTGATCCCCAAGGCGCATGTCGACAAGATCCCGATCCTGTCGATGGCCTATGGCCTCTCGGCGGCCGCCGTCGGCGAGACCTTCCCCTGGATCTTCAACCCGCCCGCGACCTACTGGGACGGCGCCTCCGTCTTCATCAAGCACGTCGCCGAGAAGGAAGGTGGCTTCGACAAGCTCAAGGGCAAGAAGATCGGCCTGCTCCATCTCGACGCGCCGTTCGGCAAGGAGCCGATCCCGCTGCTCGAGACCTTCGCCCGGGAATACGGCTTCGAGCTCAAGCTCTATCCGGTACCTGCGGACAAGATGCAGGACCAGGCGTCGCAATGGCTGGCCGTCCGTCGTGACCGCACCGACTGGATCTACAACCAGGGCTGGGGGGCGATGAACCCGACCGCGGTCAAGGAAGCCGCCAAGAACAACTTCCCGATGGACAAGCTGGTCGGCGTCTGGTGGGCCGGCGGCGATGACGACGCGCGCGGCGGCGAGGCCGGCGGCAAGGGTTACAAGGCCCTCAACTTCCACGGCGTCGGCGCGGATTTCCCGGTGATCCGGGACATCCAGAAGCATGTCGTCGACAAGGGCCTGTCGAAGTTCCCGAAGGACAAGATCGGCGAGTCGCTCTACAACCGCGGCGTCTACAACTCGATGCTGATCGCCGAGGCGATCCGCACCGCGCAGCAGCTGACCGGCAAGAAGGCCGTCAACGCGGAAGACGTGCGCCGTGGCCTCGAGAACCTCGACATCACCGAGGCGCGCCTCAAGGAGATGGGCATGGAGGGCTTCGCGGCCCCCGTGAAGGTCACCTGCGGCGACCATAATGGCCACCACAAGGTCTATGTCGCGCAGTGGGACGGTCAGAAATGGACCCGCGGCTCCGACTGGATCTCGCCGATGTCCGAGAAGGTCCGTCCGCTGCTCGAGGCGGCGGCCAAGGACTTCGCCGAGAAGAACAGCTGGCCCAAGCGTAGCGAGGCCTGCGACAAGCGGTCCTGATCCAGGCCGGGGGCGGGCGGGCCACGCGCCCGTCCGCCTCCGGAGCACGCCGGTGACCCGAGGAATGACGATGAGCGACACCGCGACGCCGATCCTGTCGGTCAACAACATCGAGGTGATCTACGATCACGTGATCCTCGTCCTGAAAGGCGTGTCGCTCGCGGTCCCCGAAGGCGGGATCGTGGCGCTTCTGGGTGCGAACGGCGCGGGCAAGACGACGACGCTCAAGGCCGTCTCCAACCTGCTTCGGGCCGAGCGCGGCGACGTCACCAAGGGCTCGATCGATTTCCGCGGCGCGCGCATCGACCGCTTGTCGCCGAACGAGCTCGTCCGCAAGGGCGTCATTCAGGTCATGGAGGGGCGGCATGTCTTCGGCCACCTCTCCATCGAGGAGAACCTGCTGACGGGCGCCTATACGCGACGCGACGGGCGCGCGGCGATCGCCCGCGACATGGAGATGGTCTACGACTACTTCCCGCGACTGCGCGAACGCCGCGCCAGCCAGGCCGGTTACACCTCGGGCGGCGAGCAGCAGATGGCCGCGATCGGCCGCGCCCTGATGAGCCGTCCGAGCATGATCCTGCTCGACGAACCGTCGATGGGGCTCGCGCCGCAGCTGGTCGAGGAGATCTTCGAGATCGTCAGCAAGCTCAACACCGAGCAGGAGGTCAGCTTCCTGCTCGCCGAGCAGAACACCAACATCGCGCTGCGCTACGCCCATTATGGCTACATCCTCGAGAACGGCCGCGTGGTGCTCGACGGAAGTGCCGAGGCTTTGCGCGGCAACGAGGACGTCAAGGAATTCTACCTTGGGCTCGCCGGCAGCGGCCGGAAGAACTTCCGCGAGGTCAAACACTACAAGCGTCGCAAGCGCTGGCTGGCCTGACCCGTCCGGCGCGCGCCATGCTATGATCTCCACGCGCCAGTGCGGCATGGTCCGGCGCGGCGCGCACCCGACGGAGCGGACATGGCCAGCACGATGAGCGACTTCCTCGATGAACTCGAGACCGCCGACCCCGAGGCGCGCGAGCGACGCCAGTTCGCGGCGCTGGGCGAGCAGATCGCCCATGCCAGGCGCGCCGCGCCGGCCTTCGCGTCCGCGCTGGCCGATGTCGATCCCGCCGTGGTCACGGACCGCGCCGCGCTTGCGCGGCTGCCGGTGATCCGCAAGTCGGAATTGATGGAACGCCAAAAGGCCGGCCCGGATACGCATCGCCCCTTCGGCGGCCTGACCGCGCTGGAATCCGGTCGGCTCGCCCGCATCTTCGTGTCGCCGGGCCCGATCTACGATCCCGAGGGTCGGCGCGGCGACTGGTGGCGCATGGCGCGCGCGCTATGGGCTGCCGGTTTTCGCCGCGGCGACATCATCCACAACTGCTTCAGCTATCATTTCACCCCGGCGGGCATGATGCTCGAAACCGGGGCGCACGAGATCGGATGCGCGGTGGTGCCGGCGGGGGTCGGCAACACGGAGCAACAGGTGCGGGCGATCGCCGATATCCGGCCGACCGGCTATGTCGGCACCCCGTCCTTCCTCAAGATCATCCTCGACAAGGGCGCCGAACTGGGCACCGACCTTTCGTCGCTGCGCCGCGCGCTGGTCTCGGGCGAGGCGTTGCCCGCGGCGCTACGGGGCGAACTTGCCGGGCGCGGCCTCGACGTCCGCCAATGCTATGCGACCGCCGATCTCGGACTGATCGCATACGAATCCATCCCCGATGCGGGGCTGATCCTCGACGAATGGGTGATCGTCGAGATCCTGCGACCGGGAACCGGCACCCCCGTGGCACCGGGCGAGGTCGGCGAGGTCGTGGTCACGACGCTCAACCCGGACTACCCGCTGATCCGGTTTGCGACCGGCGATCTGTCGCTGCTGCTGCCCGGGACCAGTGCCTGCGGGCGCACCGGGCCGCGGCTCAAGGGCTGGATGGGACGCGCCGACCAGACGACCAAGATCCGCGGCCTGTTCGTGCATCCGAGCCAGGTGGCCGAGATCGCCCGCCGCCACGCACCGGTCGGCCGCTATCGGCTGGTGGCCGGTCGCGACGGCACGAACGACACGATGGAGTTCCGCGCCGAGGTGGCGCTCGGCGACCGCAGCGATGGCCTCGCCGCGGCGATCGGCGAGACGATCCAGGCCGTCACCAAACTGCGCGCGCGCGTCGCCTTCGTCGATGCCGGCAACCTTCCCAACGACGGCAAGGTCATCGAGGACACGCGCAGCCACGGCTGAGGCCTCCGCCCCGCCCTGCGACATCGCGCGCGCCGTATCCCCATTTCAGACATGATCCGCCCGCAATGACGACCCATTCCCACGGCCCTATTCCTGGCATGGGAGCGGCGATATCGCGCCGCCTGCTCCCGGACTACACCTCCCCCGCCCGGACCCCCCGGACTCCAGTCCCGGCGGCACCTGGCGCGATGGCGGGCCGGCCCGATCCGGTGCCGGCCCGCCTCTTCCCCGCCCACGCCCACGCACGCTGCGGATCGTCTGGATGGCCACCCCGATGACCCCGCCGCGCGCGACGCTCTCGGCCCGCGGTCTTGCCTGCCTGCGCGGCGGTCGCCTCGTCTTTCGCGGCCTCGATCTCGACCTCGCAGGCGGCGAGGCGCTGACCCTGCGCGGCCCGAATGGCAGCGGCAAATCGTCGCTCCTCCGGCTTCTGGCCGGCCTCCTGCGCCCCAGCGAGGGCCAGATCCTCTGGAACGGCGCCACGATCGACGCGGATCGCGATGCGCATCGCGCGCGCGTCGCCTATCTCGGCATGGCCGACGCGCTGAAGCCAAGCTTCACCGTCGCGGAGAACATCGCCTTCCACGCGGCGATACGCGGGGCCGGCGAGGCGGCGGCGCGACAGGCCCTGACGGTGGTGGGACTCGCGCCCCTCGCGGACATGCCGGCGCGACGGCTCAGCCAGGGGCAACGACGCCGCACTGCGCTGGCACGGCTGGCCGCGAGCGACGCGACGCTCTGGTTGCTCGACGAACCGACCCTGGCCCTCGACGACGCGGCGATCGCGATGCTGGGCCGGATGCTGGGCGTGCATCTCCAGACTGGCGGCATGGCCGTCGTCGCCACCCATGTCGACCTGCCCGTCGCGAGCGCCGGTACGATCGATTTTGGAGCCGCGCGATGACCGCCATCCGGGCTGTCCTGATGCGCGATCTGCGGCTGGCCTGGCGCAGCCCGCAGGAAAGCCTCACCGTGATCGGGTTCTTCGTGCTCGCCGCGCTGCTGTTTCCCTTCGGCGTCGGTCCGGAGCCGCAATTGCTCGCGCGCATCGCGAGCGGCGTGATCTGGACGATGGCGTTGCTGGCCGCGCTGCTGTCCTTCGAGCGTCTGTTCCAGTTCGACCACGAGGACGGCACGCTCGACCTGATCCTCCTGGCACCGGCGCCGCTCGAGACGACGGTGCTGGCGAAATGCCTCGCCCACTGGCTGACGACCGGGGTGCCCCTGATCGCGGCGAGTCCGGTCGCGGCGATCATGCTCAATCTGCCGACCGACGGGATCCCGGTCCTGCTCGCCGCGCTGCTGCTCGGCACCCCGAGCCTAAGCCTGATCGGCGGGATCGGCGCCGCCCTGACGCTCGGCGCACGGCGCGGCGGCGTCCTCCTGCCGATCCTCGTGATGCCGCTCTACGTGCCGGTCATCGTCTTCGGCGTCGCGGCCGTCGAGGCGAGCCTCGCCGGACTGACGGCGCGCCCCCATCTGCTGCTGCTCGCCGCGATCCTCGCCGGCACGATCCCGGTCGCCGCGATCGCCGGCGCTGCGGCCTTGCGTCAATCGGCCGAATGATCGGGCGCGGACACGGACCGACTTGGACAAGCGCGCCCCGGCAAGCTACATCTCCCGAGCCGATGCAGCGTTTCGCCAATCCCCTCCGATTCAAGCGGTTGTCAGGCGCCCTCCTGCCCTGGACATCGACCGCCACGCTTGCCCTTTTCGCAGCCGGATTATGGCTCGCCCTGGCGGCCTCGCCGCGCGACTACCAGCAGGGCGAGACCGTGCGGATCATGTACGTGCATGTGCCGGCGGCATGGATGGCGATGTTCGTCTACGCCAATCTCGCGATCGCCTCGGCGGTCGCCCTGGTCTGGCGGCACCCGCTGGCGGAGATCGCGGCGCGCGCCATGGCGCCCGTGGGGGCCTGCTTCACGGCGCTGTGCCTTGTCACCGGATCGCTCTGGGGCAAGCCGATGTGGGGCACATGGTGGGTCTGGGACGCGCGCCTGACCTCGGTGCTGCTGCTCTTCTTCCTCTATCTCGGCTACATGGCGCTCGCCAACGCCTTCGAGGACGAGGCCCGCGGCACGCGGGCGGCGTCGATCCTGGCGCTCGTCGGCGCGGTCAACCTGCCGGTGATCAAATTCTCCGTGGACTGGTGGAACACGCTGCACCAGCCCGCCTCCGTCTCGCGCCTCGATGCGCCCGCGATCCATCCCGCGATGCTCACGCCGCTTCTGGTGATGGCGCTGGCGTTCATGGCGTATTTCGCGACGGTGCTGCTCTGGCGGATCGAGGCGGCGCTGGCGGAGCGGCGCGTGGCCGCGCGGCGCATGCTGACCGAGGCGGGTCCGTCCAGCCCGGCACTGCGGCGATGAGCGAGTTCCTCGACATGGGCGGCTATGCCGCGTTCGTCTGGCCGTCCTACGGCCTCGTGGCGCTCGTTCTGAGCGTGCTCGCCTGGACGAGCTGGCGCGCCCGCGCCGCTGCGGCCGCAGAGCTCGCGGCGCTCGAAAGCGACACGCCATGACCCGCAAGCGCCGCCGCCTCTACGTGCTGCTCCTCGGGATGATCGGGCTGGGGGCGGCGACCGCCCTGACGCTGGCCGCGTTCCAGGACCATCTGGTCTTTTTCTATTCGCCGAGCGACAT
Organism: uncultured Rhodospirillales bacterium; assembly: GCA_903860935.1. GTDB lineage: Bacteria > Pseudomonadota > Alphaproteobacteria > CACIAM-22H2 > CACIAM-22H2 > CAIOSQ01. The sequence continues at coordinate 8,610 of CAIOSQ010000252.1, read as the reverse complement.
CGCCTCCAAGCCGGTGCCGCGCGACCGGATGCTCCGGATCGGCGGGCTCGTCGAGCCCGGCTCCGTCGAGCGCGCCGCCGGCGATCCGCAGATCCGCTTCCGGGTGACGGACATGGCGAACGCGGTGCCCGTCGTCTATGCCGGTCTGCTCCCGGATCTCTTCCGCGAAGGGCAGGGCGTCGTCGCCAACGGCAAGCTCGGCCCCGACGGCGTGTTCCGGGCCGCGGAGATCCTCGCGCGACACGACGAGACCTATATGCCGCCGGAGGTCGCCGAGGCGCTCAAGCGCTCCGGCCATTGGCAGCACATGGGCCAGGGCGACAAGAAGCCCGCACCATGATCCCCGAACTCGGCCACATGGCGCTCGTCCTGGCGCTGACGACCGCCTGCCTCCAGGCCGTGGTGCCGATGGTCGGGGCAGCGCGCGGCGATGCGCGGCTGATGGCGTTGGCGACGCCGGCCGCGCTCGCCCAGTTCGTGCTGGTCGCGGCGGCCTTCGCGGCGCTCACCTGGAGCTATGTCGTATCGGATTTCTCGGTCGCGAACGTCGCCCAGAACTCCCATACGCTGAAGCCGATGCTCTACAAGGTCACCGGCGTGTGGGGAAACCATGAGGGATCCCTGCTGCTCTGGGTCCTGATCCTGGCGCTGTTCGGGGCGGCCGTGGCCGCCGGCGGGCGCAATCTGCCCGCACCGCTCGCCGCGCGGACACTCGCGGTCCAGTCGATGATCGCGGCGGCCTTCCTGGCCTTCATGATCTTCACGTCGAACCCGTTCCTGCGGCTCGACCCCGCACCGGCGGAAGGCCGCGACCTCAACCCGATTCTCCAGGACCCCGGCCTCGCCTTCCATCCGCCCTTCCTCTATCTCGGCTATGTCGGCTTCTCGATCGTGTTCTCCTTCGCCGTCGCGGCCCTCGTCGAGGGGCGCATCGACGCCGCCTGGGCACGCTGGGTCCGGCCATGGACGCTGGCCGCCTGGGCGTTCCTGACGCTCGGCATCGCGCTCGGATCTTGGTGGGCCTATTACGAACTGGGCTGGGGGGGCTGGTGGTATTGGGATCCGGTCGAGAACGCCAGCTTCATGCCCTGGCTGATCGGGGCCGCCCTGCTCCACTCGGCGGTCGTCGCCGAGAAGCGTGACGCGCTCAAGAGCTGGACCATCCTTCTCGCCATCCTCGCCTTCGGCCTGTCGCTGATCGGGACGTTCCTGGTCCGCTCCGGCGTCCTCACCTCCGTCCATTCCTTCGCCAGCGACCCGGAGCGCGGCGTCTTCATCCTGGCGATCCTCGTGGCGGCGATCGGCGGATCCCTCGCGCTCTATGCCTGGCGCGCGCCGACGCTCAAGCCCGGCGGCGTCTTCGCGCCGCTCAGCCGCGAGGGCGGGCTCGTCCTCAACAACCTTCTGCTCGCCACCTCCTGCGCCACGGTCTTCATCGGCACCCTTTATCCGCTCTTCCTCGAGGGCCTCGGCGGGGCCAAGGTCTCGGTCGGCCCGCAATTCTTCAACATGACCTTCGTGCCCCTGATGCTGCCCCTGGTCGCGGCGATGGCGGCCGGACCGTTCCTCGCCTGGAAGCGCGCCGACGGCCGCGCGGCGCTGCGTCGGCTGCGTGTGCCGCTGGCCGGTGCGGTGGCGGCGAGCCTCGCCACGATCATCTTCGCGCCCCCCGCCCCCGCGCTCGCCCATGTCGGCGTCGCGCTCGCGGCGCTGCTGGCACTGTCCTCCATCCACGAGATCTCCGGACGCGCGGGGACCCTGGCACGGGCGCTCAACCTGCCGCGTGCCGCCTGGGGCGCGGCGATCGCGCATTTCGGCATGGCGGTCACAGTGGCCGGGGTCGTCGGATCCTCCGCCTGGCAGAGCGAGAGCATCCGCGCGATGCGCCCCGGCGACAGCGCCGACATCGCTGGCTGGCGCGTGACGTTCATGCGCACGACGCTTGAGAAAGGCCCGAACTACACGGTCCGCCGCGGTCATTTCGAGGCGCGTCACGGCGACGGCACGGGGCGGACGATGAGCCCGGGCAAACGCCACTACGCCTCGACCGGAACGATCACGACCGAGGCCGCGATCATCACCACCGGCCTCGCCGATCTCTACCTGACGATCGCGGACCCCGCCGATGGCTCGGCCCAGGGCGGCGATCCACGCTTCCTGTTCGAGGCGCCGTCCGACGCCGCCTGGGCCGTACGCATCACCCATAACCCGCTCGTCGCCTGGATCTGGATCGGCGCGGGCATCATGGCGCTTGGCGGCGCGATCAGCCTGAGCGACCGACGGCTTCGGGTCGGTGCGCCGGTCCGCCGCGTGCCGGCGGCTGCCTGACCATGCTGCGACGCCTTCTCTTCGCCCTGCCTCTGCTCGGCTTCGCCGCCGTCGCCGTCTGGTTCCTCCACGGTCTCGGACGCGATCCGGCCGCGATCCCCTCCGCGCTCATCGACAAACCCGTGCCCGAGTTCCGCCTGCCGCCGCTGGAGGGATCCGGCAAGCCCGCCCTGGCGGCGCAGGATCTTCGCGGCCGTGTCGCGCTCGTCAATTTCTATGCCTCCTGGTGCGCGCCCTGCCGGATCGAGCATCCGCTGCTCATGCGCATCGCCGCCGAGAAGCGGGTCGCGCTTTATGGCATCGCCTACAAGGACGGCATGGCCGAGTCCCGGCGCTTTCTCGCCCAGCTCGGAGACCCTTACGCCGCCATCGGGTGGGATGGCGATGGTCGCGTCGCCATCGACTGGGGGGTCTATGGCGTGCCGGAGACCTTCGTGGTGGATCGCGCCGGTCGCATCCGCCATCGCCATGTCGGACCCTTGTCGGACGACACCATGGCCAAGGTCATCGTCCCGATGATCGCCCGGCTCGAGAGGGAATGATGCGCATGCGTTCCGCCGCGCTGGTGCTCCTGGCGCTTCTCATGCCGGCCGTTTCCGGCGCTGTGATGCCGGGCGAGCAGCTTGCCGATCCGGCGCTCGAGGCGCGGGCGCGGGAGATCTCCCGCGATCTGCGCTGTCAGGTCTGCCAGAACCAGTCGATCGACGATTCCAACGCGCCGCTGGCCGCCGATCTGCGGCGGTTGGTGCGCGAGCGCGTCCAGCGCGGCGAAACCAACGCGCAGGTGCTCGACCATGTCGTCGCGCGATACGGCGACTATGTCCGGCTGACGCCGCCGCTGCGCCCGGATACCGTTCTGCTCTGGGCGGCTCCGGCGCTCATCCTGGTCGCTGGCGTGCTCGGGATCGCGATCGCGTTGCGCCGGCGCACGACCGCCGGGGCCCCCGAGGCACCGCCGCTGAGCGACGAGGAACGCCGCGCGCTGCGGCGCCTCGTCGGCGGCGACGACGGAAAACGCGCCGGATGATCTGGGCGCTGGCCGTCCTTGTCGCAGGTCTGCTCGCCCTGGTTCTCGCCTGGCCGCTGCTGCGCAGCCGCCACGAGGGTCCCGCCGGCCCGGCCGAGCACGATCTCGCGGTCTATCGCGACCAATTGGCCGAACTGGAGCGCGATCGCGAACGCGGCCTCATCGGCGCATCGGAAGCCGCCGGCGCGCATGCGGAAATCGCCCGCCGCATGATCGCAGCCGGCCGGACACGCGACCGGGAGACGGCGGCGCAACGGCCGGCGCCCGCCTGGAGTTTCGCCACGGTGGCGCTGGTCCCCGTGGCCGCGATCGCGATCTACGCGGCGATCGGCAGGCCGGGCCTGCCCGCGCAACCCGCATCCGCGCCGCAATCCCCGGCCCAGCAGGCGGCGATGATCCAGGACATGGTCGCGTCGCTGGCCGCCCGGTTGGCGCAGGCGCCCGACGATGTCGAAGGCTGGCGCCGGCTGGCGCGTGCGCGCGCCGTCCTCGGCGACATGGATGCCGCGAGAATCGCGGCTGAAAATGCCGTGAGCCGGGCGCCCGACAACGTGGAAATTCTTCTGGAATTGGCGGATCTCCATGCCCCTGCGTCGCCAGCAGACGCGCTGTCGCCGATGTTCCTCGAGACCCTGCGCCGGGTCGTCGCCCTCCAGCCCGGCCACGTCCAGTCCCTTTTCTTTCTCGGAATGGACGCCTCGCAGCGCGGTGATCGCTTGTCGGCGCGGCATTACTGGGAGAAGCTACTGGCCGTTCTGCCGGCCGGCGCGCCGGTCGCGACCGATATCAAGCGCCGCCTCGATAGCCTGGGAGCCGCCCCCTGATGCCCGCCATCCTGTCGATGCCGCGTTGAGGTAGCCCCAGCCGTGCTCCCCCGCGACAGCCGCCTGTTGATCGTGCTGCTTGGCGCGCTGACCACGGTCGGCCCGTTCACGACCGACACCTATCTTCCCTCGATGCCGGCTATCCGCGCGCATTTCGGCGTCGACATGGCCTCGGTCCAGTTGACCCTGAGCCTTGCCTTCTTCGGCGGCGCGATCGGCCAACTCTTCTTCGGACCGCTCTCGGACCGCTTCGGGCGGCGCCCGATCCTGATCGGCGGGCTCGTTCTCTATGTCGGCGCCTCGATGGGATGCCTTCTGGCGCAGACGATAGATCAACTGATCTGCGCGCGCTTCCTCCAGGCCTTCGGGTCGATCGCAGCACCCGTCCTGGCCCGGGCGATGGTCCGCGACCTCCATGAGCGCGAGGCCGCGGCGCGCGTGCTCTCGCTGATGGGCATCGTGCTGGGACTTGGGCCGATCCTGGCGCCCATCATAGGCGGCGTGTTGCAGGCGAATTATGGCTGGCACGCGAGCTTCGTGTTCATCACCGTCTACGGGTTCGTGCTGCTCTTGTTCGTGACCTTCGCGCTCGGGGAATCCGTCCGCGCCCGCGACCCCGACGCGATCCGACCGATGCGACTGCTCCAGACGGCGACACAGCTTCTGCGTAGCCGCGTCTTCCTCGGCTATGCCCTCGTCAACTGCTTCCTCTTCGGCGGGCTCGGCGCCTATCTCTCCGGCATCTCGTTCGTGATCGTCGAGGTGCTGGGCGTGCCGATGCAGTATTTCGGACTCGTCTTCGGCACCATCATGATCGGCAACATCTCCGGCTACGCGCTGTCGGGGCGGCTGGTCCCGATGTTCGGACTCGACCGGATGCTCGAATATGGAACGCGCGGCGTCGCGGTGGCGGGTGTGCTGCTCGCGCTGTTCGCCTTTTCCGGCATCGTCCATGTCGCGACGATCGTGCTGCCGATGATGCTCTATATGTGCTCGCTCGCGCTCAGCGCCCCGCAGGCAATCGCCGGCGCGCTCGCACCGTTTCCGCGCAGCGCCGGCTCGGCGTCGTCGCTTCTCGGGTTCTTCCAGTCGACGACGAGCGCGACGGTCGGCATGGCCGTGGCGATCAGCTTCGACGGCACGCCGCGCGCCATGGCCGGGTTCGTCTGCCTGCTGGGCCTGCTGACCTTCGCCGCCCACCGGCTGATCGTGAAGCGCATCCCCGAGCAGGAGCGTCGTCGCGCGGCCCAGTGACCGCGCGGCTGGGTCACTTCAGCAGCACGTTCGTGATCTCCCGCATCTGCGCGCGCGCCCGCAGGACGTAGAAACCCTGCGCCGCCAGGTGGCTCGGAAGCAGGATGCCGTCCGGCGCGGCATTGATGACCACGAGCGGATCCATCCGCGCGGCGTGGTCGAGCGAGGCCAGCATCTGCGCCCAGAGGGTCGCGATACCCCGCTCGCGCAGGAGCGCGTCGAAATCCTCGGCCAGCGCGCGCAGGACGAGGGCGTAGCCATAGCTCTGGCCCTTGATCGAATAAAAGACGTCGTCGGCACGCGGGTCGAAAATTCGGCCGCCATGTTCGACGATCCGCTGGTCGAGAGCGGCGGCCGAGGCACCGAGATCGAGGGCGATCCGGTCGAGCGTCTCCAGAAGATTGTCGGCACGCCGCTCGAGGACAGCGCGCCCGCCGGAGAGTCGGTCGTTGTACGCGAGCAGCGCCTTGCGCGCCCGGCGGTACTGGGCCTCGCTGGTCGTCTGCGGCCAGGGCGACGTGGCGAGGTCGATCACCCATTTGTCGCCCGGAAACTGGAGCAGACCGGCGGCCTCGCGCAGATCCGGGTCCTCCTGGCTGGTCCCGCGGGTCCGGCCAAGCCGGTCGCGCAACTCGGCGGTGGTCCGCGCCAGGGCCGCGAACATGCCCTGCTGGAAATTCGGCATGTTGTCGAGCCAGTGCCCCGGCATGAACCAGGGATCGTTGGCGACCCAGCGATTGACGTCGGTCTCGCGATGGACGAGCGCGGCGATCATGCCGACCGTGCGGCTGCCGCCCGGCGGCAGATCGGCCACGGGCGCCTGGAACCCCAGTTCGTCGTCGATACGATGCGTGACCGCCATGCCGACCGGAAGTCCGAGGACCAGAAGCAGCGCGACGGCCGCGAGCCCAGGAATGGCGAGGCGCGTCCAGCGCGGGCGCGTCGGACCGGTGGCGGCTTCGGCGTTCATCGTCTGCAACTCCGGAACTCGGGTGTGGGCGCAGGAGATGGCGATCCCTGGCGATCGGCGCAACAGGCGCCACGCGACGGCACCCCGCTAATGATTTGTAAACCTTGTTGCGGCAAGGTTAATGGATCAACCTCACGAACGGGACGAGGCGCTGCCCATGTTCGACGACGTTCGCCGGCACGTCATCTACCGGCTTGCCAACGCACCGATCTTCCAGTTCCCGTTCCCGCATATCGTGGTCGACGAGATCCTGCCGCGCGCCTTCTACGCGCAGCTTCGCGGCATGCTGCCGGGCGATCGCGGCTTCGCGATGTCGGCGCATCCCGGCCGGTCCGTGCTGACGCCCGAGGGATTGGCGAGGGCCGGCCTCGACGCCGAGCGCGCGGCCTTCTGGCAGTCGATGTTCGCGACGATGATGCATGACGACATCGGCGCCTGGATCATGGCCAAGTTCTACGACATCGTCAGCGCGCGCTTCGGTCTCGACCAGCCGGGCGGCGGCGTGTCGCTGCGCTCTTCGACCAGCCTGGTGCGCGACCGCGAGGGTTTCTCGATGTTCCCGCATACCGATCTGCCGAACAAGGTCATATCCACCCTCGTTTACCTGCCCGCGGACAGCGAACGACCGGAACTCGGCACGGCGTTCTACGCGCCGCGGGATCCGCAGTTGGAGTGCCCCGGTGGGCGCTACCACGACCCGTCCCTGTTCGACCACGTGGCGACGATCCCCTTCCAGCCCAACACGCTGCTCGCCTTTCCGAAGACCCCCGCCTGCTTCCATGGCGTCGAGCCCGGTCTCGGCGCCGGCGACCGGCGCGACGTGCTGCTCTTCGACCTCGACGTGCCGGAGTGACGCGTCAGCGACCAAGCGTCGAAGCCGCCTCCACCATCGCGGCCTCGATGCGACCGAGGGCGTCATCCATCTCGGCCGCCGATATGGTCAGCGGCGGCGTCAGCGTGACGACGTTCCCCATCGTGGTCTTCAGCGACACGCCGCGGTCGAGACAGGCGTAGAGCGTGGCCTCCGCGAGGTCGCCATCGGGCGTCTTCGCCTCCCGGTCCCGGACGAGTTCGATCCCGAGCAGGAGGCCGCGGCCACGCACGTCGCCGATCCAGCGATGGCGACGCCGCATTTCCTCCAGACGCGCCAGCGCCGCCGCGCCGACCCGGGCCGCGTTTTCGACCAGCCCCTCGTCCTCGATGATCTGGATCGTCGTCAGCGCCGCGCGCGCGGTCACGGGGTTCTTCTCGTGCGTGTAGTGCCCGAAGGCCCATTTGCCGCCGACATCGAGTTCGGGACGCGCGATCACCGTCGCGATCGGCAGGATGCCGCCGCCCAGCGCCTTGCCCATCACCAGGATGTCCGGCACCACGCCGTCATGCTCGCACGCGAACATGCGGCCGGTCTTGCCCAGCCCGGTCGGGATCTCGTCGAAGATCAGCAGCGCGCCATGGCGATCGCAGGCCTCGCGGACCAGCCGCCAGAATCCCGGCGGCGGCAGGTAGGGAACCGCGCGCGCGGGCTCGGCGATCACGGCCGCCACGTCACTCTCCCGCGACAGGACGTACTCGACCATGCGCGCGCATTGCGTGTTGCAGAGATCCAGCTGCGGCCGTCCCGATGCGTCCGTCGGGTAGCCATAGGGGCAGCGATAGCATGCGAAGGGCGCGACATGCTCCGCGCCGGCGACCAGCGGCGCGGCTGGACCGGCCCGGAACAGCGCCTCTCCTGAGAGCGCCGCGGCGCCGAAGCCAGCGCCATGGAAGGCGTCCCAGAACGAGATCGTCTTGTGCCTGCCCGTCGCGGTGCGGGCGATCTTGACGGCGACCTCGACCGCGTCCGAACCGCCGGTCGTGAACAGCAGCTTGGAGAGGTTTCCCGGCGCGATCGCCGCGAGCTTGGCCGCAAGTTCCGCGGCGACGTCGCAGGCGTAGCGGCGCGGCGCGAAGGGCAGCCTGTCCATCTGCTCCGCGATCGCGCGCTTCAGGCGCGGATGCCCGTACCCGATGTGATGAACGTTGTTGCCGTGAAAATCCATGTAGCGCCGCCCGGCGATGTCCTCGATCCAGATCCCCTCGGCGCGGGCGATCGCGTTGAGGCACGGGGTGGACACGGATTGCCGCAGGAAATGCGCCTCGTCCGCCGCGAGCAGGGCGCGCGTGCGCGTGTCGAGGCTGCGCGCCTGCCAGGCGCTGCGGCGGTCGGT
>CAIOSQ010000251.1 GCA_903860935.1 uncultured Rhodospirillales bacterium | reverse complement strand
GCCGTTCAGCGACGGGCGCGTGACGAACAGCGATCCCTTTGTGTTGAGGATGCCGATATTGATCGGCGGCACGGCGCCCGAGGCATTGCCGTAGCTGACCATCAGGCCGCGCACCTGCAGGCAGTCGAGCGACTTGTCCCAGGTGTCCTTGCCGACGCCGTCATAGACGACGGGAACCATGCGCCCGCCGGTGATCTCCTTCACCCGCGCGGCGAAATCTTCTTCGCGGTAGAGGATCGTGTGATCGGCGCCATGCGCGCGCGCGAGTTCGGCCTTCGCGCCGTCGCCCACCGTGCCGATCACGGTCGCGCCGAGATGCTTGAGCCACTGGCACATGATGAGACCGACGCCGCCGGCCGCGGCATGGACCAGCACCGTCTCGCCCGCCTTCACGCGGTAGGTGCGGCGGATCAGATACTGCGCCGTCATGCCCTTTAGCATCATCGACGCGGCCTGCTGATCCGAGATGCCCGCGGGCAGCTTCAGCAAGCGATGCGCGGGCAACGTGCGCTTCTGGGCATAGGCGCCGATCGGCGCGTTGCCATAGGCGACGCGATCGCCGACCGCGACCTCGCTCACGCCCTCGCCGACCGCCTCGACGACGCCCGCGCCCTCGCTGCCGATGATCGCCGGCATCGGGACCGGGTAGAGGCCGGAGCGATGATAGGTGTCGATGTAGTTGAGGCCGACGGCGGTGTGCCGGACGAGCGCCTCGCCGGGCTTCGGCGCCGCGACGTCCACGTCCTCCCAGCTGAGCACGTCGGGACCGCCGACCTTGTGCATGCGCATCGCCTTGACCATCGCTGTCTCCTTCAGGGTTGCCTTGCCTTGGGCGCCGGAAACTAGCCGGAACCCGGCACGCCCGCCAATGGCGCGGGCATGCGCTTCGAAGCTTGCATCTGATCGCTCGTACACTAACAATCGGCATGGCGGCGGCGAGAAGCCCGCCAGACGCGCCGAGGGAGGAAAACGATGCTCGACCCGATCCGCATGCAGGAAAGCGTGGACCGTTTCCTCGCCGAGGACGTCGGCCTCTTCGACCTGACATCGAACCTGCTCGTGCCGGCGGAGGCGCGCGGCCGGTTCGAGTTCCGCGCCCGCGAGAGCTTCGTCCTGGCCGGCATCGAGCCGGCCCTCGCGGCGCTGCGCCGCTATGCGCCCGACGCGACGATCGAGGTTCCGGCGCGCGACGGACAGGCGATGCGCAAGGGCGACGTGATCTGCGCCGCGCAGGGCCGCGCGCGCGGCATCCTCACCGCCGAGCGCACCGCTCTCAATCTGATGCAGCACATGTCCGGCATCGCGACGCTGACGCGGCGCTATGTCGACGCCATCGCCGGCACGAAGGCCGTGCTCGTCGACACGCGCAAGACGACGCCGGGCCTGCGCATGTTCGAGAAATACGCGACCACCGTCGGCGGCGCGCGCAATCATCGCCTGCGGCTGGATGGCGGCATCCTAGTGAAGGACAACCATATCGCGGTGTTCGGCAGCCTGACCGCGGCGATCGCCCGCGCGAAGGCGGTGGTGCCGCTGCTGACCAAGGTCGAGGTCGAATGCGACACGCTCGACCAGGTCCGCGAGGCGACGGACGCCGGCGCGGACATCCTGCTGCTCGACAACATGAAGCCGCCGGTGCTGCGCGAGGCGCTGGCGATCGTCGCCGGGCGCTGCCTCACCGAGGCCTCGGGCGGCGTCAATCTCGACACGATTCGCCCGATCGCGGAAACCGGCGTCGACTTCATCTCGGTCGGCCGCATCACCCAGGGCGCGGCCGCCGTCGATATCGGCCTCGACGTCGAATTCGAGCCGGTGGTGCGGGGCTGACGCCGATGCGCCCCGCGATGTCGGTCGGGCTGTTCTGCTCGGCGTCGGACGGGCTGCCCGCGGCCTATGAGACCG
>CAIOSQ010000250.1 GCA_903860935.1 uncultured Rhodospirillales bacterium | reverse complement strand
CGGCAACATGGGCGAGGATTGCGCGACCGGCGTCGCCTTCACCCGCGATCCCTCGACCGGCGAGAACCTGTTCTACGGCGAATATCTGGTCAACGCCCAGGGCGAGGACGTGGTCGCCGGCATCCGCACGCCGCAACAACTGACCACGGCCGGGCGCGTCAGGCAGAAGTCGAGGATGCCTGCGATGGAAGAGGTGATGCCCGAGGTCTTCGCGCAGCTCGCCGAGGTGCGTGGGCGGCTCGAGCGGCATTACCGCGACATGCAGGACATCGAGTTCACGGTCGAGCGCGGCAAGCTCTACATGCTGCAGACGCGCGGTGGAAAGCGCACGGCCGCAGCGGCGCTCAAGATCGCCGTCGACATGGTCGCCGAGGGCGTGATCGACGAGGCGACCGCGGTGCGCCGGATCGAGCCGGCGTCGCTCGACCAGTTGCTTCATCCCACGCTCGATCCCAAGGCGCCGCGTGTGCTCTTCGCGCGCGGCCTGCCGGCCTCGCCCGGCGCGGCTGCGGGAGCGGTCGTGTTCTCCGCCGACGAGGCGGAGCGCCGCGCCAAGGCGGGCGAGGCGGTGGTCCTCGTGCGGATCGAGACGAGCCCCGAGGACATCCACGGCATGCATGCCGCGACCGGCATCCTGACAACGCGCGGCGGCATGACCAGCCACGCGGCGGTGGTCGCGCGCGGCATGGGGCGGCCCTGCGTCGCCGGCGCGGGAGAGATCCGGATCGACTATGCGGCCGGGCATATGACGGTGCGCGACCGACGCATCGCGGCCGGCGAGCGCATCACGCTCGACGGTGCGACGGGCGAGGTCTTCGTCGGCGAAGTGCCGACCGTGCAGCCCGTGCTGTCCGAGGATTTCGCGACGCTGATGGGCTGGGCCGACGGATTCCGCCGGCTCAAGGTGCGCACCAACGCCGAGACGCCGCTCGACGCCCGCACCGCGCGCGAGTTCGGTGCCGAGGGCATCGGGCTCTGCCGCACCGAGCACATGTTCTTCGATCCCGAGCGCATTCTGGCGGTGCGCGAGATGATCATGGCGGAGGACGGCCCGGGCCGCGCGCGCGCGCTGGCGCGTATCGAACCGATGCAGCGCAAGGATTTCGCCGAGCTGTTCACGATCATGGCCGGGCTGCCCGTGACGATCCGGCTGCTCGACCCGCCGCTGCACGAATTCCTGCCGCAGCGCGAGGAGGACCATGCCGAACTCGCGCGGCTGACCGGCAAGGATATCGCTGCCGTCAAGGCGCGCGCGCAGCGCCTCCACGAATTCAACCCGATGCTCGGCCATCGCGGCGTGCGCCTCGCGATCACCTATCCCGAGATCTACGCCATGCAGGCGCGGGCGATCTTCGGAGCGGCGCTCGACGTCGCGCGAGCCGGCGGCGAGGCCCCGCTGCTCGAGATCATGGTCCCGCTGGTGGCGACGCGGCGCGAACTCGATCTGATGCGCGACCTGGTGGCGCGCGAGCACGCGGCGCTGCGTGCGACGAGCGGCGTCGACATCGCCTACCAGCTCGGCACGATGATCGAGCTGCCGCGCGCCGCGCTGCGTGCCGGCGAGATCGCCGAGACGGCCGAGTTCTTCTCCTTCGGCACCAACGATCTGACCCAGACGACGTTCGGGCTGAGCCGCGATGATTCGAGCGCCTTCCTCGACGCCTACGAGGCGGCGAAGATCATCCAGGTCGATCCCTTCGTCAGCCTGGATCAGGATGGCGTCGGAGAGTTGGTCCGGATCGCGGCCACGCGCGGTCGCGCCACGCGTCCAGGATTGAAGCTCGGGATCTGCGGCGAGCATGGCGGCGATCCGGCCTCCATTCGCTTCTGCGCCGAGACCGGCCTCGATTACGTGTCGTGCTCGCCCTATCGCGTGCCGATCGCGCGCCTCGCCGCCGCCCAGGCGGAACTTGCCGCGCGTCCACCCGCCGCGCCCGTGCCGGCGCCGAAGCCGTCGGCCAAGCGTGCCGATCCGGGTGCTGCGCGTACGCAGCGCGTGCTGCTCGCGGCGGGACGCCGTTCCGCGGCTGTGCGGGTCTCGACCGGCAAGTCAGCGACGCGTGCGGCATCGCCCGCCAAGCCGGCACCGAAGCCGCCCGCGCGTGCCGCCGGCGGCAAGGCTGGGTCACATTCCGCCGGCAAGCCAACTGGCAAGTCGCCTGGCAAGTCCGGCGGCAAACCCGGCGGCAAGCCGTCGCCGCGCAAGAAGCGTTGACCGGAGGCGTCAGGTCTCCGGCGTGTCCGGGTCGGCGAGCCACGCCGGAGCCTCGGCGTTCAGCACCGCGCCTGCCGCGTCGAAGCCGCGCCCGGCCGAAGCGGCCGTGACGAGGGCATCGATCCGCAGCAGCGCAAGCCCGCGCGATCCGCTGGCGCTGCGCATCTCGCCGGCCTCGGCGCCGTCGAAGGTCACGATGCTGCCGGGCGGCGGCGCCACGCCGTCGATGCGTACCGGCACCAACCGCTTCTTCACCAATCCGCGATAGCGCATGCGGGCCGTGACCTCCTGGCCCACATAACAGCCCTTCTTCCAGTCGATCGCGTTCATCGCGTCGAAACCGTTTTCCATCAGCAAGGCATCGGCGAGATCGCGGGTGCCATCGGGTACGCCGAGCCGTAGCCGCAGCGCGTCATAGGCGTCGTCGGCGCCGCGCCGCAACCCGAGGGACGCGGCATCCTCCAGCCGCGCCGCCGGCGCCACGATCCGGCCGCCGAGCTCTGCCAGCCGAGGATCGACGAAGGCGACGCCGCCTGCGAACGCGATCGCCGTGCCGGGCGGGCCGGACAGGCCGATGGCGCGAATCGCCTCGGGTCCCAGCAAGGCGGCCACGCCCCAATCGGCGAGGATCTCGATGCTGGCTTTCGAGCGCAGCCGGTACATGGTCAGCCGCTTGGCGAGAGCGTCGATTCCGGCGGCCTCGGCGTCGAGGAGCAGACGATCCGCGTGCTCGACGATCGCGAAATCGTGGAGGAACCGCCCCTGCGGCGTCAGCAGGGCGGCATGGATGGCGCAGCTGGCGGTGGCACGGGCGATGTCGTTCGAGATCAGCCCCTGCAGGAAGCCGCGGCGGTCCGGTCCGCCGATGGCGAGCACGGCGCGCCCGGCGAGCGGCAGGAAGGCGGGAGGGTCGGCGAGGGGCTGGGTCATGGCGCGATCACAGCTAGGCGCGCGGCGTCGGCTTGGCAAGCTCGGGCCCGAACCCTATAACCGGCTCAGCCATGCGCTTTGTCCTCGTAGACGACTCCTTCGCCTTCGACGGCTATAGCCCGTCGAGCCAGCCGCTCGCCGGTCCCGAGAAGGCTTTCGCCTGTCTGTCGTCGCCGCTTGCCCAGCGCGGCCACGAGGTGACGGTCTTCAACCGCACGACCTACGGTCTGCAGATCGATGGCGCCAAATGGGAGCCGTTCGACACCACCAAGCCCGACGAGACCGACGTTCTCGTGGCGCTGCGGCTGCCGCGGCTGCTCGACCATGTTCCCGTCGCGGCGAAGCGGATCTTGTGGTGCAGCGGCGATCTCGCCCAGCTGGAGGGCGCGGAGAACGAAGCCATCCTGGAACGCCATCGGCCCATGATGCTGTTCTTCTCGGAGGCGCATCGCCGCCGTTGGGACAACCGCCTGGGTCTGGAGACGCGGATCTTCGCCCCTGGCCTTGCGTCCAACTATCTCGAAGAGGATGCGATGCGGGTCTACGATCCGCCGCGCGCCGTCACGACCGCCCATCCGCAATCCGGGCTCGGCTGGCTGCTGGCGTTGTGGATCGACCGGATCCGCCCGGCGGTGCCGAACGCGGAGTTGCACGTCTATTCCTCGCTTCTCAATCGCGGGATCCTCGGCAGCGAGGTGCCGCCGAACGTCAAGCCGCTGGTCGATCTCGTCCAGGCGGCCCGCGACCGCGGCATCCTGGTGATGCGGCCGCAGGGCGATTCGGGTATGGCCGATTCCTACCGCTCCGCCCGCGCGTTCCTCTATCCCGGCACGCCGACCGAGATCTATGGCTTCACCCTGGCCGAGAGCCAGGCGATGGGGCTGCCGGCAGTGATCCGACCGGCGGCACCGGTGCTGTTCGAGCGTGTGGTCGACGGCCAGACCGGCCATGTCGTGACCAGCGACGCGCAGTTCGCCCGCGCGACCATCGAGCTTCTGACCGACCGGGCAGCCTTCGACCGGATGAGCGGCGCTTGCCGTGCCGCGCGCAACGGTCGCACCTGGCAGATCGCGGCGGCGGAGTTCGAGGAGCTGGCGCGTTGACACGCCGCGACGGCCGAACCGGACCGTGAGGATCCTGTTCGTCACCGCGACCCGTATCGGTGACTGTGTTCTCTCGACCGGCTTGCTGGACGCCTTGCTGGACCAGAATCCCGGCGCGCGCGTGACGGTGGCCTGCGGCGCGCCTGCGGCGTCGCTCTTCGCCGACATGCCGGGTCTCGACCGCGTCATCGTCCTGCGCAAGCGACGCTATCTCGGGCACTGGATCGCCCTGTGGCGCGAAGTCGTCGGGACGCGCTGGGACATCGCGGTCGACCTGCGGGGGTCCCTGACCACCTCCCTGATCCGGCGCGGCGTCGCGCTCGTCGACCGGCGGCGTTTCCCCGACCTGCATCGCGTGGCGGAGCTGGGACGGCTCATCGACATCGCGCCGCCACCGCCGCCACGGATCTGGCTGTCCGCCGCGCGCGAGGCCCGCGCCGCCGCGCTTCTGCCCGGTGATACGCCGGTCCTGGCGCTGGCGCCGGCCTCGAACTGGCCGCCGAAATCCTGGCCGCTTGACCGTTTCGCGGCCCTCGCACGGAGCCTGACCGCGCCCGGCGCGCCGCTGGCAGGGGCGCGGATCATCGTCGCTGCGGCGCCGACGGAGCGCGCGCAGGTGGCGCCGCTGCTGGCGGAGATCCCGCGCGACCGGCTGGTCGACATGACGGGGGGCGGGGATCTGCTCGACGTCGCGGCCTGTTTCGCGCGCGCCCGCCTTTTCGTGGGCAACGATTCGGGGCTGATGCATCTCGCGGCGGCGGTGGGTGTGCCGACGCTGGGCCTGTTCGGCCCGAGCCGAGAGACACGCTACGGACCCTGGGGGCCGAGGTCCCGCGCGGTCAGGACCAAGGAGAGCTTCGAGGAACTCCTGGAGCGTGCGCGTGGCGGCGCGCGCGGTCCCGGCGCCTTGATGGAGAGCCTGTCCGGGGAGGTCGTCGAGGCGGCGGCACGCGACCTCCTGGCGTCGGATGCGCCGCAATGACGGAGGCGACCCGGCTGCGTCTTTTCCAGGCAATGGCGGGCGCGCCGGTCGGCGGCGCCGAGGCCTTCTTCGACCGCCTCGCCCTGGCCTTTGCGCGCCGTGGCGTGACGCAGCGTGTCGCGATCCGCCGCGATCCGCGCCGCGCGGCCATGCTGCGCGACGCCGGGATCGGCTTCGCGGAGTTCCGCTTCGGCGGGCCGCTCGACCCGTTCACGCGCTGGTCGCTGGCGCGCGAGATCCGACGCTTCGAGCCGGACATCGTTCTGGGCTGGATGAACCGTGCCTGCGCGGCCCTGCCGCGGCCCACCGTCGGCGCCGCGCCGCGCCCCGTCGTCGTCGGGCGGCTCGGCGGCTATTACGCGCTGAAATACTACCGCCGCTGCCACTGGCTGGTCGCCAACACGCCCGACATTCGCGACTGGCTCGTCCGCGAGGGCTGGCCGGGCGACCGCGTCGCCTATCTGCCGAATTTCGTCGATGCCGCGCCGGCGCCAGCGGCCGATCGTGCGGCGCTCGACACCCCCGCCGACGCGCCGCTCGCCCTGGCGCTCGGGCGGCTCCATCGCAACAAGGGCTTCGACGTGCTGATCGAGGCGATGGCGACGGTGCCGGGGCTACATCTCTGGATCGCCGGCGTCGGGCCGGAGGAGGCGTCGCTGCGCGGGCGCGTCGCTGCGCTCGGGCTCGGCGCGCGGGTCCGTTTTCTGGGTTGGCGTCGAGATGTCGCCGCGCTGCTGGCGGCAAGCGACATGCTGATCTGTCCGTCGCGGCACGAGCCGCTCGGCAATGTCGTCATCGAGGCCTGGGCGCATGGCCGGCCGGTGATCGCGGCGGCGAGCCAGGGGCCGCGGCAGCTTCTGCGCGACGGCGAGAGCGGCCTTCTGGTGCCCGTCGACGATGCCGACGCCCTGTCCCGCGCGCTCGCCGGGCTCGCCGTCGATCCGGTGCGGCGCGCGGCGTTGAGCGCCGGTGGACGTGCCGCCTACGAGGCCGACTACACGGAGGATGCGGTGGTCCGGCGCTATCTGGATTTCTTCTCGGCGATCGCGGGGCGGTCCTGATGTGCGGCATTTCGGGGGTCATGGCGACGGCGCCGGAATCGGTGCCGGAGGGCGCGGTCGCGGCGATGGGCGCGGCCCTCGCGCATCGCGGCCCCGACGGCATGCGCGGCTACCGCGAGGACGCGGTTGCGATGACGCATAACCGGCTCGCGATCGTCGATCTCGAGACCGGCGATCAGCCGCTGCGCGAGCCGGGCGGGATCGCCCTGATCGCCAATGGCGAGATCTACAACGATCCCGATCTGCGCGCGGCGCTGGCCGGCGCACCCTTCGCGACCCGGTCGGATTGCGAAGCGCCGCTGTACCTCTACCGCCGCGACGGCGCCGGCTTCGCGTCGGCGCTGCGTGGGATGTGGGCGATCGCGCTGCATGATCCGAAGGCCGGGCGGCTGGTCCTGTCGCGCGACCCCTTCGGCATCAAGCCGCTCTACTACGCCGAGCTGGCTGGCGGCGGTCTTGCCTTCGCCTCGGAGCCGCAGGCCCTGCTGGCCGGGGGCTTCGCGCGCCGCGACGCCGATCCGCGGGCGCTCGCCGAACTGCTGCAGATGCAGTTCACGACCGGACGACGGACCATCTTCCCGGGCATCCACCGCGTTTTGCCCGGCGAGACGCTGGTCGCCGCCGCGGGCGCGATCGTCGAGCGCCATCGCCACGCCGCGCTGCCGCAGGGTGGGCCGGTTGCCGCCGACGAGGCGGTCGCCAGCGCTTCGATCGACGCGGCGCTGGCTGATTCGGTGCGCGCGCATCGCCGTGCCGACGTGCCCTATGGGCTCTTCCTGTCCGGCGGGATCGATTCCTCGGCCGTTCTCGCGCTGATGGCGCGGCTCGAGGAGCGCCCCGTGCGCGCCTTCACGGCGTTCTTCCCCGATGCGGCGGCCAGCGACGAGCGCGCCGCCGCCGCCGCCGTCGCCGCATCCTGCGGTGCCGCTCTCGAGGAGGTGGCCGTCACGCGTGCGGATTTCTTCGCCGAGTTGCCGGCCATCGCCGCGGCCATGGACGATCCCGCCGCCGATTATGCGACCGTGCCGACCTGGATCCTGGCCCGGGCCGCGCGGCGCGCCGGCATCAAGGTCGTCCTGTCGGGCGAAGGCGGCGACGAGCTCTTCGGCGGCTACGGGCGTTATCGCTCCGCCATGCGGCCCTGGTGGCTGGGCGGCCGCGCGATGCGCCGCCGTGGGACGATGGATGGGCTCGGCATCCTGCGCGATGGTGTCGCCGGAGGCTGGCGCGACGGCATCGCCGCGGCGGAGCGCGATGCGCGGGTCGGTGGCCGCTCGCGGCTACAGGCGGCGCAGGCGGTCGATTGCGCCGACTGGCTGCCCAACGACCTGCTCGCGAAACTCGATCGCTGCCTGATGGCCCATGGGGTCGAGGGCCGCACGCCGTTCCTCGATCCTGTCGTCGCGGCGGCTGCCTTTCGTCTTCCGGACAGGCTCAAGATCCAGGACGGCCGCGGAAAATGGATCCTGCGCCGCTGGCTGTCCGCGACCCTGCCGGCCGCCGACGCCTTCGCGCGCAAGCGCGGGTTCACGGTTCCCGTCGGCGACTGGATTCTCGGCGCGGGTGCGCGGCTTGGCCAATTGGTGGCGCGTCAGCCCGGCGTTGCCGCCGTCGCGCATCCCGCCGCGGTCGAGCGGCTTTTCGCGCGCGGCGGGCGCCGCGAGGGTTTCGCCGCGTGGACGCTGTTGTTCCTCGCCCTCTGGCATCGCCGTCATGTGATGGGCGATCCGCTTGCGGGCGGCGTCTTCGACGCGCTCGGCGCCTGAGATCCAGAACCCCGGCGCGTCAGCCGTCTAGGGGCGCGAGCGCCGTCGCGTCCGGAAACGCGATCCCCTGACCATAGGCGATATGATCGCCCTCGACGCGCGCCGCGCCGCGCGCGAACAGGGCGAGCGCGTGCGGATAGAGGCGATGCTCGGCGGCCAGGACGCGCGCGCCGAGCCGCTCCGCATCGTCGTCGGGGAGCACCGGTACGCAGGCCTGCGCCACGATCGGTCCCGCATCCATTTCGGGGCGCACGACATGGACCGTGCAACCCGCGAACCGGACCCCGGCGGCGAGCGCGCGGGCATGCGTGTCGAGCCCGGGGAAGGCGGGCAGCAGGGAGGGATGGATGTTGAGCATGCGGTCGCGCCACGCCTCGACGAAGGGCGCGGTAAGCAACCGCATGAAGCCCGCGAGACAGATCAGGTCCACGTCGTGTGCACGCAGCCGCGCGTCGAGCGCCTCTTCGAAGGCGGCGCGACCGGCGAAGCGCTTGTGGTCGAGTGCCTCCGCATGGATCCCGGCCGCGACGGCGCGCGCGAGTCCTGGCGCATCCGGCCGGTTCGAGATCACCGCGACGACGCGGGCCGGAAACTCCGCGTGGGACGCCGCCTCGAGCAGCGAGACCATGTTCGACCCGCGCCCCGAGATGAGGATCGCGGTCCGTCGCCGCGTCATGCGCGGACCCAGGCCTCGGCGGCTCCGGTGACGACGCAGCCGGCGTCGTCGGCGCCGCGTGCCCGCACATGGCCGATTGCGTGGACCCGCTCGCCAGCCTCGGCGAGGACCGCCGTCGCGCGCGCCGCGTCGGCGGCGGCGACGACCACGACCATGCCGATGCCGCAGTTGAAGACGCGGCTCATCTCGTCGACCGGCACGTTGCCGGTACGCCGCAGCCACGCGAAGACAGGCGGCAGGTCCCAGGATGTGGCGTCGATCTCGACCGTCATGTCGTCCGGAATGACGCGCGGCACGTTTTCCACGAGGCCGCCGCCAGTGATATGCGCCATGGCCTTGGCGAGACCGGCACCGCAAAGCGCGAGCGCGCTGCGCACATAGATGCGCGTCGGCGTCAGCAGCGCCTCGGCGAGGCTGCGTTCCGGCGCGAAGGGCGCGGGGGTGTCCCAGGCAAGCCCGGCATCCGAGACGATGCGGCGGACCAGCGAGAAGCCGTTCGAATGCACGCCCGAGGATGCGAGGCCGAGCACGACGTCGCCAGGGGCGACGTCGCGTCCGCTGACGACCGCTCCCCGTTCGACCGCGCCGACCGCGAAACCCGCGAGGTCGTAGTCGCCGCGGGCGTACATGCCGGGCATCTCGGCGGTTTCGCCGCCGATCAGCGCGCAGCCGGCTTCGGCGCAGCCGCGCGCGATGCCCGCGATGACCGCACGGCCCTCGGCGACCGACAGGCGGCCGGTCGCGTAGTAGTCGAGGAAGAACAGCGGTTCGGCGCCCTGGACGACGAGATCGTTGACGCACATCGCGACCAGGTCGACGCCGACATCGTCGTGGCGTCCGCTCTCGATCGCGATCTTGAGCTTGGTGCCGACCCCGTCGGTGGTCGCGACCAGCAGCGGATCCTTGAAGCCCGCGGCCTTGAGGTCGAAGAGCGCGCCGAAGCCGCCGAGCTCGGCGTCGGCGCCGCGCCGCCGTGTCGCCCGCGTGAGCGGCTTGATGGCGTCGACCAGCGCCTCGCCGGCATCGATGTCGACACCGGCGTCGCGGTAGCGCGTCTCGGTGCCGCCCGGCGAATCACCGGCCGCGGAGGCGTTGCTGCTCATGCCGTCCCCATGCGAAACTTCGTCCAGCGATGGGCCGCCGGATTTTCGGCGCGCACCTTATCCGAAACCCGCCTGTTGGCAATGGCCGGGCCGCCGGCGCGGATCGGGCTGGCGACGCAGGTCGAACCGGCGGCATCGTTTTCTGATGGCGATAGCGTGATCAACATCCCGAACATCCTCTCCCTGGCGCGGCTTCTCTCGGTCCCGGTCGCCATCATGCTCATGCTCAACGGGGAGTTCGGGGTGTGCTTCTGGCTGTTCGTCGCCGCTGGCGTCACCGACGCCGTCGATGGCTGGATCGCCAAGACCTTCGATGCGCGCACCGCGCTCGGCGCCTATCTGGATCCGCTCGCGGACAAGGCGCTGGTGGTCTCCACGTACCTGATGCTGGGCTGGCTCGGGCATATCCCCGGCTGGCTTGTCGTGCTCGTGGTGTTCCGCGACGTGCTGATCATCGGCGGCGCGATGGTCGCCTATTTCATGCTCGGCGATTTCAACGCGCGCCCGCTCGCCATCAGCAAGGTCAACACGGCGGTTCAGATCGCGCTGGTCGGTGCCGTCCTCGCGCGGCTCGGCACGGGCTTCGGACATCCCGGCCTCGATTGGGCGCTCGTCCTTGTGGCGGCGACGACGACGCTGCTCTCGGGGGGCGCCTATCTCTGGCAATGGGGGCGGCGCCTCGCCCGCGAAGACGGATCCCGATGATCGGCGCGCAATTGCCGCTCGCCCTCGGCGTTCCGGAGGCGGCTTCCCGGCGAGAGGATCTGATCGTCGGTGCCGCCAACGCGCACGCCCTGGCCTGGATCGACCGCTGGCCGGACTGGCCCGCGCCAGGGCTTGTGCTGCATGGCCCCGCCGGCAGCGGCAAGAGCCATCTGGCGCGGATCTGGGCCGAGCGCGCAGGCGCGGGTTACGCCGCCGCCGATTTCGATCCCGCGTCGCTGCTGCGCGACGGCGTGCGGGCCCTGCTGATCGAGGACGCGCCCGGCTGGATCGCCGCGCGCGGTCCGGAAGGCGAGCGTGCGCTTTTCCATGTCCACAACCTGCTGCAGCAGCAGGGCGGCAGCCTGCTTCTGACCGCCCGTGAGCCGGCATCGCGCTGGGGCGTGTCGCTGGCCGATCTGCGCTCGCGCCTGAACGCGTTGCCGTCGGTGGGTTTGAGCGCGCCGGACGACGCGATGCTGACGGCGGTTCTGGCGAAGCTGTTCGCGGACCGCCAGATGCCGCCCGATGCCGAGGTTCTGCGCTACATCGTCGCGCGCGTGGAGCGCAGCTTCGAGGTCCTGGCTCCGATCGTCGCCGCGATCGACCGCGCGGCCCTCGCGGCCAAGCGGCCGGTCACGCTGCCCTTCGCGCGCATGGTGCTGCGCGAACGCGAATTGTTCGACTGAAGGAGTGAAAGAGATGGATCTTGGACTGAAGGGCCGAAAGGCGATCGTCTGCGCGGCCAGCAAGGGTCTGGGAAAGGGCTGCGCCATGTCGCTCGCACGCGAGGGCGCCGAACTGCTCATCCTGGCGCGCGGGCGCGACGCGCTCGAGGCGACGGCCGCGGAGATCCGCGGCGCGACCGGCGCGCGGGTCGCGACGCTGGCGTGCGACATCACCACGGCCGAGGGGCGCGCCGCCGCGCTCGGCGCGATGCCCGAGCCGGACATCCTGGTGAACAACGCCGGAGGACCGCCGGCGGGCGATTTCCGCGACTGGGACGAGGCCGCGTGGCATGGCGCCGTCAACGCCAACATGGTGACCCCGATCATGCTCATGCGCGCGGTGGTCGACGGCATGATGGCACGGCGCTTCGGGCGCATCGTCAACATCACCTCGACCTCGGTGAAGGCGCCGATCCCGCATCTCGGCCTGTCCAACGGGGCGCGCGCCGGCCTCACCGGCTTCGTCGCCGGCCTCGCGCGTCAGGTCGTCCACGCCAACGTGACGATCAACAACCTGCTGCCCGGCCCGTTCGACACCGACCGGCTGCGCTCGACCTTCGCCGCGCTGGCGCGCAAGTCCGGCGAGAGCGAGCAGGAGCTCTTCGAAAAGCGCAAGCAGGACAATCCCGCGAAGCGCTACGGCACCGCCGCGGAGTTCGGCGAGTTCTGCGCCTTCCTGTGTTCGGCGCAGGCCAGCTACTACACCGGCCAGAACGTGGTGCTCGACGGCGGCGCCTATCCGGGCACGCTGTAACGCCGGGCATCACCGGCGCGCGGCGATCACCTTGTAGCCGTCGCGCGCGTCGACGAGCGCGCTGTGCGCGAACTCCGCGCGCAGCGCGGCCTCGTAGGGCAGGCGGCGATTGGCGACCAGCCAGAGCGTGCCCCCGGGGCGCAGCGCCCGCGCCGCCGCGCGGATGAAGCCGAGCCCGATCGCGATGTCGGCGCCGCGATCGTCGTGGAACGGCGGATTGCTCACGATGATGTCGTAGGGGCTATGCGGCAGGCCGGTGGCGACGTCGTGCCAGTGGAAGCGCGCGGCAGCGACGTGCTTGAGATTGGCCCGCGCCGCCGCCAGCGACGCGTGGTCGGCTTCGTAGAGGTCCAGCGTCTCGATGCGCGGGCTGGTCGCGCCAAGGCGCAGCGACAAGAACCCCCATCCCGCGCCGAGATCGGCAACTCGACCTGCGATCGCCGCGGGAAGATGCGCTGCCAGAAGTTCCGAGCCCGTGTCGACGCGGTCCCAGGCGAAGGCGCCGGGCGCCCCGATGCGACCATCGGGCGGCACGGCGGTGAGGGCGACGGCCGCACGCCACGCGGCGAGGGTCGCCGCTTGCGGCGCCGCCTCGCGCGCGAACCAGAAGGCGCGACCGTGGAAGCCGGCGATGCTATCGCGCGCACCTGCGAGCCGGGCGTGACCGGCGGCGCCGAGTTCGTTGGCGCCCGCCGCGATCAGCGTTCCGCCCGCGGCGAGGCGCAGCGTGCCCTCCGCGATCGCCGCGAGGTTGCGCACCCGGCTGCGCCCCAGGCGAACGAGCGCGAGATCGACATCCAGGTCGTCCTCAGCGGGGTCTGGCCGCGTCGCGGCGCCGCTCGCGCGCAGCGCATCGTGCAGCGGACGCCAGCCCTGGATCGCGACCACTCGCGCGGTGGCCAGTGCGGGCAGCGTAACGATCTCGGGCGTGGCGTCGAAGCACAGGACGCGGCGCGGCGCGATGGGGCAGACGCGCGCGATCGCGGAGGCGAAAAGCTGGGCGGATGGGTCGGGTCGCAAGTCCAGTGATCTTTCGATGACGAAGATTTGACCATCGCCGGTCGGCGGCTACGGGAACGTAAGCGAGATCAGTGCGTTACCGTGCCTCGATTGCGGCGCCGGATGGCCGGAGTCTAGGCTCGCGGCGAATTCGCGCAACGGGGTGCTGGATGGGCGACGACGGCACGGAGATCGAACTCGCCTTGCGCGCGACGCCCGGCGACACGGAGCGTCTGCTCGCCTCGCCGACGCTGGCGGAGATGTCGCGCGGCGTGGCGCGGCGGGCGCGGCTCGTCTCCACCTATTTCGACACCCCGGATCTGCAGCTGCGCGCCGTCGGCGCGGTGCTGCGCCTGCGCAAGCAGGGGCGCCGCGTCGTCCAGACCCTCAAGACCGCGCCGCGGCCCGGCGATCCCGCCGCTCTGCGCGGTGAGATCTCGCGCACCGTGCGTGGGGCTGGTCCCGACCTTGGCGGCGCGGAGGAGGGCGCGGTCCTCGCGGAGCTCGGCCTCGATGCCGGTATCGCTGCCACCCTGGTGCCGATCTTCGTCACCGATTTCGAGCGTATCGCGGTCCCGCTGGCGCTGGGTGGGTCGAGCTTCGAGCTTGCCGTCGACCGCGGCGAGATCCGCGCCGGCGGAGCGGTCGCCGCGCTCTGCGACGTCGAGATCGAATTGCGCGCGGGTGCGATCGGTGACCTCTACGCCGTCGCGCTGGCGCTGCACGCGGCCGTGCCGATGGCGCTGCAGCCCCTCGCCAAATCGGCCCGCGCCCATGCGCTTCGCGCCGGGGGAACGATCGCGCCGATGCGCGCCGAACGGCCGCGTCTGGCGCGCAAGGTCGCGATCGGCCCCGCCTTCCGCGGCATCCTGCGCACCTGCCTCGCGCAGCTGCGCGCGAACGCCGCGGCGATCGACGCCGGCGACGACCCGGTCGCCGTTCACCAGTTTCGCGTCGCGCTGCGGCGGCTGCGATCGGCCTTCGCCGCTTTCGCCGCCGCGATGCCGGCCGCGGAACGCCGGCGCTTTTCGGCATCGCTGCGGCGCGTCGCCCGGCGCAGCGACGCCGCGCGCGAGCTCGACGTCTTCGTGGCCGAGATGCTGCCGGCGCTGCGGCGGCGCATCGGCGACCCGGAGGGGCTCGCGGCCGTCGAGGCGGTGGCGGAGCGCGCGCGCGCGGTCGCGCGCGACCGAGTCCGGGCGATGCTGCGCGATCCCGGCTTCGCCGCCACGGTGCTGCGTCTCGAGGCCTGGGTCGAAGGCGAGGGCTGGCGCCGCGCCGCCCGAGACGCCTACGACATGCCGGCGCGCGGCCATGCGCGCGACACGTTGCGCCGGCTCCAACGCAAGCTGCTGCGCGATGGTCGGGCGATCGGCGATCTCGAGGCGGAGGCGCTGCACCGGCTGCGGCTGCGCGCCAAGAAGCTACGCTATGCGGCCGAGTTCTTCCGCGACCTCTTTCCGCGCTCCGGCGCGCGCGGCTATCTCGCGGCGCTCGCCGGGGTGCAGGACCAGCTCGGCGCGCTCAACGACAGCGTGACCCTGCGCGCGCTGCTGGCGCGGCTGGGACGCAGGCGCGTGGCCGATCGCGCGGCCTTCGCGCGCGGATCGGCGGCCGTGCTGGGCTGGTGCGCCGCGCGCGAGGCGGGAGAACTGGAACGGCTGCCCGCCGCCTGGGAGAGGTTCCGGGACCGCCGGAGCTTCTGGGCATGACGGCGCCACAGGGCGCGTCAGCGCGGCGCTGCCCCGTCCAGCCGCTCGGGGGTCATGAAGGCGACGAGGGCGGGCGGCATCGCGAGCAGGCCGCCCCAGTTCTGCGCCGCGCCGCGGAACCACGCCACCGCCGCGGTGGGAAAGCGTTCGTGGTCGGCGTCCTCGGCCAAGGCACCGCCCGCGAGGTCGTGCGCCAGTTCTCCGAGACCCGGATTATGCCCGACGATCATCGTCGCGCGCGCTTGCGGATCGCTGCGCCGGATGCGTGCCCGCAGGTCCTGCGTCGACGCGAGATAGAGCTCCGGTTCGACGGCGACGCGGCCGAGCGGAACGGCCATGCGCAGGATCTCGAGCGTCTCCTGGGTGCGCGCCGACTGCGAACACAGCACCAGGT
>CAIOSQ010000249.1 GCA_903860935.1 uncultured Rhodospirillales bacterium | reverse complement strand
TCCGGCGAGGGGCTGTGCTGTGGCTATGACAGCGGCCTGCCGGTCACGCCGGACTACACGGCGCCCTTCCGCTTCACCGGCCGCATCCTGCGCGTGGTCGTCGATGTGGGCGAGGGCCCCGGCCTCGACCCCGATTTGCGCCTGCGCGCGGCGATGACGGAGGAATAGGGGGCGGGGCGCCGCGCCACCGGAGGGGAAAAGTCTCTCCAGGACAGAAATCCCCCCGCGCCGGACCTCCTCGTCCGCGAGCCGCGTGCCAGGGGATTTCTGTCCTGGAGAGGGTTTTTGGTCGGACAGCGGCCCGATTTGCGCCTGCGCGCGGCGATGACGGAGGAATAGGGGGCGGAGGCGCCGCGCCACCGGAGGGGAAAAAGTCTCTCCAGGACAGAAATCCCCCTTGCCGGACCTCCTCGTCCGCAAGCCGCGTGCCAGGGGATTTCTGTCCTGGAGAGGGTTTTTGGTCGGGCTCAGCTGGCCGGCCGGATCCAGACATGCGTGTCGTGGAATACCGCGCCGCCATTGGGCGGGGCGGGGTCGTCGGAGATCAGGGCGTTGATGCCGAGGCCCTCCGGGAAATAGCGGTTCGGCCAGATGCTCTCGACCACCAGCACGCCGCGCTGCACCCCGTCGAAGATCCGGGCGTGCAGCGTGATCGTGCCGCGCCCGTTGCCCAAGGTGACGCGGTCGCCCTCTGCGATGCCGGCGGCGCCAGCATCCGCGGGGTGGATCATCACGGTCGGTCGTCCCTCGCGCTTGAGCGAGCCGGGGGTCTCCGTGAACGAGGTGTTGAGGAAGCTGCGCGCGGGTGGTGCCACCAGACGGAACGGGCACGCGGTGCTGGGCTGCTCGACGATGTCGTGGAAATCGGGCCAGTCGGGCATGCGGTCGCCATACGGGCCGAGCGCTTTCCAGTCGGGGCGGAAGCGGAACCTGCCGTCCTTGTGGCCGAAGCCATCGAGGAAATGCGCGGTCTCGAAGGGCGGCGTGGCGTCGAGGAAGCGACCGGCCATCACCTCCTCCGCGCCAGGCCAGCCCGAGTCGCGCAGCGTGGCGTCGATGATCTCCATCTCCGTCATCGCGAATCCAGGATGTTCCGCGCCCAGACGGCGCGCGAGGCCGCGGATCACCTCGTGGTTGGAGCGGCATTCGCCGGGTGGCTCGACCAGCTTGCGGCCGATCTGGATCGTGGCATGGCCGCCGGCCTGATAGATGTCGTCATGCTCCAGGAACATGGTCGCGGGCAGGACGATGTCCGCCATGCGCGCGGTGTCCGTCATGAACTGCTCATGGACCGCGACGAACAGATCCTCGCGCAGGAAACCCTGCCGCACCTTGTTCAGGTCCGGGCAGACATTCATCGGGTTGACGTTCTGGATCAGCATCGCGGTGACCGGCGACCCCCCGCGCAGATCGACGGGGTCATGGGTCAGGATCGCGCCGAGCCGCGACATGTCGAAGATCCGGATCTTCGGATCGCGGACGTCCAGCCCCTCGATCAGGGTCTTGTTCCAGTGATAGGTGCCACCGTAATTCCACAGCGCGCCGCCGCCGCGATGGCGCCACTTGCCGCCGACCGCGGGCAGGCAGCTGACCGCATGGACCATCGAGGCGCCGTTGCGCGAGCGCGAGAAGCCATAGCCGACGCGGATGAAGGCGCGCTCGGTGCGACCGTAATCACGCGCGAAATCGCGGATCTGTTCGGCCGTCAGCCCGGTGATCGCCGCCGCCCATTCGGGCGTGCGCGTCGCCAGATGGCGCTCGAGACCGTCCGGATCGTCGGTGTAG
>CAIOSQ010000248.1 GCA_903860935.1 uncultured Rhodospirillales bacterium | reverse complement strand
TGCGGCAGCAGGAAGTTGCGGGCGTATCCAGGCTTCACCCGGACGACGTCGCCCATCTGGCCGAGGGACTCGACGCGCTCGAGGAGGATGACTTGCGTGGCGCTCATTGTTCGATCTCCGGTGTCAGGATCTCTGAGGAGGTGGTTGAGGGGTCATAGCCGTGGCGCGGGGCCGGCGAAGCGTTCGCGCAGCCGCACCCACGGCTCGGCGATGCCGAGCAGCATCAGGACGATGATCGCCGGGGCGAAGAGAAAGAGCGCGCCGTAGGCGACAGCCAGTAGCGGCGCACGTGCCCCGGAGTTGAGGAGCATGGCGTGAATCACGGCGAGACCGGCGAAGACGAAGCCGATCGCGCAGAGCAGGGCGAGATTGCTGCCGACGATGCCCGATACGCCAGGCAGCAGGGCGCCGATCCCGGCGATTGCCGCACCTGTCGCGAACCACCCCGGCAGCGCCAGGTCGCTCATGTTCGGCGTCGGCCTGATATTCAGCCCGAACCGCACGAGCAGCGCCTGGGCGATGGCCGCGTTCGCTGCGAGGAGTACGAAGAAGCCAATACCGAGAAAGCCGGGCAGGAACCCGAGCGTGAAGCGGACAAGCCGATCCGCCGACTCGGGTGTCAGGTCTGACGGACGTAGCTCTGCCGGCAGATTGTCCAGAACGGCGCGCGCCCGGGAGAACTGAGCCGGGTCCGGCGAGAGTGCGGCGGGCAACGCCGTGGCGGCGATGATCACCGTCAGGCCCAGCGTGACCAGCAGAACGCCGGCGGGCGGATACCATTTCAGCGCCCCGTCCTCGTGCCGAGACAGCAGAGCCTGCCGGACCAGGATGGTGGCGGGTACACCCACGGCGAGCGCGAAGAAAAACCCGAAATCCAGCCTCACCAGCAACGATGCGACCGCGAAGCTGCTGGCGGTCGCGATCGCGGCGGCCTTCGCCCCGATCGACAGCCCGATCAGGAAGATCGGCAACTGAGCAAGGCTCGACAGCACGACCCCACCAAGCGTCATGGACAACGCCGACAGGGTCAGAGCCGCCGCGGCAGCGCCAGCGACGATCGAGAAGATGAGGTGACGTCCGGGCATCGATGGGCGCTTGAGGAGTGCCCCGCGTGACGGCGCCAGCCTGTCGGCCGGCGCCGTCCTGGCGGGATCACCCGAGCAGATAGGGCAGCAACCCGAGGAAGCGGGCGCGCTTGATCGCCTGGGCGAGTTCGCGCTGCTTCTTGGTCGACACCGCGGTGATGCGCGACGGGACGATCTTGCCGCGCTCGGACAGGAAGCGCTGCAGCAGTTTCACGTCCTTGTAGTCGATCTTCGGCGCATTGGGGCCGGAGAACGGGCAGGATTTGCGCCGGCGGAAGAACGGGCGACGGCCACCGCCGCCACCGCCACGGCCTTCGCGCTCGCGGCCTTCACCCTCGCGGCCTTCGCTGGCCGCCGCGTATCCCGAACTCATGCTTCGCCTCCCTCGCGCGGCTCGTAGTCGCGGCTGCGGCGACCCTCGCGGCTATCCCGCTCGTCGCGGCGCTGCAGCATCATGGACGGGCCTTCCTCGAGCGCCTCGACCCGGACGGTCATGTGGCGGAGGACATCCTCGTTGATGCGCATGTTGCGCTCCATCTCGGCCACCGCGGCGGCGGGGGCGGAGATGTTCATCAGGACATAATGGCCCTTGCGGTTCTTCTTCATGCGGAACGCGAGGTTCCGCAGGCCCCAATACTCGCGCTTGGTGACCTCGCCGCCATTGTCCTTGACGATGGTGGCGAATTGCTCGGTCAGGGCCTCGACTTGCGTCGCCGAGATATCCTGACGCGAGATGAACACGTTCTCGTAGAACGGCATCGCGTTGCAGCTCCTTCTGGCTGTTCGACGGACCGCCGCTCCGCTCCGGGAGCCGCACGGGCCTAGCCGGCCCGATGCCGGCAAGGAGACCGCCCGGATGTCTCCCGGACGGCTTTGACCGGGCGGCTTGTACAGCCCCGGCCGGACGGGTGCAAGGCTCCTGGCGCCGCGATCGCTGACGCGGGGGTTTGACTTGTTCGCCGTCCTGGACCTATTGAGCGGTCATGGATTTCGAGCCCACGGACGAGCAGCGCGCGATCCGGGAGACGGCGCGGGCCTTCGCCGCGGACCATTTCGCGCCCCACGCGGCGCGCTGGGACGCCGAGGAGATCTTCCCCGAGGCGGAGCTTCGGGCGGCTGCGGCGCTCGGGCTCGCCGGGATCTATGTCCGCGGCGACGTCGGCGGCAGCGACCTGGGCCGCGTCGAGGCGGCGTTGGTGTTCGAGGAACTGGCGGCGGCTTGCACGTCGACCGCCGCCTATCTCTCGATCCACAACATGGTCGCCTGGATGATCGACCGCTTCGGCGATCCCGGGCAGCGCGCGCGCTGGGTCCCTGGCCTGACCGCCATGGACCTTTTCGGCAGCTACTGCCTTACGGAGCCGGGGGCCGGTTCCGACGCCGCCAGCCTCCGAACGCGGGCTGTTCGCGATGGCGACCATTACGTCGTCAACGGGTCCAAGGCCTTCATCTCGGGCGGCGGACGTTCGGACGTCTATGTCGTGATGGTGCGTACCGGCGGCGAGGGTGCGGGCGGCATCTCGGCGCTCGTGGTCGAAAAGGACACGCCGGGGCTCGGGTTCGGCAAAAAAGAGCGCAAGCTCGGTTGGAATTCCCAGCCGACGGCGATGCTCATCTTCGAGGACGCGCGGGTCCCAGTGACCAATCTTCTCGGGCGGGAAGGCGAGGGGTTCGGCTTCGCCATGCGCGGGCTGGATGGCGGTCGTGTCAACATCGCCGCCTGTTCGCTCGGTGCGGCACGGGCCTGCCTTGACCATGCGCGCGCGCATCTTCGGGTGCGGAACCAGTTCGGCCGGCCGTTGGCGGAGTTCCAGGCGCTGCAGTTCCGGCTCGCCGACATGGCCACCGAACTCGAGGCGGCGCGCCTGATGGTCTGGCGGGCCGCTGTCGCGCTCGAGGCCGAGGCATCCGACGCGACGCTGCTCTGCGCCATGGCGAAGCGTTACGCCACCGATGCCGGTTTCGAGATCTGCAACCAGGCGCTGCAGCTCCATGGCGGTTACGGATACCTCAGGGATTACCCCGTCGAGCGCTATGTGCGCGACACGCGCGTCCACCAGATACTCGAGGGGACTAACGAGATCATGCGGCTGATCGTGGCGCGAAAGATCCTGGGAGCTTGACGACGATGACGGTGAAGGACAGGGCGGCGGAAGCCGGTGGCGACGAAATCAGGTTCGAGCGCGTCGGGCGGCTGGGCATCGTGACCCTGGACCGGCCCCGGGCCCTCAACGCCCTCACCCTGGGAATGATCCGGCACCTGGACCCGATGCTCGCGTCCTGGGCCCACGACCACGCGATCGAGGCCGTTGCCATCCGGGGCGCCGGCGAAAAGGCCTTCTGCGCCGGGGGCGATGTACGTGCGGTCTACGAGGCGGGACGCCGTGGAACGGATGTCCTGACCTATGAGTTCTTCTTCGAGGAGTACCGCCTCAATCAGCGGATCCACCGCTACGCGAAGCCCTATGTCGCGCTGATCGACGGGATCGCGATGGGCGGCGGTCTCGGGCTCTCGGTGCATGGCCGCTACCGGGTCGTGACCGAGCGCACGATGATGGCGATGCCGGAGACGGCGATCGGGTTGTTCCCCGATGTCGGCGGTAGCTGGTTTCTGGATCGAGCGCCGGGCAAGATCGGCGCATATCTCGCGCTGACCGGCGCGCGCATCAAGGCCGCGGATGCGCTTTTCGCCGGACTTGCCACCCATTTCGTACCCACCGCCGATCTGCCGGCGCTGCTGGACGCGCTCACGCATACCTCGCCGGAGGCCGCCCTCCACCGCTATGCGGCCGACCCCGGTCCCGCGCCGCTGGCCACTCTCAAGCCGCGCATCGACCGAGCCTTCGCGGAGCCGCGGGTTGCGGGCATCCTGGCCGCCCTCGAGCACGAGGGCGAGTGGGGGGCGGCGACCGCGGCTGACCTCGCGCGCAAATCCCCCACCAGCCTCAAGGCGACGCTTCGCGTGCTCCAGCTCAATCACCGCCACGAACTCGAGGAGTGTCTCAAGCGCGAGTTCCGGCTCGTCCAGCGCTGCATGGTCGGACATGACTTCTACGAAGGCATCCGTGCCGTGCTCGTCGACAAGGATCACGCACCGGCGTGGCAGCCGGCGCGCCTCGACGATGTCTCGGACGAGGCGATCGAGGCGATGTTCGCGCCGCTCGACACCGGCGAGCTCGACTTCGCCCATTGACCCGCCGCGGGCACGGTACCCGGGCAAAGGATAAGGAGCACGTCATGCGTGTGGCATTCAT
>CAIOSQ010000247.1 GCA_903860935.1 uncultured Rhodospirillales bacterium | reverse complement strand
TCGGTGGTCGGCGCCGGCCACGCCGACAAGCAGCAGATCCAGGCGATGGTCCAGCGGCTCCTGCCAGGTGTCCAACTCGCAGGGGCCGACGCCGCCGACGCGCTCGCCGTTGCCCTGTGCCACGGTCACCACCTCCAGACGCGGCAGCGCTGGCATGCGGGAGCCGCACGATCATGATCGCGCGCCTGACCGGCACCATCGACACGATCGACCGGGATCGTGCGATCATCGACGTGGGCGGGGTGGGATATCTGGTGCGCGCCTCGTCGCGGACATTGGCCGCCCTGACCACGGGTGGTTCGGCGCGGCTGATGGTCGAGACCGTGATGCGCGAGGATGCGATCGAACTCTACGCCTTCGCGACCGCCGAGGAGCGCGACTGGTTCCGTCTGCTGACGACGGTGCAGGGCGTTGGGATGAAGGTCGCATTGTCGCTGCTCTCGTCGCTTTCGCCAGCCGAACTTGGCCGCGCGATCGCCGCCGGTGACCGCGCGATGATCACGCGCGCCGACGGGGTCGGCCAGAAACTCGCCAACCGGCTCACCTCCGAACTCAAGGACAAGGTGGAGGCCCTTGGGCTCGCCTACGCCGCCATGCCCGGCCTGCGCGTTGCGCCCGGTGCCGCCGGTACTGGTGGCGCGATCGAGGATGCGGTCTCGGCGCTCGTCAATCTCGGCTATCGTCGGCCCGAGGCACTGGCGGCGATCGACCGCGTGGCGGCGCGCATCGGCGAGGATGCCCGGGCGGAGACGCTCATCGCCGCCGGCCTCAAGGAACTCGCGCGGTGAGCCGGCGACCGAAATCGGGCTTGCCGGAGGCGCCGCGCAGCGTCGGTCCGGAGGCTGGACCGGACGACCTCGGCGAGGCCAGCCTGCGTCCGCAGCGCCTGGAGGAATTCATCGGCCAGCGTCAGGTACGGGCCAATCTCCGGGTGTTCGTCGACGCGGCGCGAAGCCGCGGCGAGGCGCTGGATCATGTCCTGCTGCACGGGCCGCCTGGTCTCGGCAAGACGACCCTCGCACAGATCGTGGCGCGCGAACTCGGTGTCGGGTTCCGAGCGACGTCGGGTCCGGTGATCGCGCGCGCCGGCGACCTCGCCGCCATCCTGACCAACCTGCAGCCGCGCGACGTGCTGTTCATCGACGAGATCCACCGCCTGTCGCCAGCCGTCGAGGAGATCCTCTATCCGGCGATGGAGGATTTCCAACTTGACCTCATAATCGGCGAGGGGCCGGCGGCGCGCTCGGTGCGAATCGACCTGCCACCCTTTACGCTGGTGGCGGCCACGACGCGCGCCGGGTTGATCACGACGCCGCTGCGCGATCGCTTCGGCATTCCTCTGCGCCTCAATTTCTACGAGCCCGACGAGCTCGAGGCGATCGTCCGGCGCGGCGCGGGTCTGCTCGGTCTCGACCTTGCGCTCGACGGCGCGGCGGAGATTGCCCGCCGCGCGCGCGGGACGCCACGGGTCGCGGGGCGCCTGCTGCGGCGGGTGCGCGATTTCGCTGCGGTCGCCGGGGGCGGGCGTGTCGATCGCATGGCGGCGGACGCGGCGCTCAACCGTCTCGAGGTCGATGCGCTCGGTCTCGACGCGATGGATCGCCGCTATCTGCGCTGCATCGCCGAGATATACGGCGGCGGCCCTGTCGGCATCGAAACCCTCGCGGCCGCCCTGTCGGAGCAGCGCGACACGCTCGAAGACGTCATCGAGCCTTTTCTCATTCAGTGCGGTCTCGTCATGCGCACGCCGCGCGGCCGTGTGCTGGGCGAGCGTGGCTGGCGGCATCTCGGGCTCGAGCCGGCGCCTGAGCGGCTTGGTCAGTTCGACATGTTGATGCGTCCGGGGCAGGCGGAGGACGAGGATGGCTGACATCGCGCCGCATCGGCTTGCACTGCGCGTCTACTGGGAAGACACCGACGCAGCCGGCATCGTCTATTACGCGAACTATCTGAAATTCGCCGAGCGTGGGCGGACGGAATTGCTGCGCACTCTCGGCATCGACCAGGGACGGCTGCGCGCCGAGTCCGGCCTCTCCTTCGCCGTGCGGCGTTGTGTCTGCGACTATCTCAGGCCGGCGCGTCTCGACGATGCGATCGAGGTGGCGACCGAGGCGACCGATGTCGGCGGCGCCACCTGCCGTATGCGTCAGCGCATCCTGCGTCGGGACGAGCTCCTGGCCGAACTCGATGTCACCGTCGCATGCGTCGCGGCGAGCGGACGTCCGTCCCGCTTGCCGCCGCCCATCCGCCATGCGCTCGCCGCATTCGCGAGCCAGTTTTCCGCCGCCAACGCAGAGAGGCGCTAGAGATCATGGATCGTTCCGTGGATGCCGTCGTCGCCGCCGGATCTAAGCCGGTGGCAGACCTGTCCTTCCTGGGCCTTTTTCTCAACGCGGATCTGATCGGGAAGTCGGTCATCGTGCTCCTGATCCTGGCTTCGTTCTGGAGCTGGGCGATCATCATCGAGAAGCTGGTCCGGATCCGTCGCCTGCAGTCGCGGGCCGATGATTTCGAGGACATGTTCTGGTCCGGAGGCTCTCTCGACGATCTCTACGACCGTGTCGGCGAGCAGCCGCCCTGTCCGATGACGGCGATGTTCGCGGCGGCGATGCGCGAGTGGCGCCGCTCTGCGGCGAAGGGGCTGGTCGGCGTCAGTCAGGTGCGTGCCGGCCTGCAGAGCCGGATCGAGCGCGTGATGGGCGTGACCTTCGGACGGGAGATGGACCGGCTCGAGCGCTACATGAGCTTCCTCGCCTCCGTGGGGTCGACCGCGCCGTTCATCGGCCTCTTCGGGACGGTGTGGGGCATCATGAATGCCTTTCATGCCATCGCGGCGAGCAAGAACACGTCGCTCGCCGTCGTGGCACCGGGCATCGCGGAGGCGTTGTTCGCGACGGCTCTCGGGCTGGTCGCGGCCGTTCCGGCGGTCATCGCCTTCAATAAGATCAACAGCGAACTGGCGCGTTACGCGGGGCGGCTGGAGGCGTTCTCGAACGAGTTCAACGCCATCCTGTCGCGCCAGCTCGAAGAGAAGGCCTGACCCATGGCGGGCTCCCTGATGGTCGCATCCGCAACGCGTGGACGGCGCCGCGGCGGTCGTCCGTTGGTGGCCGAGATCAACGTGACGCCGCTCGTCGACGTCATGCTCGTGCTGCTCGTGATCTTCATGGTCACGGCGCCGCTTCTGACTTCCAGCGTCGAGGTCGATCTGCCGAGCACCCAGGCCGCGCAGTCGCGCGGTCAGGACGAGCCGTTGATCGTCACGATCACGGCCCAGAACAAACTCTACATCCAGGATTCGGAGATCGACGAGGGGGGGCTCGTCGCACGGCTTTCGGCGATCCTGCGCAACAAGCCGGATAGCCGGATCTTCGTGCGCGCGGACCGCAACATCTCCTATGGCCGGGTCATGGAGGTGATGGGCACGATCAGCGCCGGCGGGTTCACGAAAGTGGCGCTGGTGACCGAGGCGCTGCAGACGCCGGCACCGCGCGCCGGCGCGCCTGCGCGCTGAGCGGGAAGCGAAGGAGGGGCGCCCGGGATGACCGCGGCTGCGGCGAGTTCGATCGAGCCGGCCGACAATGGCCTGCGGATTGCCGCTGGCGCGTCGGGCGCTTTGCACGTCGTGCTGCTCGCCTTCGCGGTCCTCGGCCTTCCGCATTTCATGAAGCCGCCACCGCTCGAGGATCGGCCGCTCGTCGTCGAAGCGTTGCCGCTGGCGGCCATCACCAACGCGCCGCCCAGCGAGGCGACCCCGCAGACGCCGCGCCTCCAGGATGCCGAGCCACCCAAGGCGCCCGAGACGCCGCGTCCCCAGGTTCCGCCGCCGCCGCCGCCGCCATCGCAGCCGCCTGCGCCTCCGCAATCCTCGCCACCGCCACCGCCACCGCCACAGACTCCACCGCAGACCCCGCCGCCGCAGACCCCGCCGCCGCAGCCCCAACCGCCGCAGCCCGCGACACCGCCTGCACCGCCACCGCCGCCTCCGGAGCCGGTGCGGCCGACTCCGTCGCCTGCGCCTGTTGCCATTCCGGCGCCGACGCCGGCGCCGCCTCCGCCACCAGTCCCGGCGCCGGCGCCACCGCCACCCGCGCCCGCCCCGGCACGGCCTCAGGCGGCGCCGACC
>CAIOSQ010000246.1 GCA_903860935.1 uncultured Rhodospirillales bacterium | reverse complement strand
CTTCTGGCGCTCGTTCAGCTGCTGCTCCAGCACGACATGGGCGCTGACGTCCCAGAAGGCGCCGGTGATCTCCACGGCGTTGCCATGGCCGTCGCGCACCAGGCTCAACTCGTGGTTCATCCAGACATACTTGCCGTCCTTTCCCCGGAACCGCAGGCGCATGCTGTGCGTGCCTGTGCGCGCGAGCCGCTCGAGGTCGATCGCCGCGCGCTCCTGGTCCTCGGGGTGGATGCAGCGGTTCCAAAGGCCGCGATCACCGAGGAAGTCCGTCGGCGACCAGCCCAGCTTCTCGCCGACATTGGTGCTGACGAATGTCAGGTCGAGTTTCGGATAGGAGAGCGTGTAGAGGACCGCCGGGCTTGAATGCAGCAGCCGTTCCATGAAGATGTTCAGCTTCTCGATCTTCTCGAGGCTGAGGAAGAGTTCGGCCGTGCGTTCGGCGACCCGCGTCTCCAGCCCTTCGTTCTCCATGCTGAGGCGCTGGGTACGCCGACGCCCGGCCTCGACCTCGCGCAAGGCGAGGAGCGCCATCGCGATAAGGGTCAGGCTGACCGTGATCGCCGCCAGGAAACGCATCCTGCGCTGCTCGTGAAATGGCTCCAGAGCCTCCGCAAGTGCAACGCCGGCCGTAAGCGTCAGGCCGTATTGAGGCAGTCGGTGATACGCGTTGATGCGCTCGACGCGATCCGGCCCAAGGGCCGAGACGTAGTTCCCATAGAGCGGCGCCTCGGCCGCGAGGAAGGGAACGCCCGAGGCGATCGTCCCGAGATCGCGGTTTCCCGGTGCCTGGACCATCAACTCGCCGGTGTGGCGCACCATCGACACAATCGCCGAGTCCTGGAGCGGAAGGCTCTTGTAGAAATTGAGGAAATACTCCGGGTCGAGGGAAATCACCATGACCCCATCGATCTCGCCCTCGCGCTCGATCACCCGCGTGAACTGGATCGACCATTTGCGCGACACGCGCCCGATAAGAGGCCGCGAGACGAAGATGCCGTCATGCGCGCGGTCGAGGTGCACGCGGATGTGCTCGCGATCGGAGAGGTTCACGATCGACGTCGGCGTACCGAGATTGCTGTAGGCCACGACCGCGTCGCGATCGGCGACCGCCACCTGCAAGGCGAGATGCGCGAGATTGGTGCTCCAGTTCGCGACCGTCGCGTCGAAACCGGCGCGATCCGTGGTCCAGGCCTGCGCCAGCAT
The DNA here is from genome assembly GCA_903860935.1 of uncultured Rhodospirillales bacterium. Lineage (GTDB taxonomy): Bacteria > Pseudomonadota > Alphaproteobacteria > CACIAM-22H2 > CACIAM-22H2 > CAIOSQ01. The sequence goes on along the minus strand of CAIOSQ010000246.1, from coordinate 7,736 downwards.
GATCGACGCGGTGTCGATCAGCCGGATGGTCGCCTCCGCGTGCTCGGCGAAGGTCGCGGCCAGGAGACGGGTCTCCGTTTCCCCCGCGCGGACGCTGTCCTCGTAGTTCATGCGCTGGGACACGATGACGGTGCCCCAGACAAGCGCGAGACCCGCCAGCACGATCGCCGCAGCGACAAGACGCAACGCCTTGATCGACATCGAGACCGGTCGCATCACCCAGGGGAGCATATGCGTCGTCCTTCCCACGCCTTGGACATGTCGCACGGCACCCTTCCCGGGCATCGGCGCGAATTCCATCTACGCCATGCCCGCCAGATAGACCCGTTAAGTTTGGTGAAGCGATGGTCGCGTCAGGTCCCGGCGCCAGGAGGAACGGCGACCGCGCCGCGCAGTTGATAACCCTGTCCACGCAAGGTCGCGATCGCCTCGGGGTCCCCGCCCGCCAATTTGAACTTGCGGCGCAGATTGGCGACATGGACGTCGAGCGCCCGGTCGCTCGGCTCCCAGTCGCGCTGGAACACGAAGCGATAGGCCGCGGCACGGCCCAGCACCCCATCGCTGTCGGCCAGCGCGCGCAACAGGCTCAGTTCTTGCTCGGTCAGGCGCTGCCGTCCGGCTGGACCGACGATCTCGCGCGTCTCGAAAGCGATCACCGACTGGCCGATGCGCAGCGTTTGCGGCGTGGCCATGCGCGCTGCGGCGCGCGGCGCGCGACGCAGGACGGCGCGGAGCCGCGCGACGAGTTCCTCATCGGCGAAAGGCTTCACGATGTAGTCGTCGGCGCCGGCCTCGAGCCCTGCGACGCGTTCATGGATGCCGGCGCGGCCCGTCAGCATGAGGATGGGGATCTCGCTGCGGAGCCGCAGGGCGCGCGCGATCTCGACGCCATCGTCGCCGGGCAGCCCAAGGTCGAGGACGATCGCCGCGCAGTTCCGGCCATCCACCGCGCCGAAGATATCCTCACGTCGCAGCGCGGTCCGCACGCGATACCCGTAGAGCTTCAGACACCGCGCGATCATCGCCTGGATCGTCGGGTCGTCTTCCACGACCAGTACGGCGGGCGAATCGGCACCGCTCATCGCGGCGCTCCGGCCGTTTCGGACATGTCGGCCTGGATACGCAGGTCGATCGCCAGTTCGATCGCGCCATCACCGTCCTGGAAGAGCGCCGCGTCGAGCGTGGGCAGGATCGGCGCGACATGGGACAGCGCCAGTTCGCAGGGGCCGTGGCTCGTCCGCCGCGGCGGCGCCTCCCCCGAGGGCAGCGTCGCCCAGAGCCGTATCGCAAGGCGCGACGCGCCCGGTTCCGCCGCAGGCACCGTCGTCAGGCCAAGCCGCAGGACGCACGACACGCCTGCGGACCGCCGCAACGCCGTCGCCCCGCAGAGAAGAACGGCGCCGATCGTGTCACCATCGAGCGTCGTCGCGTACGCACCCCGCTCGAAATCGGGGGCACCGCCAGCGACAGCGAGCGTCTCTCCGATCGCCTCGAGTGCCCGGTCGAGGGTCGTCGCATCGATGACATGGCCGAAGGCAGGCACGTCGGCGACATTGTCCCGCGTCATCCCGAGCAGCGACAGCGCAGCGGACAGGGAACGCGCGCCGTGACACGCGTCCTCGATGGCGGTGCGCGCACGTGCCGCATCGACGTCGCCATCGTCGAGATAGCTCGACGCCGCGTAGAGGTAGGCGAGAACGTTGTTCAGGGCATGACCCGCGGCCGACGCGATCTCGGTCGGGCTGAGGTCCGGCGCTGGGGCTCTCATGGGGTTCATGTCCCGGGGTTTATCATAAAATCCCGTCGTGTCGCGAGCCTGGAGACCCGATCGGGGCCCGAGCCCCTCTTGCCGCGGCATCCGCCAAACCGGTAAGCCCACCGATCACGACAAGGCGATTCGCGGGGGAGAGTGACCCATGAGCGGCGGGCACGGGCATCATGACGTCAGCAACAAGAAGATCGCGCTTCTGATCTCGGTGCTTGCGCTTCTGCTGGCGATCTCGGAGACGCTGGGAAAGGCCGCCCAGACCGTCACGATCCAGCAGAATATCGAAGCGTCCAATCTCTGGGCCTTCTTCCAGGCGAAGACGATCCGCATGACGACGCTGCGCACGGCCGCCGAAGACATGGAGACGACCGCCCCCGCAATCGCCGATGCGGAGATCCGCGCGGCCGCGGCGGCTCGGATCGCCGCGTGGCGCGCCACGGCGAACCGCCACGACACCGAGCCGGAAACCCAGGAAGGCCGGAGGGAACTGGCCGCGCGCGCGAAGAAGGCGGAGGAAAAGCGCGACACGGCGGCGGCCGCGCATCACCACTACGAGGTCGCGTCGGCGCTGTTCCAGATCGCGATCGTCATGGCCTCGGCCATGATCATCACCGGTATCTCCGTGCTCGCGGTGGTCGCGCTGGGGCTCGGAGGCATCGGCGCCGCCTTCACGGCGATCGGCCTCCTGGCCCCTCACGCGGTTCACCTGTTCTGAGGCCGGATCACTCCGGCGCCAGGACCACCGTGCTCGCGGGATCGATCCGGTCACGGCGCAGTTCGACGACGTGATAGGCGCCGTGGCACCAGTCGTCGAACTGGTCGCGGTAATGCGGGCTGCCCGGAACACCGGAATTGCCGATATTCTGGACCGCGCGGAACGACAGCGGTGCCGCGAAATCGACGACGATCCGGTACTCGGCACCCGATGATGCCGCATGCGGCGGCAACTCCCCGCCGGTGTTGCAGACGGTGTGCGAACCGCCATCGACCGGCGCCGGGCCGACATCGAAGGCGTCGGCGACGGCCTCCGCCGATAGCGGATGACGCCAATGGGCAAGATGGATCTTGCCCCAACGCCATCCCGCGCGATCCGGACCAAGCCGCTCGCGGAGCGTCGCGACGGCCTGACGCGCCACCTCGACCGCGACCGCGCGGGTCGTTCCGGTCTGGAAATAAGACTGTTCCGGCCGCTCCAGCAGGACGGTGCATAGCCCCGTCTGCTGCATCGCCGTGTCGGTCAAGCGCGCGGGCACGTGCTCGGCGAGGACACGCCGCTGCCAGTGGAACATGAAGGTCTCGAACAGCGTCGGCGCGTCGCTGTCGCAGGTCTGGCGGTGATCCCAGCCCGCCAGCGCTCCGGCCAACAGGGTCGCATCCGCGTCGCCCGATCCGGCGAGCAGGCCGACGATATGGCCGCATAGACGCTCGGCGCGCACGCTCTTGACGTCGTTCTGCAGCGCCACGGTGGCCGGCGCCTCCGCAGCCGAGACGCCGCCCAGCGCCTGATCGAGGCGAATGCCGCGATGGCCCTGCGAATAGGCGCCGTAGATGGGATGCGGGTAGTCCGCGGGAACGATGCGCTGATTGGCCGAGGCGACATAGCCGCGCCCGGGATTGTAGCTGTGCGGCATGCCCTCGAAGGGGATATAGCCGGTCCAGCGATCGGCCGGCTCGGCGGCGTCGCGGAAGCCGGAATGGATCCGCCCGCGCACCGGCATCCGCCCGGCCATCTGATAGCCGACATTCCCGTCCGCGTCGGCGTAGACGAAGTTGAAGACAGCGACCGACCAGTCCCGCAGCGCGTCGCGGAAACCGCGCCAGTCCCTGGCGCGCGACACCGCGATGCTCGCCCGCAGATCGTCGAGATGCTCATGGCCGACCCAACGCAGCGACAGCGGCGGATCACCCTGCTCCTCGAAGGCGGGCAGCAGGGCGTTCACGACCGGTCCACGCGTCGTGGACCTGATATCGAGCGACCTGGACGCCGCGCCGCGCACCGGGATCTCAACGCTGCGCGTCTCGAAGCGGCGCCAGACGTCGCCGTCGCGGTATCGGCCGGCATCGGAGGGATCGACATGCTCGCGATAGAGGTCGCGCGTCGAAGCCATGTTGTTCGTGATCGCCCAGGCGACGGTCCCGTTCGAGCCCCACCACATGCCGGGAAAGCCCGGATGCCCGGCGCCGGCCGCGTCGTCCTCCGGCCCGTGCACGGCGTATTCGTACCAGCTCGACGGCACCCAAAAGGGCTGGTGCGGATCGCCTGCGAGGATCGGCTTGCCGCTCGCCGTGCACCGTCCGGCGATCGCCCAGTTGTTCGAGCCGGTGTCGCCGTCGCTGCCGGCCGCGAGCGTACCGCCATCCGGCAGGACCAGGTTCTCCGACGCCTCGGGCGTCAGGAAGGTGCTGCGCAGCGCCTCGGGAAAGAAGCGCGCGCATTCGGCGGCAAGCAATCTGTCGATACGGCCGTTGAGCGACCACCAGATGCCGCGCGCGATCGCGACGACGTCGCCCACCGAGAACGGGGTCGGCGCGTAGCCGAGAAGCGCGAACTCGATCGGCAGCCGCGCGCCCATCGCCTCGATGCCGCGATTGATGCCCGCGACGAAGGCGGCGAGCACCTCGTATGTGCGCCCATCTATCAAGGCCGGCTCGCGCGCGGCGATCAGATCGATGCCGACGGTGAGATGGGCGCTGTCGGACGCGACGAAGGACGGGCCGAGGATCTCCGCCTGACGCCCGAGCGCGCGGCGCCGCAGGCGATCCATCTGCCAGAGCCGGTCCTGCGCCATCGCGAAGCCGAGGCCGAAATACACGTCGGTGGTGGCGCCGGCCCAGATATGCGGGATGCCGCTGCGGTCGCGCAGGATCTCGACCGGACCGCGGACCGCCGCGGGCAGGCGCATGTCGGTGATGCGTGCGCGCTCCGCGAGCAGGGCATCGCGCGCGGACACCAGTTCCGCCGCGTCCGCGCCGATCGCGCGGGCGATGTCGGCGAGGCTGCCGTCCTTGCGCAGGGCTTCGATGATCTTGTCTTCGGCGATGGGCATGGTCTTGCTCCAGGTGGCGACGAATGGTCAGGGATCGGCTGGCCGATCCGTCAATAGAGCTTGTCGCGATAGGCCTGCTCGATGCGTGCCTCGACCGCCGCGACATCCTCGGTCGAGCGCGCCTGATCCAGGATCATCCGGCCCAGGCTGGGAAGCTCCGTCCGCTCGACCTGGACCTTCGGGTCCCAGAGTCGCGAGCGCTTGAGCGCCTTGGCGCAGTGCAAATAGGCCTCGCGCAGTTCGACGACGATCGCAAGGACCGGGGTCCGGCCGTTCACCGCCATCGTCGCGAGCAGGGAAGGATCGGTCGAGAGGCGCGCACGGCCGTTGAGGCGCAGCGTCTCGTCGACGCCAGGAACAAAGAAGATCACCGCGACGTCCGGGTTCTCGACGATGTTGCGCAAGCTATCGAGGCGATTATTCCCAGGACGGTCAGGGATCGCGATCGTCCGGTCGTCGATCACGCGCACGAAACCCGGCGGATCGCCCTTGGGGCTCGTATCGGCGCGCCCCTCCCGATCCGCGGAACCGATCACGAGGAACGGCGACAGCGCGATGAAGCGTCGGCAATGCGCGTCGAGGCGCGGGATCGCCTTGACCGCGGCAAGGCTGCTGACGGGCCCGAACAGCGCGAGCAGGTCGGGCAGCGTGCGGATGTCGTGAGAGGACGCGTCGCTCATGACGCGATCATGCGCGCAGCGCGGGCCTCGCGCCAACCGGAACTTGCGGCCGGTGGCTCGCCTCGGCGATCCTTCGGGCATCGTCACGGCGGAGGACAGATCCATGCGTCTCAAGGACAAGGTCGCGATCATCACGGGCGCCGGTTCCGGGTTCGGCGAGGGCATGGCGACGCGCTTCGCGGCCGAGGGCGCACGGATCGTCGTCAACGACATCGACGTGGCCAATGGCGAGAGGGTCGCGGCGGCGATCCGCGCCACCGGCGCGGACGCGATCTTCCGGCGCGCCGATGTCGCCAAGGCCGCCGAGGTCGAGGCGCTAGTCGCGGCGGCGGCCGAAGCCTTCGGCCGCGTCGACATCATGGTCAACAACGCCGGCTACACCCACCGCAACCAGTCGATGCTGACGGTCGGCGAGGACGCCTTCGACCGGATCTTCGCGGTCAACGTCAAGGCGATCTATCTGGCGGCGTTGGCGGTGGTGCCGATCTTCCGCCGCCAGGGCGGGGGCGTGATCCTCAACACCGCCTCCACCGCCGGCCTGCGCCCGCGCCCCGGACTGACCGTCTACAACGCCTCGAAAGGCGCGGCGATCACCATGACGAAATCGATGGCGGTCGAATTCGCGCCCGATCGGATCCGCGTCAATTGCCTCTGCCCGGTCGCCGGCGAAACCGCGATGCTGGCCGATTTCATGGGCGGCGACACGCCGGAGAACCGCGCGCGCTTCACGGCCAGCGTCCCGCTCGGACGGCTGTCGCGGCCGGAGGACATCGCCAACGCAGCCCTCTATCTCTGCTCCGAGGAGGCCAGTTTCATCACCGGCGCGGCGCTCGAGGTCGATGGCGGACGCTGCGTCTGAGGGCCAGCGCCATGTCCACGACCGAAGCCGACACGGCCGCGCTCGCGGCCGCGCTCGCACGCCGTTTCGGCGACGCCGACGGGCTGGCTGAAGCTGCGCCGACCGACGCGAATGCGCGCGCGCGCATCGCGGGGCTCGCCGACCATCGCGTGATCCGCGCCTACGCCGACCGCCCGGTCGACCCTGGGCTGATCAACCTGATCTGCGCCACAGCCCTGTCGGCGCCGACCAAAAGCGACCTGCAGCAGCGCGACCTCGTCGTGGTCACCGCGGCCGCGACGCGCGCGCGCCTGACAGAACTCTGCGGCGGCGACGCCTGGATGGGCACGGCGCCGGTCTGGATCGTCGCCTGCGGCAACCATCGGCGCCAGCGACAGGTGCACGCCTGGCGTGGCCATTCCTTCGCCAACGACCATCTCGACGCGTTCTTCAATGCCAGCGTGGACGCGGCGATCGCCCTCGCCTGGCTGGTCGCCGCAGCCGAAGCTGCCGGGCTTGGCTGCTGCCCGATCAGTCAGATCCGCAACGCGCCTCAGGCGGCGAGCGAACTCCTGGGGCTGCCGGATCTCGTCTTTCCCGTCGCGGCACTCACGCTCGGCTGGCCGGCCAATCCGGGAAACCTCAGCCCGCGCCTGTCTCTCGCGACCACGGTCCATCACGAGCGCTTCGACGACACCGCGGCGCGCGACCATGTCGACGCCTACGACGCGCGACGCCATGCGATCCATCCCTATCGTCGTCAGCGCGACACGGGGCGTTTCGGGGTCGCGCCCGCCTATGGCTGGTCGGAGGAGAAAGCCCGCCACTACGCCGAACCGCAGCGCACCGATTTCGGCGCCTATGTCCGCGCACGCGGCTTTCGCCTGGATTGAAGGAACACGAACATGAAGATTCGCGCCGCGATCCTCGAGGAGATGGGCAGGCCGCGCCCCTATGCGCTGTCGCGCCCGCTGACCATCGCCGAGATCGACCTCGCACCGCCGGGCCGCGGCGAGGTGCTGGTGCGCATCACCGCGGCGGGCCTGTGTCATTCGGACCTGTCCGTCATCAATGGCGATCGTCCCCGCCCGACGCCGATGGCGCTCGGTCACGAGGCTGCGGGCGTGGTCGAGGACCTCGGAGATGGCGTCGCGGACCTCGCACCCGGAGACCGCGTGGCGCTGGTCTTCGTGCCGAGTTGCGGCTGCTGTGCCCCGTGCGCCGAAGGCCGGCCCGCGCTCTGCGAACCCGCCGCCAAGGCCAACGGCGCGGGAGAGATGCTGGGCGGCGGGCGACGGATCGCACGCGACGGACGACCGATCCACCACCATCTCGGCGTCTCGGCCTTCGCCGAGTACGCCGTGGTGTCGCGGCGCTCGCTGGTCAAGGTGCCGGCCGACCTG
>CAIOSQ010000245.1 GCA_903860935.1 uncultured Rhodospirillales bacterium | reverse complement strand
GTTGGGAAGCATGGCCACGATGGTCCATCCGCAGACGCAGACGAGCCAGGCGACGGCCATGCCCGCCCAGCGGCGGCGCCAGAGACCGTCGAGATATCCGAGGATGATGGCGCGTAGGTCGTCCATGGCCAGGATCCCGATGCCGCTCAGAACCAGGATTGCGGAATGATCACGACGTCGCCGGGAAGCACGTCGACATTCGCCGACACGTCGCCATCCTTGAGCAGGTCGGACAATCTGACGCGGTAACTCGGGTCCGGCGCGCCGCCCCTTACGATCAGCGCGCGGTTGCCGGCCGCAAAGGGCGTCAATCCGCCGACTTGGATCATCACGTCGAGCAGCGTCATGTTCTCGCGGAAGGGTATCGCCTGAGGGCGTGCGGCCTCGCCGACGACCCGCACCTGCTGGGCGAAGGGACCGACGAAGCCGGTGACGATCACCGTCACGATCGGATCCTGGACGAAGCGCGCGAGGAGTTTCTCGATGTCGCGGGCGAGCGCAGTCGGCGTTTTTCCCGCCGCCTGCAGATCGTCGATCAGGGGAACCGAGATCCGCCCATCGGGACGGACGGGAACCGAGATCGTCAGATCCGGATTGCGCCAGACATAGACCGAGAGATTGTCGTTTGCGCCGATCAGGTAGTCGGGGCTCGCCGGGGCCGGCATGCCCACGCGCTGCGTGGCAGGCGGAAGCTCCGGCTGCCCGCTGCCGATTCCGGAGCAGGATGCGAGGGCGACGAGCGCGGCGGCGATCGTCGTGACGTGACGGATGGTGTTCGCTTCGATGAGCATGGGCTCTCCTCTGCGGGCGGCGCGGCAGCGGCGGTGCGCCGCGTTCGGACGATGCGTTCGACGAGAGGGAGGATATTGAAAACGTCGCGCGAGACTTCCTTCCATGGGGACTAACCCCTCCGGCAAACATGTTCCGAACGTCGGTGCGCGCATTATCCGGCCTCCCCGATCGATGGAGACGCAGCCATGGATGACGGACGCGCGATTCCTTCGCGTGATGCGCGGATGCCGGGTTTCACGAGCGGCAACGCGGCAGTCGCAAAACCGGCGCTTGGTCGCGCATCGATGCTCGCGGCCTCGGACTTCGTCTGGCTCTCGGGTTTCTACGGCGCGGGAGCCTCGCTGATCCTGCAGCGATCGCCACCAGCGGAACTCGTCGTGATTTCGAGTGCCGCCGCGGGGTTTTCGCTGCTCGTACTCTTCGCACTCGGACTCTATGGTCGCGACGCGATGTACAGCGACGAGATCGCCACACGGCGCCTCTTCGTCGCGGGCATCGCCGATTTCCTTGCCTTCTATCTGCCGATGTTTCTTCTCCTCGACGCCGTTGGCGGCGCGCGCGGTCATGTCGGACTTTTCCTGACCGTGATGTCGGCCCACGCCGCCGCTTTCGCGGCAAGGCTTGCGATCGTCCATCGCTTCCGCCTGCCGCTGATGCGCCGCAACATCCTCGTGGTCGGACGGGGACATCGGGCGATGCGTCTGCGCGCGCTGGTGGGGCGGACGATGGCCCATGAGATCTCCATCCGCGCACATGTCGCGGCCGGCGACACGCCGGGACCGGCTGCGATGTCGGTGCCATGGATCGAAGATGTCGCGGCGGAGGGTGGCCTGCTTCCCGTCGCGCGCCGTCTTGCGGTCGACGAGATCGTGGTCGCGAGCGACGATCCAAGCGCCATTCCCATGGTCGAGCTCCTCCGCTGCAAGACCGAGGGCTTGCGTATCCGCGACGACACGCGGTTCCTAGAAGAGGAGATCGGCTATGTCGACACGTGGACCGCCACGGCAGAGTGGTTCGTCTTCGCGAGCGGTTTCGCGCGCGGCGAGGCGTTTCATGTTGCTAAGCGGGCTTTCGACATCGTCGCGAGCACGGCAACGCTTCTGCTGACGGCGCCGCTTCTTGCGCTCGCGGCGCTGGCGATCCGCCTGGAGGGGCCGGGACCCATCTTCTATCGCCAAGAGCGGTCCGGGCTCGGTGGCAAGCCATTCACGCTGGTGAAGTTCCGGTCGATGCGCGTCGACGCGGAGGCGTCCGGGCCGCGCTGGGCGTCGATGGCGGATCCGCGCGTCACTGCGATCGGCCGCATTCTCCGCGCGACGCGCCTGGACGAAGTGCCGCAGGTCTTCAATGTTCTCGCGGGCGACATGAGCTTCGTCGGTCCGCGGCCAGAGCGTCCGGTTTTCGTACACGAACTCGAGGCGGCGTTGCCGTTCTACGCCGAACGTCATCGTGTGAAGCCGGGGATCACCGGCTGGGCGCAGATCAACTACCCCTATGGGGCGTCGCTGGAAGATGCCCGAGAGAAGCTCGCCTTCGACCTCTATTACGTGAAGAACGCGAGCATCCTCCTCGATCTCGTCATCCTTCTGCAGACATTGCGCGTGGTCCTGTTCCAGAGCGGCGCACGCTGACGGACATGACGATCGCGCAATGGAGTCACATGGTCTGCGCGATCGCCTATGCGGGCCTCGCGGCCGTTCTTCTCGCGGGACGCCCGGCGCACGCCGTGCGCGGCGCACTCGCGTTGGCCGCGCTCGCGGTCGCGGGTTGGGCCGCTGCGATCGCGTGGGGACCGGAGCCGGCGCTCGGATCGCGCCGCCTTGCAGCGTTGGAGATGCTCCGCGCACTCGGGCTGACCGGGTTCCTGCTGTTGCTGATCCGGAGGGGGTTTTCCGGCACGCGATGGGGGCGCGGCTTCGAGGTCGCCGGTGCTGCAATCTTCGTCGCATGGACCCTCTCGATCCTCGTCGGATCCGGGAGCATGACAGGGCTGGCATCCCTGGCCGCGACGATATTCGGCGCGGCCTGCGTCGAGAACATCGCGCGCAATGCCGCTCCGGAGCGGCGATGGTCCATGAAGTTCGGGGCCGCAGGGCTGCTTGCGATCTTCGCCTATGATTTCGCCCTCCACGTGGCTTTGATCCTGCGCGGCGGTCTGGAAGCGCAGCTGTGGATCGCGCGCGGTGCCGTCGATGCGCTCGCGGCACCGCTTATCCTCGCGACGGCGGCGCGCGATCCGTTGTGGCGACTTGGCCTGCATGTCTCGCGCGACGTGGTCTTTCACTCCACGATCGTGCTCTCCGCCGGGCTCGTGCTCGTCGGCGCGGCGCTTGCGGGTACGTATCTCGGAACGGGGGGCGGGACACTTGGCGCCTTTCTTCAGATCCTCGCGGTCGCGGCGGGCACGCTCGGCGCGACCGTCGTGGCGATGTCGGGCTGGGCCAGATCGACCCTGCGGAATTTCATCGCGCGTCATTTCTTCACCTATCGCTACGACTGGCGACGCGAGTGGCTTCGGTTCATCGCGCGTCTGGCCCCGGAGGACAGCGCCGACACGCTGCCGATGCGCAGCTTGAAGGCGATCGCCGACATCGCGGACAGCCCGGGCGGCGCGGTCTGGGTCGCCGACGGCGAACCGTCGGCGCTTTTGCTTGCGGCCGCGTGGAACATGCCGGTCCCGGAAGGCGCGCGCGCCGCCTCGGTCGCCGATGTCGCTGGCCTTCTCGCGCGCACCGAGCCGCTGGATGGCGCGGCGGCGGTCACCGTGCTCGCTGCGCGTGCCTCGGATCTGGCGGCGGTGGTCGCGCGTGCATGGCTCGTTGTCCCGCTCGCGCATCGTGGGGTTCGCGGATTCATCGCGCTGGAAGCGCCCCGCGCGCCGCGCGAACTCGGCTGGGAGGATTACGCCCTCCTGACGACCGCGGCGCGCCAGGTGTCGAGCTACCTTGCTGAGGATGCGGCGGCACGCCAGATCGCGACGGCGCGCCAGATCGACGGGTTCAACCGCCGCTTCGCTTTCGTCGTCCACGACGTGAAGACCATGGCCAGCCAGATCCAGCTTCTTTTGCACAATGCCGACCGACACGCCGGGAAGCCAGAATTCACGGCGGATCTCTTCGCGACGTTGCGCGGTCTCGCGTCGCGGATGGAAGGTCTGATCGCGGATCTGCGCAAGGACGAGGCCGTGTCGGCCGGAGATGCCGGCGCGTGCGTGGACTCCGAGGCGCGGCGGGTTCCCTTCGACGTCGACACGACCTTGGACGCGCTCGTCGCGGCATGGCCGCCGGAGCGGGTCGTCCGTCGCGGTGGCGGTTCTGGCGTCAGAGCACTGGGGGATCCGTCGGGATTGTCCACGGCGCTCGGGCATCTGGTGAAGAACGCCGTCGAGGCGACCGACGGCGACGCTCCCGTCGAGATCGGCGTCGAGCCGCGTGGGGATCGTGTCGCGATCGTCGTCGCGGATCGCGGACGCGGCATGGATCCGGCCTTTCTGCGCGATGGCCTGTTCGAGCCTTTCCGTAGCACCAAGGCGGCCGGCTCGGGGCTTGGCGCGTTCCAGGCGCGCGCGCTGCTCGCCGAGATGGGGGCGGCGTTGACCGTCGACAGTCTGCCCGGGAAGGGAACGACGGCGATCGTCTCCTTGCCGCGCGTGGAGGAGCGCTGAGCATGGCCAAGCCCGTACTGCTGCTTGTCGAGGACGATCCGGGGCTGCAGACGCAGCTGCGCTGGGCCCTCGATGCCTATCAGGTCGAGGTCGCGGGCGATCGCGAGAGCGCGCTGGAGAAGTTCCGCGAGGATCCGGTGCCGATCGTCATCCTCGATCTCGGCCTGCCGCCGGACCGCGCCGGCGCGTCCGAGGGACTGCGTTGCCTGACCGAGATACTCGCCTTCGCGCCGGGCACGAAGGTGATCGTGTCGAGCGGCAACGAGGAGCGCGCCAACGCGATCGCGGCCATCGCGGCCGGCGCTCATGACGTCTATCCCAAGCCCGTCGACATCGACGTGCTGTCGACGATCGTGGCGCGCGCCTTTCATGTCCACGCGCTGGAGAGCGAGCGGCGGCGGTCGGCTGCACGTCTGGAGGAGGCGGTTCCAGGGCTGGTCAGCAGCGATCCGGCGATGCTGCGCGTCTGCCGCGACATCGAGAAGGTCGCGCCGACGGCGGTGAGCGTCCTTCTCCTGGGCGAGAGCGGGACCGGTAAGGACGTGCTCGCGCGTGCCATCCATGCGCGCAGTCCGCGCGCGGCGCGCGCCTTTGTCGCGCTGAACTGCGCGGCGATCCCGGAGGCGCTGCTCGAGAGCGAATTGTTCGGTCACGAAAAAGGCTCCTTCACCGGAGCGATACGCCAGGCGATCGGCAAGGTGGAGGTCGCGCATCGCGGCACGCTCTTCCTCGACGAGATCGGCGATCTGCCGATCGGACTTCAGGCCAAGCTGCTGCGCTTCCTCCAGGATCGGACGATCGAACGGGTCGGGGGACGCCAGCAGATACCGGTAGACGTCAGGATCGTCGCGGCCACCCACCAGGATCTCGCGGCGCGGATGCGCGACGGACGTTTTCGCGAGGATCTGTTCTATCGCCTCAACGAGGTCCGCATCGACATCCCGCCGCTGCGCGCACGCGGCGGCGACGTACCGCTGCTCGTCGCGCATTTCATCGCCATGTTCAATCGCGACCATGGGCGTGCGATCCGCGGCCTCGCCCCAGATGCCGCCGATGCGGTGCTCCACCACGACTGGCCGGGCAACGTCCGCGAGTTGGAGAACCGCATCAAGCGCGCGGTCATCATGGCGGACGGATCGCTCCTCACCGCGGCGGATCTCGACCTCGCGCCGCCGGCCGCACGCGCGGGCGAGACGCTCGACCTGCGCGGTGCGCGCGACCGTGCGGAGCGCGACGTGATTCACAGGGCGCTGCTGCGCGAGCAGGGCAACGTGGCCCGTGCGGCCCGGCTGCTCGGCGTGAGCCGGCCCACGCTCTACGAGCAGATGCGCAACCTCAACATCCGGCCTTGAGCCGATCTCGCGTCTCGCATCCCCCAGACCGTACCGACAAGGAGCGACCTCATGCGCTGCCCGACATTTCCAACGGCGATCGTCTCGATCCTTCTTCTGGCCGGCGCCGCCGGCGCGGCGGCGAACGGGCCCTTCGATCCGCGATCCGAGAAGGCCTATGGGGAGGCACGCCGGGCGCTCGACGCCGGTGACCTGCGCACGGCGCAGATTCATCTGCGCAACGCGGTGCGTCACGATCCCTCAAATCTCGAGGCGCGCTACGAACTCGGGATGGTGAATTTCCGCATGGGCGATCTGGCGGCTGCGGAAAAGGATCTGCAGCAGGCGATCGCCGGCGGTTTCCCGGCTGAGCGCGTTCTGGCCGATTACGGGACGGTGCTCCTGCAGCAGCAGAAATTCGACAAGCTGCTTGCCGATATCCGGCCCGGGAACCGGCCGCCGGCGTTGGAAGCGAAGCTGCGCGTGCTCCGGGCCGCGGCGCATACCGGTCTGCGGCAGAACGAGGCCGCCGAGCGGGTGCTGCGCGAAGCCCTGGTCATCGCGCCGGTCGCGGCGGCCCATGTCGGTCTCGGCCGCTCCGCGCTTGCGCGGCGCGATGCGCGCGCGGCGCTGACGCAGGCCGAGGCGGCGCTTGCGCTGGAGCCGGGCAATGCGGATGCGCTCGTCCTGCGGGGCGATGCCCTGCGCGGGAGCGGCGATGCAGGCGGCGCGCGCGCGGCCTTCGATCGGGCCGTCGAACTCGCACCGCGTCACGTCGCCGCGCGCGTCGCGCGCGCCGAACTCGCGATCGCGGAGGGGCGGGTCGAGGATGTGCGCGCGGAGTCGGACGCGATCCTGCAGATCAACGCGAAGCATCCGCACGGGCTTTATCTGCGCGCCCTGGTCCTCGCGCAGACCGGCGACAGCGCGAAGGCGTCCGAGACCCTGCAGCAGATCACGAGTTTCGTGCAGTCCTTCCCAGCGGGCCAGTTCCTCTCGGCGATCGTCAACGTGAATATCGGGCGCCCGCAGCAGGCCGAAAGCGACGTCAACCAGGTCGTGAGCGCGCGACCAGGCCATGTTCCTGCGCGCCGGCTGCTCGCGGCACTGCTGCTGCGCCGGGGCGAGGGCGAGCGCGCGCTGCAGACCCTGTTGCCCGTCCGGCAGGCGGGAAGCGGCGATGCCGGCTATCTCGCGCTGCTCGGCGAGGTGTTCATGCGTCTGCGCCGGTTCGAGGAGGCGACGCAGGTCCTCGAGGAGGCCACGCGCATCGATCCCTCGAATGGTGGCGTCCAGGCCAATCTGGGCGCGAGCAATCTCGGCGCGGGGCATCGCGACCTGGGTCTGCAGCAATTGGAGGCCGCGCTTGCGCGCGATCCGCGTATGGGCGATGCCGGAAACCTGCTTGTGCTCACCCTGATCCGCGACGGCCGCACCGATCGCGCGCGCGTGATCGTCGACGGGCTGCGGGAGCGCCTCAAGGACAGTCCGATCCCGGCCTTCTATCTCGGGTTGATCGCGCAGGCGGAGGGGCAGGCGGAGGAGTCGGAGGCCGCTTTCCGCGAGGCGCTGCGCATCGCGCCAGGCTTCCGTCCCGCGAGCGCACAACTCGCCGGCGGGCTTGCGACCGTCGGTCGATTCGACGAGGCGGTCGCGCTGCTGTCCCGGCAACTGGAAGCGACACCCCGCAGCGTCGAGACGATGATGGGGCTGGCGGGGATCGAGTTACGACGCGGCGCCGCGCCACGCGCCCAGCAATGGCTCGAGCGGGCGATCACGACCGACGAGCGGGCGATGGCGCCGCGGATCGCGCTCGCCGAATTGCTGATCGGGCGTGGCGATGGCGACAAGGCCCTGGTGGTCGCGCGTGGCGCCTTCGACGCGGCACCCCAGGATCCGCGTGGGGCCGAGCTGATGGGTCGGGTGCATCTCGCGGGGAAGGATCCGGTGAGCGCGGCCTCCATGTTCCGGCGCGCGGCTACGCTCGCGCCGGGCCAGGCGCTTCCGCAGCTGCGCCTCGCCGAGGCATTGCGCGTGTCCGGCGACATCGGCGGCGCGCGTACGGCGCTCGACGAGGCGATCCGTCTCCAGCCTGGCGCCCTGGGCCCATGGACCGAGCGTGTGGCGCTCGAATTGCGGCAGTCGGGACGGGCAGAGGCGATGCGCGTCGTCGAGAGGCTGCGCGGGCTGCATCCCGCGGCGCCGCCGGGCGACATCGTGGTCGGCGACCTGCATCTCGGGGCCGGCGACCATGCCGCGGCGCGGCGTGCCTACGAGGCGGCGCTCACGAAAGGGGCGGGCGGGGAGGCTGCGCTGCGTGCCTTCGTCGCCCGTCTTCGCGGCGGCGAACCGCCGGAGGACGCGATCGGCTTCGCCCGCGCGTGGCTGGAGCGGTTTCCGCGCGACCTGGCGCTGCGGCATGCGCTCGCGGCGCTGCTCACCGAAACCCGCCGTGACGCGGAGGCGATCGTCGAGCTGGAGGCCGTGCTGCGCCTCGCGCCCGGCGAGGTGATCGCGCTCAACAATCTCGCGTGGCTCTATGCGCAGCGGCAAGATGGCCGGGCGCGCGATCTCGCGGCGCGGGCCCATGCCCTGGCCCCGAGCGATCCCAATGTCGCGGATACCTATGGCTGGATCCTGACGCAGTCGGGCGACCCGGCGCGCGGCATCGTCCTGCTGCGCCAGGCGGCGGCTGGCGCGCCGGAATCCGGACAGATCCGGTACCATCTCGCGGCGGCGCTGGCCGGCATCGGCGAGCGCGACGAGGCGCGCCGGTTGCTCGGCGAGACTCTCGCTGCCGCGCGTCCCTTTCCGGGACGCGACGAGGCGGCACGCCTGCTGGAGAGCCTGCGCTGAGCGGGTACCGAGCCGGTCGACGGCAGGCGGCCGAACACCGCTCTGGCATGCGAGCGGCGTGACGGTTAAACACGGGGATCCGTTCCGTCCAGAAGGCAGGTGCCGTCCATGGCGTCGTATCAATACGTCTACGTTATGAAGGGCCTTTCCAAGGTCTATCCGGGCGGCAAGAAGATCCTCGAGGATATCTGGCTGTCCTTCCTGCCCGGGGCGAAGATCGGCGTGCTCGGCCTCAACGGCGCCGGCAAGTCCACGCTGCTCAAGATCATGGCCGGTCTCGACAAGGACGTCGCGGGCGAGAGCTTCGTCGCCGAGGGCGCGACGGTCGGATACCTGCAGCAAGAACCGCAGCTCGATCCGAAGAAGACCGTCTACGAGAACATTCTGGAGGGGATGGGGCCGGTCAAGACGATGCTCGACCGCTTCAACGAGGTCTCGAACCTTCTCGGCGAGGTGACCGACGAGGACGAGATGAACGCGTTGATCGCCGAGCAGGCGGAGTTGCAGGAGAAGATCGACGCGGCCAACGCCTGGGATCTCGAGCGCACCGTCGATATCGCGATGGACGCCTTGCGATGCCCCGCCGGCGATGCCGATGTGACGAAGCTGTCGGGGGGCGAGCGCCGGCGCGTGGCGCTGTGCCGGTTGCTGCTGCAGAAGCCCGACCTGCTGCTGCTGGACGAGCCGACCAACCACCTTGACGCCGAGTCGGTCGCGTGGCTCGAGCGTTTCCTGCACGAATACACGGGCACCGTGGTCGCCGTGACCCACGACCGCTACTTCCTCGACAATGTCGCCGGCTGGATCCTCGAACTCGATCGCGGCAAGGGTATTCCCTGGGAAGGCAATTATTCGTCCTGGCTTGGACAGAAGAAGAAACGCCTCTCGCTGGAGGAGAAGACCGAGAGCAAGCGCCAGAAGACGCTGGAACGCGAGCTCGAATGGATCCAGGCCAGCCCCAAGGCGCGGCAGGCGAAGTCCAAGGCCCGCATCACCGCCTACGAGAACCTGCTCGCCGAGGCGAAGGACAAGGCGCCCGAGGAGATGTCGATCGCCATCGCGCCCGGGCCGCGCCTGGGCAACGTGGTGGTCGAGGCCGAGGGGCTGCGCAAGGCCTTCGGCGATCGCCTGCTCATCGACGGGCTGGATTTCAAACTGCCGCCGGGCGGCATCGTCGGCGTGATCGGCCCGAACGGCGCCGGCAAGACGACGCTGTTCCGCATGATCACCGGCCAGGAAAAGCCCGATGCGGGGGTGCTCCGCGTCGGCGACACGGTCAAGATCGGCTATGTCGACCAGAGCCGCGACACGCTCGATGCCAACAAGAGCGTCTGGGAGGAGATCACGGGCGGCGGTCCCGATGTCGAGATCGGCGGCCGGCGCATGCAGAGCCGGGCCTATGTCGCGCAGTTCAACTTCTCCGGAAACGATCAGCAGAAGAAGGTCGGTGTGCTGTCGGGTGGAGAGCGCAACCGCGTGCATCTCGCCAAGATCCTGAAGACCGGCTGCAACCTGCTGCTGCTCGACGAACCGACCAACGACCTCGATGTCGACACGCTGCGTGCGCTCGAAGAAGGCCTGAGCAGTTTTCCGGGCTGCGCCGTCATCATCAGCCACGACCGTTGGTTCCTGGATCGGATCGCGACCCATATCCTGGCCTTCGAGGGCGACAGCCAGGTCGTCTGGTTCGAAGGCAACTACCAGGATTACGAAGCCGACCGGAAGCGGCGGCTGGGCTCCGAAGCGGAGCAACCGCACCGCATCAAGTACAAGAAGCTCACCCACTGACCGCGGGCGAGGGACCGGCGCCCTAGCGCCGGTCCAGCGTCAGGGATTTGAAGCGGTTGCGGTATTCGACGACGACCGGACGCGGTGCCGCGCGCGGGGCGCGCAGCGGATAAGGGGCGTCGTCGGCGCGCGGTTCGGCCCGGCCCGGCGCAACCGGCGCGCGCGCCGGCCGCGGAATCGTGATTGCCATGCCGGGCGTGGCGAGACGCACCTCGATCTTGCGACCGCCCACCGTGCTGCCGTTGAGCGCGGCGATCGCCGCCTCGGCGGCACGCGGCGGTGCGATATTGACGAGGCCGCACCCCTTGGTCCCTCGCGTCGTCGCGTCGCGCGCCAGGAAGGCGCCGAGCACGATCCCATGGGCGTCGAAAAGCTGGGCGAGCTCTTCGTCCGTGAAGCCATGGGGAAGATTGGCAACGAAGACGTTGCCTTTGAATTTCGTCTGTCTCATCTGGCCCTTTCCATGCCGGAGAGATTACGCCCGATTCGGCGAATGGTTCGCCGCTGCGGCGTCATGCCTCACCTGCGCTGGCGGATGGTCACGATGCGAGGCCGCCATGGAGACATCCCGCAGGTCGATGGCGGTTCGATGGCGAACGCATGGCCCCTGCGCGGTATTCCGCGCATCCGGTCGATTGGCTTCAGCGCTGGCCGGTCTTGTCGCGCAGGGAGGCGAGGAGGGCCTCGATGCGGCCGCCACCGCGCTGGATCACCGAGGAAAACTCGTCGCGCTGGGTCACCGCCATCGAGATGCCCTCGATCGACAGGTCGATGATCTTGAACTGCGCGGCGCCTTGACGGACCCGGACGTCCATGCGCACCGGCGGCTTGCCCTGGAGCGCGCCCTCGACGGCGACGATGACGTCGTTGTCCTCGTTCGGCCGACTGACCGACAGGACACGCAACCGGGCGGCGTTGAATTCGTTGAAGCGCCGGGCGTAGGTCTGGACCACGAGTTCGTCGAAGAGTTTCAGATACTCGGCGCGTTCGGCATCCGTCGCCTGGCGCCAGTATCGTCCCAGGACGAAGCGCGCGATCAGCGGGATGTCGAACCCTTCGGCGAAGAGGCGGCGGAACCGGCGGAGGCGCTCGCCCTCGTCCAGTGCCGTCGAAGCCAACTCGTCGATGGCCTCCTGGGCGATGCTGGAGACGAAGTGTCCGGCGTCTCTCGCGACCCGGGTGCTCGCCGACGCCGAAGGCAGACGGCAGAGGGCGAAAAGACCCATCACCGCGACGCCGCCCGCGCGGCGCCTTGTCAGCGTGTTCCGCATCGCCCGATCAATCCACGTCGGCGCCGAAGCGGAAGCGCCGCGGCACGGTCGTGCCGGTCGATTCCTCGTTCCGGATGTCGACGGCTCGACGTTGCCGGTAGGCGCTGCGAACCGCCGCGTAATAGTCCTGACCGCGCTCGAGTTCGGCCAGCGCCTCGAGCGTCCGCTCGCGACCCGCGACGAAGCCCGCCGCGGAGCGCGCTGTCGTGAAGCCGTTTCCGCGTCCCGAGCCGGCCCCGCCCTGGGCGATGACGGTGACCGGGTCGACGGTGCGATCGACGATCATCCCGACCGTGTCCCGCGGGGTGGAGGGACCGAAGACCGGCAACATGAGATAGGGGTCGCCGCTCGCGCCCCAGGCGCCCAGCGTCTGACCGAAATCCTCGTCGTGGTGTGCGAGCCCGACATCCTTCGCCATGTCGAACAGGCCGAAGAAGCCGAAGGTGGAGTTCAGTGCGAACCGCGCGATCGCGGTGCCGGCGCGCGCGAACTCGCCCTGGAGCACCCCGTTCACCGCGGTCCAGGGAAGGCGCAGATTGGCGAGCGCATTGGTGACCGATTCGCGCGCCGGGTCAGGGACGGTACCGCGATAGATGTTCGCCACGGGCTTGCCCAGGAACTCGTCGCCGACGCGGTTGAGTTCGAACATGTAACGGTTGAAGGGCTCGATCGGATCCGCCGCGGACGCATAGGTGGGCTCGTCGGCCGGGTTGACGCAGGCGGCCAGCCCGAACAGGGCGATGCCCACGGCGCCGCGCCGGAGCAGGCTGAAAAGCGGGGAACTGCTGGGCATCTGAGGTCTCGTCCGCGTCGCGTTGCGGGGGCGCGAAAATACGGCCTGCCCGGAAGGTTGCCTGCAACGAAGGCGGGGCCTGACGCATGCCCGGCGCGGATTGCGTTGGACGGGGCGCGGCGACGTCTTCATCGTCGCGAAGCGCTACCACAGGCCGGCCCCGCCGGGCGAGTCTTGAGGCATTGAGTTTCCGCAAAGGTCACTTGCATCCGATCCAATCTCCATATAAAGATTTGCGCATATCGTTCTTTCTGGATGTCGATGGACCAGCTTCTCCTCGCCCTGCGCGCCGTCGCCGAGCAGACCCGGCTGCGACTTCTCGCGTTATGCGCCGAGGGGGAGTGGACGGTGTCCGAGCTCGTCCAGATCCTGGGCCAGAGCCAGCCGCGCGTGTCGCGGCATCTCAAGCAACTCGTCGATGCGGGGCTGCTCGAGCGCCTGCCCGAGGGCAGCTGGGTGTTCCACCGTCTGGCGCGGGATGGCGCGGCGGCGCATCTGGCCCATGACATCGTCGCGCGGCTGCCGGGCGCGGATACCGCCCTGGTCCAGGACCGCGAGCGGTTGCAGGGCGTGCGACGCGCACGCGCGGCGGCGGCACAGGGCTATTTCCGGGCGAATGCGGCGCACTGGGACGAGATCCGCTCGCTTCAGGTCGACGACCTTCAAGTCGAGTCGCGCCTGCTCGACATGTTGCCCCCCGACGGGCTTCACGATCTCCTTGACGTCGGTACCGGCACCGGGCGGATCCTCGAACTCTACGGGGCCCGCGGGGTCGACGGCGTCGGGGTCGACCTCTCGCACGAGATGCTCTCGGTGGCCCGGTCGAACCTCGCGCGCGTCGGGCTGTCCAACGTCTATGTCCGCCATGGCGACATGTATCGTCTGCCCTGGCCGGCGCCGGCCTTCGACGCGGTCACCTTCCACCAGGTGCTGCATTTCGCCGACGATCCCGCCGCCGCCATCGCCGAGGCGCGCCGCGTGCTGCGACCCGGCGGCCGCATGGTGATCGTCGATTTCGCGCCGCACGAGGTCGAAGTGCTGCGACGGGACCATGCCCATCGCCGGCTCGGCTTCGCCGATGGCGAGGTCGCCGACTGGCTTGCCGAGGCCGGTCTCACGCCCGTCGACACCGCCCGACTTCCGGGCAAGTCGCTGACCGTCGCGATGTGGTCGGCGACCTGCCCGTCCTGAACACCCCAGCTGGAAAAGATCATGCCCAACGGTCACATCGGCGGCGCCCTTCCAGGCACCGATCTCAAGGTCAGCTTCGAATTCTTCCCGCCCAAGACCGAGGCGATGGAGACCCAGCTCTGGCAGTCGGTCAAACGCCTGGAGCCGCTGGCGCCGCAATTCGTCTCGGTGACCTACGGGGCTGGCGGTACGACGCGCGAGCGCACCCATGCCACGGTCAAGCGGATCGTCGATCAGACGGCTCTGCGGCCGGCCGCGCATCTCACCTGCGTCGGCGCGACGCGCGAGGAGATCGACGCCGTGCTGCGCGACTACTGGGCGGCCGGCGTGCGCCATATCGTGGCGCTGCGCGGAGATCCGCCGGCCGGTAGCGCGTCCTATGCGCCGCATCCCGGCGGCTATGCCTATGCCGCCGACCTCGTCGCGGGGATCCGCCGCGTCGGCGATTTCGAGATCTCCGTCGCCGCCTATCCGGAGACGCATCCCGAGGCGCTGTCGCCCGAGGCCGATCTCGACAATCTCAAGCGCAAGTTCGACGCCGGCGCAGCACGCGCGATCAGCCAGTATTTCTTCGATGTCTGGACGTTCCTGCGCTTTCGCGACCGCTGCGCGAAAGCCGGGATCCGCGCGCCGATCATTCCCGGGATTCTTCCGGTGACCAACTTCCAGCAGGTCGTCGGCTTCTCCCGCCAATGCGGCGCGTCGGTCCCAGGCTGGCTCGCCGCGCTCTTCGCCGGTCTCGACGGCGACCCCGAGACGCGGCGTCTGGTGGCGGTTACCGTCGCGGCGGAACAGGTGCGCCGTCTGCAAGAGCACGGCGTCGAGGAGTTCCATTTCTACACCCTGAACCGCGCCGACCTGACCTATGCGCTTTGCCACATCCTGGGCCTGCGCCCGGCGGGCTTCGCCCGCGCCGCCTGACCGGAGAGCAAGATGAGCCGTTTCCTCGATGCGCTGCGCGCGCAGGTCCTGCTCTGCGACGGTGGCACCGGAAGCCGCGTCCAGGCTATGTCGCTCGACGTCGAGCGCGATTTCCTCGGCAAGGAGAACTGCACGGAAATCCTCGTGAAGTCGCGCCCGGACATCGTGCGCGCGATCCATCGCGGCTATCTCGAGGCCGGTGCCGATTGCGTGCAGACCAATACCTTCGGCGGGTCGTCGATCACACTCGGAGAGTTCGGGCTCGAGGACGAGGCGAGTTGGATCAATCGCCGCGCCGCCGAACTGGCGCGCGAGGCGGTGGACGAATTCGCCGGCGACGGACGCCCGCGCTTCGTCATCGGATCGATCGGGCCGGGCACCAAGCTGCCCAGCCTCGGCCATATCGCCTACGATCCGCTGGAGGCCGCGTTGACCGTGCAGGCCGCTGGCCTCATCGCCGGCGAGGTCGACGCGATCCTGATCGAGACCTGCCAGGATCCGCTGCAGATCAAGGCGGCGGTGAACGGCGCCAAGGCCGCGCGCGCGGCTGCCGGGACCGACACGCCGATCATGGTGCAGGTGACCGTCGAGACCACCGGTACGCTGCTGGTCGGCTCGGACATCGCGGCGGCGGCGACGGCGATCCACGCGCTCGACGTTCCGGTGATCGGCCTCAACTGCGCCACCGGCCCGCAGGAGATGGCCGAGCACGTGAAATGGCTGTCGCAGAACTGGCCAGGTCTGATCTCGGTCCAGCCCAACGCCGGGCTTCCGGAACTCGTCGACGGGCGGACGCATTATCCGCTCGGGCCCGACGAACTCGCGAAATGGCTCGCGCGCTTCATTGCCGAGGACGGCCTCAATCTGGTCGGCGGCTGCTGCGGAACGGATATCGGCCATATCCGCGCCCTCGACGCGATGCTGCGCCGACTCGGCGGCAACGCGATCAGGCCAGCACCGCGCGCGCGCAGCTTTGACTGGGTGCCCTCGGTGGCCTCGCTCTACGGGCAGGTGCCGCTACGCCAGGAGAATTCCTATTTCTCGATCGGGGAGCGCTGCAACGCCAACGGTTCGAAGCAGTGGCGGACGCTGCAGGAGGCGGGCGACTGGGAAGGCTGCGTCGCCATGGGGCGCGACCAGGTACGCGAGGGCTCCAATGCCCTCGACATCTGCACTGCCTTCGTCGGACGCAACGAGGTCGCCGAGATGGACGAGGTCGTGCGTCGCATGCGCGGCAGCGTCAACGCGCCGCTGGTCATCGACTCGACCGAGTATCCGGTCCTCGAAAGCGCGCTCAAGCTCTATGGCGGCAAGGCGATCCTCAACTCGATCAATTTCGAGGATGGCGAGGAGGCCGCGGAAAAGCGGCTTCTTCTCGCACGCAAGTTCGGCTGCGCGGTGGTCGCGCTGACGATCGACGAGGAGGGGATGGCCAAGGACGTCGAGAGCAAGCTGCGCATCGCGCGGCGCCTCCATGATTTCGCCTGCGTGCGCCATGGACTGCCGGCCTCGGACCTCCTGATCGATCCGCTCACCTTCACCGTCGCGACGGGCAACGAGGACGACCGCAAGCTGGCGCTGTGGACGCTGGACGGCATCGAGCGCATCGCGCGCGAATTGCCCGAGTGCCAGATCATTCTTGGGCTCTCGAACGTCTCGTTCGGCCTCAACGCGGCGGCGCGGCACGTGCTCAATTCGGTCTTCCTCGACCATGCCGTGAAGCGCGGCATGACCGGTGCGATCGTCCATCATTCGAAGATCCTGCCGCTGCACAAGATCCCGGCCGAAGAGGTGAAGGTCGCCGAGGACCTCATCTTCGACCGCCGCGCCGAGGGCTATGACCCTCTGCAGGCCTTCATCGCGCTGTTCCAGGATCGTCAGGCCGCCGCGAAGACCGCGCGCAAGCGCGCCGAGTCGGTGGACGAGCGGCTCAAGGAGCGCATCGTCGATGGCGACAAGCAGGGTCTGGACGAGGATCTGGCACTGGCGATGAAGACCTGGCCGCCGCTCGAGATCATCAACAGCTTCCTGCTCGACGGCATGAAGGTCGTCGGCGAGCTCTTCGGTGCCGGCAAGATGCAACTGCCCTTCGTTCTCCAGTCGGCGGAGACGATGAAGGCCGCGGTCGCCTATCTCGAGCCTTTCATGGACCGCGTCGAGGGCCAGCAGAAGGGCACGATCGTACTCGCGACGGTGAAGGGCGACGTCCACGACATCGGCAAGAACCTCGTCGACATCATCCTGACGAACAACGGGTACAAGGTCGTCAATCTCGGCATCAAGCAGCCGGTCGGTGCGATCGTCGCGGCCGCGCGCGAGCATCGCGCCGACGCGATCGGCATGTCGGGGCTGCTGGTCAAGTCGACGGTGGTGATGCGCGAGAACCTCGAGGAGATGACGCGCGAGGGCATCGACATACCGGTGCTGCTGGGCGGTGCGGCGCTCACGCGGCGCTATGTCGAGGAGGATTGCCTCGCCGCCTATGGCGCGGGACGCGTGGCCTATGCGCGCGATGCCTTCGACGGGCTCGACCTCATGAACAAGGTCGTCGTGAAGGGCTTCGACGCGCATGTCGAGGCCAGCGCCGCGAAGCGCGAGAGCAGGCCGTCGAACACCAAGCGCGTCCTGGGTCAGGCGGCGCGGCCGCTGCGTCCGGTCGATGTCGACGAGGTGCGGTTGCGGCGCGCCGAACTGGCGCGTGGCTACGCCGTGCCGACACCGCCCTTCTGGGGCGCGCGGATGGTCGAGCGCATGCCGGTGCGGGCGCTGATCCCGTATCTCAACGAAACCATGCTGTTCCAGTTCCAGTGGGGCTTCCGCAAGGCCGGCAAGTCGATCGACGAGTGGAAGCGCTGGTCGGCCACGGAGGTCAGGCCGATCCTGCGACGCATGCTGGAACTCTGCGAGCGCGAGGACATTCTCCAGCCCCAGGCCTGTTACGGTTATTGGCGCTGCGTTTCGGAGGGCGACAGCGTCGTGCTGCTGGCCGGCGCCGAGGGCCACGAGGAGGTCGCCCGCTTCGCCTTTCCGCGCCAGGCGCGCGAGGGTGGCCTGTGCATCGCGGATTTCTTCCGCGACCGTGAAGCGGGCGAGACCGACGTGATCGGTCTTCAGGTCGTCACGATGGGCCAGAAGGCGAGCGACGTCGCGCGCGCGTGGTTCGCGGAGAACCGCTACCAGGATTATCTCTACCTGCACGGGATCGGCGTCGAGCTGGCCGAGGCGCTTGCGGAATACACGCACAAGCGCATCCGTGCCGAACTCGGCTTCGCCGACGAGGACGCCAAGGACATGGACGCGATGCTCAAGCAGGGCTATCGCGGCTCGCGCTATTCCTTCGGCTATCCCGCGTGCCCGAATCTCGCCGACCAGCATCAGCTCCTGAAGCTGCTCGGCGCCGATCGCATCGGCGTGGCCATGTCGGACGAGGATCAGCTGCATCCCGAGCAATCGACCTCGGCGATCGTGGTGCTGCACCCGCAGGCCAAGTATTTCAGCGTGTGAGGCACCGATGGATCTCGCCGGGCACGGCCGCTACGACTATTCGCCGATCGTCGGGCGGCCGGATTATTCCTGGCCGGGCGGCGCGCGTCTTGCCGTCTATGTCGGGCTGAACCTGGAGCATTTCGCCTTCGGCGAGGGGTTGGGCGCGGAGCTCGCGCCCGGCGGGCCGCAACCCGACGTGCTCAACTACGCCTGGCGCGACTACGGCAACCGCGTCGGCGCGTGGCGGATGCTGGAGCTGTTCGATGCGCTGGGCTGGCCCTGCTCGGTGCTGCTCAACAGCGCGATCTACGACTACGCGCCGCAACTCGCCGCCGCGTTTCGCGCGCGCGGCGACGAGTTCGTGGGCCACGGCCGCAGCAACGCCGAGCGCCAGGGCATCCTGGACGAGGCGGGCGAGCGCGCGCTGATCGCGGAGGCGACGGCCGCCATCGCGCATCACGAGGGGCGTGCGCCCGCGGGGTGGCTTGGCCCGTGGATCTCGCAGAGCCGGGTCACGCCCGACCTGCTGCAGGACGCCGGGGATTCGTACTTGCTCGACTGGTGCATGGACGACCAGCCGGTGTGGTTCCGCACGCGCCATGGGCGGATCCTGTCGCTGCCCTATCCGCAGGAGCTCAACGACATCCCGATGATCGTCGGCCGCAAGATCGGCGGCGATTCCTTCGCCGACATGATCGTCGACAATTTCGACGAGATGCGCGCCCAGTCCCGGGCGCAGCCGCTGGTCATGGGCATCGCGCTCCACCCCTATCTGGTCGGACAGCCCTATCGTCTGCGCCATCTGCGCCGCGCGCTGCAGCACATCGCCGCCAATCGCGACGGCGTCTGGATCACGACCGCCGGCGCGATCGCGGCCCACGCAGCCAGCCTACCGCCGGGAATTGTGCCGGGCGGCTGAGCGCTGTTAATTCCGATCCAGACAACTAATTCGCGTCGCTCCCCCCACCTTCCCCTGGGACGGTGGGAAGAAATAGTTGTCTGGATCCGAATTCACGCTGCAGCCGCTCAGCCAGGCCGGCGCCAGGCCCGCGCCGCGGCGATCGCCCGCGCGACGTCCGCGTAGCCGGGCTCGATCAGCTGTCCGTCCAGCGTCGGCAGGATCCCGGGATCGGACGCCTCCAGCGCCGCCAGCACGCGGTCGGCCCAGGCGAATTCCTCGGCGCTCGGCGTGAACGACTCCTCCGCGATGGCTGCCAGCGCCGGATCGGTGAGAGCCTTGCCGTCATAGCCGAGCTCGCGGCTCTCCAGACAGGCGGCCCGAAAACCCAGGGGATCGCGCGCGTCGCGGAAGGAACTGTCGATCGCGGCAAGACCATGGGCGCGCGCAGCGAGCAGGACCGTCGAGAGCGCGGCCAGCACGGGCAAGCGGAACGGCGCGGCGCGGCGGAAGCCGCCGAGACCGCGGGACAGGTCGCCGAGCCCGATCGCCAGCCCGGCCATGCGCCGGCAGGATCCCGCGATCGCGTCGGCGGCGAGCACGCCGCGCGGCGTCTCGATCATCGCCCAGAGCCCGGTCGTCGCGGGTGCGCCGGCACGCGCGAGGACGCGATCGACGGCAAGCATCGCACCGGCATCTTCCGCCTTGGCGAGCATCACGCCATCGATCGGCAGCCCCGCGACCGCCTGCGCGTCCGCGAAGCCCCAGGGCGTGTCCAAACCGTTGATGCGGACCAGCAGCTCCTGGCCCGCGAATCCGCCCCTGGTGATCGCGGCCACGAGCCGGTCGCGCGCCGCCGCCTTGTCGGCCGGGGAGACCGAATCCTCGAGGTCGAACAGAAGGACGTCGACTGCGATGTCGCGCGCCCCGGCATACGAGCCGAGGTCGGTCCCGAGCCGATACAGGACGCTGCGCCGCGCCCGGATCACCGGCGCTTCTCGATGTTCCAGAGCACCAGGCGCGGCGCCTCGAGCACGCCCTGGAGCTCGTTGCGATACGCGACCGGCGCCATGAACTGGCCGAGGATGATGTAGGGCAGGACGCGGTAGAAATGCGTCTGCACCCGGTCGATCACGTCCTTCTGCTTGGCCGGCGTGTCGGCCGTTATGAATTCCAGCCGCGTCTTTTCCAGCGCGTCGTCGCAGGGCCAGCCGGAATAGTTCTTGCCGTCGCAGGGCGTCGGCACGACCGAATTGCCCAGCGGGTTGTTCTGCGCGATGCCCGGGCCGGTCGTGTGGAAGACATGCCAGCCGCCGCGCTTCTCGTCGGGATGCTCCTTGATCGGCCGGCGCGAGGACAGCGTGCTCCAGTCGACCGACTGCACCTCGACATTCATGCCGATGGCGCGGAGGTTCTGAACGGTCATCAGTGTCGCCGCATGCACCAGCGGCAGGTCGGTCGGATCCATGACGACGATCCGTTCGCCCTTGTACCCTGCCTGCTGAAGCAGGGACCGCGCCTTCGCAAGGTCAGGGCCCGTGGTCCATTCGCCGAGCCCCGCGCTCGACTCGTAGGGTGTGCCGCAGACGAAGATCGCCCAGCACGCGCGCTCGACCTCGCGGTTACCGACCATGGCGGCGAGATAGTCGCGCTGGTCGATGGTCCACAGCATCGCCTCGCGCACGCGCGGATCGTTGAAGGGCGGGATCAGATGGTTGACGCGCACGATCGCATGCGCGCCAAGCTTGTCGAGCGTGCGCACCACCACGTTGCGCGCCGGCCTGAGCACGCCGACCATGTCCTGGGACGGCGTGGCGAGGGCATCTACCTCGCCCGCGATCAGAGCCTGCGCCGCCGTGGTGGGATCGGGGATCCAGATCCATTCCACGCGATCGACCTTGGCGACCTTGCCGCCGGCGAGGCCGTCGGCCGGCTCGGAGCGCGGCTTGTATCCAGCAAATTTGCGGTAGACGACCTTGCTGCCCGGGACCCAATCCGCCTTGTCGAAG
The DNA here is from genome assembly GCA_903860935.1 of uncultured Rhodospirillales bacterium. Taxonomy (GTDB): domain Bacteria; phylum Pseudomonadota; class Alphaproteobacteria; order CACIAM-22H2; family CACIAM-22H2; genus CAIOSQ01. The sequence continues at coordinate 1,741 of CAIOSQ010000245.1, read as the reverse complement.
GTGAACGGGCCGGAGCCGATATGCTTGTCGATCTGCTTGAAGGGATCGGTCTTCGCCTCTTCCTCGCGCATCACGAAGAGCGGGACGGCGGGGTTGGAAAGCTGCTCGAGGACCGGGGCGAAAGAGGATTTGAGCCGGATCTCGAAGTCGAGCGTGCCTGTCGCGACGACTTCCTGGACATGCTGCATCAGCGTCATGCCGCTGACGATGCGCACGGCCCAGCGCTTCAGCGAGGCGACGGCGTCCTTCGCCTCGACCGGCGCGCCGTCATGGAAGACCAGTCCCGGACGCAGGGTGAAGCGCCAGACCATGCCGTCGTCGCTCTTCGACCAGGTCTCGACCATCTGCGGCCGCGGCCGCAGCGAGGAATCGAGCGCGAACAGCACGTCGTAGATCATGTAGCCGTGGCTCGATGTCTCGGTCGCGGTCGTCCAGACCGGATCAAGCACCTTGAGATCGGCCTGCGGCACGAGGCGCAGGACGGTCTGCGCCGGGGCGGCCTGTGCCCCCGCGACGAGAAGGCCGATGATGGCGAGAGCGGCGCGCAGCGTCATGGGATCCCCCCGGGTTGTCCAGGATGCCGAGGATAGCGCGCGCCGCGCGCCGCGTCAGGTTCGCGGTCGGTGTCGGCTTTCCCCGGATCCTCGGAGCGTGACCCGCGTCAGCCGAGGGCGGCCATGAAATGCGCCGCGGCGTCGAGCACCGTGTCGCGGCGGTCGCGATGCGGGCTGTGGCCGCACCTGTCCAGCATGAGGGTTTCGCAGCCGCCCCCCGTCTGACGGGCGATCGCCTCGAGTTGTGCCGCGGTGCCGTACGCGTCGTCCTCGCCCTGGATGACCAGGGTCGGCGCGACGATCGCGGGGAGCAGGTCCTCGATGTTCCAGCCCCTGAATGCCGGCGTGAGCCAGAGGTCGTGCCAGTCGTGGAAGACCCGCGCCGCGTCGCGATGATGCCGCGCCAGCCGCCGCGGCAGGTCCGTCGTCGTCCAGGCGTCGCCGGCGGCGCGGATGCCGGCCAGGGTCTCGTCCTCGACGAAGACATGCGGCGCTTCGAGGATCAGCCCGGCGACGTCATGTCCGGACGCCGCGTGGATCAGCGCGATCGATGCGCCGTCGCTATGGCCGAACAGGATCGGTCGCGTGATCCCCAGGGCGTCCAGCAGCGCCGGCAGCCTGACCTGGGCCTCGCGGTGCAGGTAGTCGGGTGCGCGCGCCTCGGGCGGCGGATCGGAGCCGCCATAGCCGGCGCGCGAGAACACCAGTCCGGGATGCCCGGTGCGCGCGCAGAGCGCATCCGGGAAATCGCGCCAGAGCCCGGCGGAGCCCAGCCCCTCATGCAGGAACACGATCGTCGTCGCGCCGGGGCGCTCCCCGGCGACGCGCCGGCACTCGAGGGACAGACCGTCGATCACCGCATGGAACATCATTGCCAGCCAATTTCCGCGACTTTCCCCGCCGGGGCAATAAGACCCGGGGACGGAGCCCGGATTAGTACCGGCCGCCGGGGGAGTAATCTGGGCTCCGTCCCGGGTTTTGATTTTGCTGCACTGCGCAATAGAAGGCTTGCCTCGCCGTGGTGGAGGGGTTAACGGGGATGCCCGAGACATGTTGACGCGTTATCTGCCGCACGATGTTCGACCCCCTGAGCAGCCTCGCTGACCGCCTGCGCCGCGCCGATCGCGGTGTCGCGGGGGATATCGCGCGCGCCCTCGACCGTCTGCCCCGGTTTCGTCGCCCTGGCG
>CAIOSQ010000244.1 GCA_903860935.1 uncultured Rhodospirillales bacterium | reverse complement strand
GTCGAGGAGGAACGATCCGGCCGCGCCATCGCGCCAGGAGCGGAACACGCCGCCGATCGCATCGGCGTCCAGGCCGTGATGGTCGCGAAGCAGCACATAGGCTTCGGCGATCATCTGCATGACCGCGTACTCGATGCCGTTGTGCACCATCTTCACGAAATGTCCTGCGCCGCCGGGACCGCAGGCGACGAAGCAGGGCTCGCCCTCGTGGCGTGCGGCGACGGCACTGAACATCGGTGCGAGGCGCGACACGGCCTCCGCCGCGCCGCCGGCCATGATGGCCGGGCCGGTGCGCGCGCCCTCGGCGCCGCCCGAGATGCCGAAACCAAGCACGTCGAGGCCATGATCCGCGAAGCGACGGGTACGCCGCTCGGTATCGCGCCAGAACGAGTTTCCGCCATCGATCACGGCGTCTCCAGGCTCCAGCCACGGACGCAGAGCGTCGAGCGTCGCATCGACGGCGTCGCCGGCGGGGACGAGCATGAAAATACCGCGCGGCCGGGGCAGTGCGCGCATGGCGGCGGCGAGGTCGGTCGCCGCGACGGCGCCGTTGCCAAGTTCGGCCGCGAGCACGGCGGCACGCGTGTGATCCGCGTCGAAAAGGACCAACCGCGCACCCTTGTCGGCAAGATTGCGCGCGAAATTCGCGCCCATCGTGCCGAGACCGACCAGCCCCAGCGAGCGGCCAGCGAGACTGGCGGAGGTCATGACGGCTCGACCACGCCGGTCTGGCTCGCGATCAGGCCGTAATGCTCGATCCTTCGATGCTTGGCGAAGGCAAAGGTCGTGTCCTTGCCATAGGTGCAGAGCGACAGATCGCAGTCATGGACGATCAGTTCGTCGTCGACACCATGCGCCTTCGCGACGATCTCTCCGGTCGGTGCGACGATGCAGGTGCCGCCAATGAGCGAGCAGCCTTCCTCGATCCCTGCTTTCGCGGTCGCGACCACCCAGGTCGAGTTCTGGTAGGCGCCGGCCTGGAGGACGAGGTGGTTGTGGAACTGGCGCAGATGCTCGGGCTCTGGCGTCGAATGCGCGGCGGCCCATGAATTGAAGGCGGGCGTGTTGTAGCCGAGCATGATGATCTCGGCGCCCTGGAGCCCCATGACGCGGAACGTCTCTGGCCAGCGACGGTCGTTGCAGATGCACATGCCCATCAGGCCGCCCATGCTGCGCCAGACCGGCCAGCCGAGATCGCCGGGCTCGAAGTAGCGCTTCTCGAGATGCTGGAAGAGACGCTCCGGTTCCAGCTCGCTATGTCCTGGCAGGTGAATCTTCCGGTACTTGCCGACGATCCGTCCCTGGTCGTCGACGAGGATCGAGGTATTGAAGCGGCGCTTCCTGCCGTTCTCGAGCGCGAGTTCCGCGTAGCCCAGGTAGAAGCCGATGCCGTAGCGCCGCGCGGCGTCGAACAGCGGTTGTACATCGGCGTTCGGCATCTCGGTCTCGTAGAACGAGTCCAGCTCGCGTTCGTCCTCGATCAGCCAGCGCGGAAAGAAACTGGTGAGCGCGAGTTCCGGGAAGACCACCAGCTTGCAGCCCTTGACATGGGCGCGCTCGAGCAGGGCGAGCATTCGGGCGACGCAGGACGCGCGCGATTCCGCGCGCGCGATCGGTCCAAGCTGCGCGGCGCCGACGGTGACGATCCGGGGTGGGAGGTTGCGAGGCGCCATGACGTCACCCGAGGATCGACTGGACTTCGACGTTGAACGGCCAGCGACCACGCGGCCGGGCGGGTTCGGGCTTGTCGCAGCGCAGGAACTGTCCGCGACCGACACGCCCGACGGGCTGACCGTTTTCGGACACGACCTCGCCACGCGACAGCACGACCACCGGCCAACCGCGGATCTTCATTCCCTCGTAGGGCGTGTAGTCCATCGCATCGTGCAGCTCCGCCTGGGTGATCGTTCGTTCGATCGTGCTGTCCCAGATGCAGATGTCGGCATCCGATCCGATCGCGATCGTTCCCTTGCGCGGATAGAGTCCGTACATCTTCGCGTGGTTGGTCGCGGTGAGCGCCACGAACTGGTTGATCGAGATGATGTCGTTGAGGACGCCGGCGGAGAACAACGATGGCAGCCTGATCTCGAGGCCCGGAATTCCGTTTGGCACCTTCTTGAAGCCGCCGGCGGCCATGCCCGCTTTCTTGCCGTTGGGGCCGTCGAAGCGATACGGCGCATGGTCGGAGGAAAACACCTCGAAGACGCCGCCGCGCAGCCCCTGCCAGACGAATTCCTGGTTCGCCTTGTCGCGCGGGGGCGGCGAGCACATGCATTTCGCGCCCTCGTCTCCGGGCGCGTCCATCATGTCGGCCGTGAGGAACAGATATTGCGGACAGGTCTCACCGTAGATCTTGAGCCCGCGCGCCTGGGCGTCGCGGATCTGGTCGATTGCCTCCTTGGCCGAGACATGGACGAAGAGCACCGGAACGTCGAGCAACTCGGCGAGCGCGATGACCCGGTTCGTCGCCTCGCGTTCCGCGATCGGATGATGGGCGATCGCGTGTGACGAAGGCTGCTTGCGACCAGCCTGCACGAGCCGCTCGGACAGCCACGCGATGATGTCGTGGTTTTCCGCGTGGACCATCATCATCGCGCCTTCACGCCGCGCGAGCGCCATAACGTCGAGGACCTGACGGTCGTTGAGTTTCAGCGCGTCGTAGGTGGTGTAGATCTTGAACGAGGTGTAGCCGTC
>CAIOSQ010000243.1 GCA_903860935.1 uncultured Rhodospirillales bacterium | reverse complement strand
GGCGGATCGCGCGCATGCCATCAAGGCGGTCTGCGCCGTCCATAACGAGACCTCGACCGGCATGGTCCTGCCGCTGGCCGAGATCCGCGCCGCGCTCGACGCGACTGGCCATCCCGCGCTGCTGCTCGCGGACACGATCTCGTCGCTTGGCAGCCTGCCCTTCGACATGGACGCCTGGGGCGTCGACGCAGCCGTCGGCGGCAGCCAGAAGGGGCTGATGCTGCCCACGGGTTTCGCCTTCACGGGCGTGTCCGCCAAGGCGATGGAGGCGCATCTCGGGTCGCGTCTGCCCCGCCATTATTTCAGCTGGACGAAGATGCTGTCGCGGCCGCTCAAGAGCTTCGTGGGAACGCCGCCGACCTCGCTGTTCTACGGGCTCGCGGAGAGCCTGCGGCTGCTCGAGGAGGAGGGGATGGAGCAGGTCGTCGCCCGTCACGCCAGGCTGGGAGGCGCCGTGCGCGCCGCTGTCCGGCACTGGAGCGGCAATGCCGGACCGCAACTGTTCTGCGCCGCGCCCGCCCGCGTGTCGGATTCGGTGACGAGCATCCTGATGCCCGAGGGCCATGGTGGCGATGCGGTGCGCGCGACGGCGCTGAACCGCTTCAACGTCTCGCTCGGCGGCGGGCTCGGCAAGCTCGGTGGCCGGGTCTTCCGGATCGGGCATCTCGGCGACCTCAACGAGCCCATGATCCTCGGCACGCTCGGCGCGGTCGAGATGGCGCTGAAGATCAATGCCGTGCCCCATGCGCCGGGCGGCGTCGGCGCGGCGATGGCGGCGCTGACCGCCGGGGAAGGCGGCGCATGACGTCGTTGCGCGGGGAGGGCGGCCCCCGGTATCGCCACCGCCCCGGCGTTGCGGCGGCCTATGCGACGATCGCCGTCGACAGGTTGACGCCCGTGATCGGGGCCGAGATCTCGGGTGTCGATCTCGCGGCGCCGATCCCCGACGCGCAGATGGACGAACTGCGCCGGGCGCTCGCCGAGCATCTGGTGATCTTCTTCCGCGACCAGCGTATCGCGCCGATCCAGCAGCTGGAATTCGGCCGTCTTTTCGGGGAGCTGCATCTCCATCCCGCGGCGCCGCACGAGCCCGGGCATCCCGAACTGATGATCATCCAGACCGACGCCCAGTCGACGCGAGCGAACGGCGAGGGCTGGCACACCGACGTGTCCTGCGACGAGGAGCCGCCGATGGGCAGCATCCTCTACATCAAGGAATGCCCGCCCCAGGGCGGCGATACGCTCTTCGCCAGCATGTACGCGGCCTACGAGGCGCTCTCCGACCGCATGAAGGCCTATCTCGAGGGGCTGCGCGCGGTGCATGACGGCGAACCCGTGTATCGCGGCCTCTATGCCAATCTGGGCGTCGCCGACAAGCCCAACTACCCGCGTGCCGAGCACCCGGTGATCCGCACCCATCCGGTAACCGGCCGCAAGGCGCTCTACGTCAATGCCGGGTTCACGACGCGTCTTCTCGGCGTGCCGTCGGACGAGAGCGCGGGTATCCTCGCCTATCTGTTCCGGCACATGGAAAACCCGCTCTTCCAGTGCCGCTTCCGCTGGCGACCCGGCAGCATCGCCTTCTGGGACAATCGTTGCGCCCAGCACCGTGCCATGTGGGATTACTGGCCGCATCGGCGCTATGGCAACCGCGTCACCATCAAGGGCGAGCGACCGGTCTGAGGGCGAGGGCGCCGGAAGCCGACTGGCCCGAACCCGCCTGGCCCGAAGCCGCCTGGCCCATAAACAAAAACCGCCAGCGTCGCCGCTGGCGGTTTTCGAGGCTGTCCCGAACGGGACGGAGGCTCAGTACCCCTCGCGCTCCATGCGCTTGCGCTGCACCTTGCGCATGCGCCGCACCGCTTCGGCCCGCTCGCGCGCCTTGCGCTCGGAGGGCTTCTCGAAATGGCGGCGAAGCTTCATCTCGCGGAAAATGCCCTCGCGCTGCATCTTCTTCTTGAGCGCACGCAGGGCCTGATCGACGTTATTGTCGCGAACGATGACTTGCACGGGGAGTTGGCTCTCCTTTCCGACGCGGGTTCGGGTGACTGGATCCAGGGGCCGCACACGCGGCACCGGTACAAAAACGGCGCGCTGTATATCACGCGTTCACGGCCGGGCCAAGCGCCGACAACAGGTTTTTCGCCAAGGCTTTACCGGGTCGGGGGCGGGATCCATATTGCCGCTCATGGCCATTCTCAAGATCGCCCGCATGGGGCACCCGGTCCTGCGCCGCCGCGCCGACGAGGTCGCCGACCCGACCGCTCCCGAGATCCGCCGCCTGGTCGCCGACATGGTCGAGACCCTGCGCGACATCAACGGCTCGGGGCTGGCGGCACCGCAGGTCCACATTCCATTGCGTGTGGTGATCTTCCACGTGCCAGCGCATCGGGCCCAGGCGGATACGTTGCCGCGTCCCGACGGCATGACGGCGCTGGTCAATCCGGTCATCGAGCCGCTTGGCGACGAGATCGAATCCGGCTGGGAGGGATGCCTCTCGGTTCCGGGCATGATGGGGTCCGTGCCGCGTGCGCGGCGCATCCGGTATCGCGGCGTCACGCCGGAGGGCGAGATCATCGCGCGCGAGGCCGACGGCTTCCATGCCCGCGTCGTCCAGCACGAATGCGACCATCTCGACGGTGTCCTTTACCCGCAGCGCATGACCGACCTCTCGCTGTTCGGCTTCGTCGAGGAGATGCAGAAACGTTTCGCGGAGGCTGCCGGTGCCGACAAGGATTGACCCCGATCTCGACGGCATGCGGCGCGACATCCTCGCCGCGGCTCTGCCGCATGTCCCGTTCGAAGGCTGGACACAGGCCGCGCTCGCGGCGGGCGCACGCGATATCGGTCGCGACGAGGGGGACGCGCTGCGCGCCTTCCCGGAAGGCGGGATCGAGGCGGTGGTGTTCTGGTCACGCGACGCGGACCGCCAGATGCTGGCCGCGCTCGAGACGGCGGACCTGTCCTCTTTACGGGTTCGCGAGCGCATCGCGGCGGCGATCCGCCAGCGTCTGACCGCGGTGGCGCCGCATCGCGAGGCCCTGCGCCGGGCGATCGGCCTGCTCGCCCTGCCGCACAACGCCCCACGCGCCGGCGAGCTGACCTGGCGTACGGTCGACGCGATCTGGTGGGCGGCCGGCGACACTGCGACCGACTGGAATTTCTACTCGAAGCGCGCGCTGCTCGCGGGCGTCTACGGGGCGACGCTGCTCCGCTTCCTCGAGGATCGCTCGGACGGGTGCATCGAGACCTGGGCCTTCCTCGACCGCCGGATCGCCGACACGATGCGGGTACCGAAGGTGATGGCGAAGCTGAAGGAAACGGCGTCGCGCCTGCCCAATCCCTTCGCCGCGCTGCGCGGCGGCTGGGCCTCGCGGCGCTGAGCGGTCAGGACCCGCGCGGCGTCAGCCGCGTGACGTGACCCATCTTGCGACCGGGACGGGCCTCGCCCTTGCCGTAGAGATGCAGGCAGGCCCCGGGCTCGGCGACCAGCGACGGCCATGCCTCCACCTCGGCACCGATCAGGTTCTTCATGCGCGCGTCGCTGTGCCGTTCCGGCGACCCGAGCGGCAGGCCGACGATCGCGCGCACGAGCTGCTCGAACTGGCTGGTCGCGCAGGCGTCGATCGTCCAGTGGCCCGAATTATGCGGACGCGGCGCCAGCTCGTTCACCAGGACATCGCCGTTCCGCGTGACGAACATCTCGACGGCGATCAGGCCGATGGCGTCGAGTTCGGTGACGATCCGCCGCGCGATCCGCCCGGCCTCCGCCGCGACCGCCGGGTCGATGGCGGCGGGTGCGATCGTCTCGTCGAGGATGTGATGCACGT
>CAIOSQ010000242.1 GCA_903860935.1 uncultured Rhodospirillales bacterium | reverse complement strand
TCCGTTCCCGGGCCGCGCTGCGCGCTCCGCCCGCTCCGCACCGTCCTGGCCGTGATCGCGACGATCGCGCTGTCGGCGTGCGCGACCAACGTACCGGGGGCCGGTGGCCAGGTTCAAGCACCGGCGGGAAGCAGGCCGGCCACCTTGCAGGCCGTACCTCCGGCGGCACGCACGCAGGTGCCGCCCGCGCCACCGGCAGGCAATCCCACGCCCAGCCCGATGACGGCCCCGACCCAGGGCCAGACCGCCTCTCTCGCAACCGGCGCGATGCCGGCGTCGGCCACGACCACCGATGCCGCCGCGGTCCCGGATCCCGCGGCCGAACCGCGCCCCGGCCTCGCGCCCCAGGCCAAGATCGCCGCCCTTCTGCCCTTGAGCGGCCCCAACGCCGCGATCGGCGCCGCCATGCTGGACGCGATGGCCATGGCCCATGCCGATGCCAAGGGCGGGATCCCGGTCGACCTCCTGCCGCGCGACACCGGCGGCACGCCGGAGGGTGCGCGCGCCGCGGCCGCGAGCGCGCTGGAAGCCGGCGCGACCATCATCGTCGGGCCGCTGCTGGGCGCCGAGATCCCGGCGGTCGCGGAGGTCGCGCGCGCGGCCAGCGTGCCGGTGCTAGGCCTCACCAACAACGCCGCCGCCGCCGGCCCGGGCGTCTATGTGCTGGGCCTGCTGCCTCAAAATCAGGTCCAGCGGTCGATCGGCTTCGCCCAGGGCAAGGGCGCGCGCCGCTTCGCCGCGGTCATTCCCAACGACGTCTATGGCCGCATCGTCGAGGATGCGTTCCGCGCCGCCGTCGCCGCGGCGGGCGGTCAGGTCGTCGCGGTCGAGCGCCATGGCGGCGACGTCGCGACGATCTCGGCCTCCGTCAAGCGGGTGGCCGGCGCGATCGAGCGCATCGACGCGCTGCTGGTCGCGGGGAACGGCGACGGGCTGATCCTCGCCGCCTCCTTCGTGCCGTATTTCGACATCGACGCGCGCGAGAAACTCGTCCTGGTCGCGACCACGACCTGGGACGATCCGCGCCTCGCGCGGGAGGTCGCGCTCTACGGCGCCTACATCGCGGCGCCGCTGACCGCGCGCCGCGACGATTTCCAGCGCCGCTACAAGGAGGCCAACGGCCGCGACGCGCAGCTGCTGTCCTCGCTCGGCTACGACGCCGCCGCACTCGCGATCGCCGCGCTGCGCGAGGCGGGCGACGGCGCGCTCGCCCCGGTGCTCACCAATTCTGGCGGCTTCGAGGGCTATGACGGCGTGTTCCGGCTGCAGACGGATGGCACCAACACGCGCCTGCTGCCGGTGCTGCAATTCCAGCGCGGCGGACCGAAGATCGTCGACGACCCGGCCGGCGCGTCGAACTAATCCGACGCCAATCGGTCCGCGCCGACGGCGATGGCCGCCGCAGCTGCCGCCTTGGCGATCGCATCGAGAAGGTCCGGGATCTCGACAGGCTTCTGGAGAATGCGCGTCCCGGACTGGTCGATACCGGCGAGGCTCTCTCGTGCGAAACCGGTCATAAGCACGACCGCGATTGCCGGCCAGCGCGCCTGCACGATCTGCAGAAGCGCCGCGCCCGACATGCCGGGCATGGAAATATCGGAGACCACGACGTCGCACGGCGTCACCTCCAGACGCGCGAGCGCCTCCGCCGCCGAACCGCAGCACATGGCGACATGGCCGGCGCGCTCGATGCTCTCGCGCATCGCGTCGGCCAGATCCTCATCGTCGTCGACCACGAGAACGCGTAGCCCCTGCACAGCCGCAACCTTGGGCGCACCGCCATCGGCGACTGCCGACGCCTGGGGCAGACTGAGTTCGAACACGGTCGTGGCGCTATGCGGCAGGACATGGACGCGCAAGGCGCCGCCGCTCAGTTTTGCGAACCCCAAAGCGGCCGCGATGCGGAGCGTCCAACCGTCAACATCCGACCCGTCCTGCGCCGCAACCATGATCTCGGGGCAGTCGCGCACGGCCAGGCACAGGGCCACGCTCTGGCCGCCGGCACCATCAGGCTGCGCTGGCCAGATATCGAGGTCGAGCTGAGGTCTGGCGGCGCGTGCCACGAGCCGGATCGCCGATGCCAAGTCGACCAATGCACCGCCCAGAGCGCCGGGATCGACGCGCACACATGGCTCGATGCCGCCATCCCGAGAGACAAGGGGAACCGAGAGCCCTGTCGCATCGAGGATGCGGCGCAGCACCGGCCCGAGGAGCTCGCGCAGATCGCTCGCCCGTGGGTCCAGGCGCAGCGACCGGGTAGCCGCCAGTAACGACGCGGTCAACGCCGCCGCGTGGCGCGCCTTCGCGGCGATGCGCTCGGCGCGTTTGCGATCACCAGGCTCACGCGACCCCTGCGCCAGCGCGTTGGCGTCATGCAGGATAACCGACATCAGATTGTTGAATTCATGCGCCAGCAGGCCGGCCACGTTGCCGAAGGTCTTGGGATCCTCGAAATCGGGCACCGGAATCTCAACGGCCAGGCGGTCGGGGATCTCCATCGCCATGCCCAAAAGGGCACGGTGTCGGTCTTCCGCATCGCGCAACGCCACGACATCCTCGGACATCCAGCGCATCGTCCCGTCAGGCCGGCGGATCCGAAAGCTCCGCGAGAAACGTCCCCCCTCGGGTACGCCCCCGGTCCAGGGCATGACAGGCTCGAAGGCCGCGGCGAGGGCCGCATTCGTCGCGGGAAGATCCCTGAGATCCGGTGCCCAGATGGACGCGCAGGCCGCGTTCGCCTGCACGAGCCGCCCCTCCGGCATATCCCACAGCCAAACCGCGATATCGCCGGGCTTCCGCAACCCCAGCACCTCGCAGAACAGACCGAGCGGCACGCCATCGATACGCAACGATGTGAACGCGACCTCGGCTTGCAGGCGCTGGCCCGAAGGTCGCATCCAAGTCAGTCGCGTCGCCGTCACCGATGGCGGCGCGGCGCCAAGAATCGTGATCACCGCCCGAATGTCGGCAGCGGCGCTTTCCGAGGGCCAGAAAGGGCGAGACGCGAGCGGTCCCAGCACATCCGGGTTGTCCCAGCCGATCAGAGCCTTGAAGGACGCGTTGGCGTGGATGATCCGCCCGTCATGCCCAAGGACGAAAATCGCGGCCGGGGCGTGCGACTCGACGCTCACGCTCGGCGCTCGGCGCTCGGCGCTCGGCGCGCACTTGGGAGGAACACTCAGCATAAGCCTAAATCTCGCGTGACTGGCAACCGAGGCGCCGCGTGCCACCTACCGCTTTGCCATTCCAGACGTCAGGACCTCTTGCCACCAACCCCTCCCAACCACTCAGGCGCGCTGCAGCGAACCCGTCCAATCACAATGTCGTGAGGTGTCGAGCGGGTCAGCAACCGCGATGTGCCGTCGCGCGACCGATCGCCATGACCCGACGCAAGCCTGCCTTGACGACAAGGCAGTTGGGGGGGGGGGGCGACTGCTCCCGGCAAGCCACGCCGGTCCGCGGAGGATGCGACTCTTTGGGCCGCCGCCCGCCGGACACGACGACTTCGTAAATACTTCATACCTGAAATATATTTCCGGTCGCCGATCTGGCAACCCCCCGGGAGAGGGGCCGGACTTGTCATCAGGCGTGCGCGACGGCGATGGTGAAGACCGCCCCGTCCGTCGCGTTGGCGAAGGTCAGCGACCCTCCCATGTCTTCGAGTGCCCGCGCGCCTATCGACAGACCAAGCCCGGTGCCTTTGCCCGGCGGCTTCGTCGTGAAGAACGGCTCGAACAGGCGGCTCGCGATCTCGTCGGGAACGCCGCCGCCATTGTCGGCCACTTGGACCCGGAGCATCGGACCTTCGCCGTCGACCGAGATCGCGATCCGGCCCGCGAAACCAGGCTCGCGCTGCCTGCGCTGCTCGATCGCATCGATGGCGTTGGAGACGAGATTGAGCACGACCTGCTCGAAGAGCACCGCCTGACCGATCGCGCGGGGACTGCCAGGGCCAGGGCTGACTTCGAGTGTGACCTCATGGGCCGCAAGTGTCCCACGCAGCACCAGCAGGGCGTCGTCGATCGCCTGCAGAACCGAAAAGGGCGCCGCTGCCTCGGTCTGACGCCGCCCGAACACCTTGAGATGTCCAAGCAGGGTCACGGCCTTATCGACCTGCCGCACGATGCGCTCGAGGCGTATCGCCAGTTGGTCACGCGGCACCAACCCAGCCTCGTTGGCAGCGATCAGGTTCGCCGCGGCAAGCTTGATCACATTGAGCGGCTGGCTCAGCTCGTGCCCCATGCTGACCGCAAGCTCGCCCAACTGGACCAGCTTGGCCGCCTGGATCAGGTGGTGCTCGGCCTCCTTCTGGTCGGTCACCTCCAGCATCAGCCCGTGAAGGACGCGCGAGCGATCGCTACCCGGCAGGCTTACGATCGTGTCCAGGAACCAGCGATACCGCCCGTCAGCACCGCGCAGACGATAGGTCTCGCGCATGGATTCGGGAGCGCGCCCGCGGAGTACCCGCTCCTGCCCTAGGCGCACGAGATCGTCGGGATGGACACGCGACTCCCACCACCCAACGGCTACCGCGACTTCGGGCGCCACGCCCAGCACACGCTGGATCGACGGGCTATAGGCGATGACCCGGAAATCGCGCGATATGCTGCCCTCCGCGACATATGTGATGACCGGCGCCATCTGCTCAAACGCCTCGAGCCGTGCGCGATACGTGTCCGCGGCCGATCGCTCGATTTGCAGTTCGTTGCGCGCATGTCGTATCCACGCATCCAGGCGATCAACCTCCGCGACGGGTACCGAACGTGCCAGGTCGGCGGGGGAAGTGGCGAGCTGGTCCAGTCGACGCATCGCCGCAGCGGCGACCGAGGAGCCGAAAAAGCTGACGACCGACACCAGGGCAAGGGCTATGGCGAAGATCGTCGCCTGAGCTCTGTCCATGTCTTCGCGTTGGGGCTTCGCGGAAATTGCAATCTCCAGTCGCCAGCCGCTGATCGCGCTGAGGTCCGACGTCGCGCGCCCGATCAAGTCGCGGCCCTCGCGACGCCAAGAGGTCTCGTGCGGGGCGGGCAGGTAAAGTTGCGTGCCGGAACCGGATATCGTCCCGCCGGTCAGGCTCGGCGTGCCGGCGATTCGGCTCGCGACGCTCGCCACTACCCGTCCGTCGCGGTCCCATATCCGCCCAGCCCATGGGACGAGCTCTCGGGATGCCCGCAACGCCGCGAGGTCCAGAATGAAGCCGGCGACGGTCTGCGGCAAGACACGGGCCACGGCGAACCATCCCTCATGTGGGCCGGCGAGACGCACGACAAGAAAGACGCTCCCCTGACAGGACGCGGTTTGCGGGAGGTACGCGGTCAGCAATGCCTCATCGCGACCCGCCAGGATCTCGCGAAGACCCGTCACCCAGCAGGCCGCATCGGCGGGATCTTCCGCCGACGCGGCGCTGCGCAAGACGAGGAGTTCCTCCCAGAAGCCTGCTGCCTGCATCGGATCGCCTACGAGTTGCACGGGCGTCGTCGCGAGGGCCAGCGAGCGCGCGAGCACCGCGACATTGTCCCTGCTGCGCTCCAGGACCGCGGTGGCCAACAAGCCTTCGTCGCGACCGAAATCGAGCAGCGAGCGTGCCAGTTCGCGCTCCGTGCGCCGCGCCGTCTGAACAGAAAAGATCGTCGCCGCGCTGAGCGCGGGCAAGGCCACGCAGCACACGATCATCGACGACAGCATGGTCTGGATGGAGGTAACACCGCCCACGGTCAACGACCGTGGCCAGCCCGTTCGCAACGCAAGGATGAACAGGATCTCGGCGACAGCGACGTTCACGATCCCGTTCAACGCCAGCGACGCGGCGCACAGAAGCGCCCCACCCTGCGGATCCTTCCCCCAGTAGACGGCGATGACAAAGGCGACGGGAGCCCCGAGAGCTATCCAATAGATGGTCGAAGACCACACGAATGGCCGACCACGCTGCGCCAGGAGGCTCAGAACCATGGCCTCGCCACACATCAGGGCGATGGCGACCGGGTGCCCCCAGTGGATGAAGGTCGGGATCGCGGCGATGGCCACCGCGAGAAGACCTTGCGCGAGGGGCAGCGTACGCACGGCGACCAGAGCGACGCACCCACCGAAAAAGAGGGCGTCACCCCAGTTGATGCTCAGCGGCAGGAAATTGATCGCGAGGCCGACCAAGCCGAGCATGGCCGCGAGCCCCCACGCCGCCGGCCCCCGGCGTGCGGAACTTTCATCCGGCGCGTTCGAATAATTGGCTCGCTGGGCCTGATCAGGCCCCTCGGCGCTCATTGATCATCCCCCCCTATCCATGACGCAACGCGCGAACCCGCGCCAGGCCCGCCCTGCGCAACACAAATACTCACACAAAGGTTAACCGGTTGTTCAGGAATAAGCGCGGGCGTTGGATCGAATGGCGTAGGCGACATCACCATCACCGCCCCCAGGTTCCCGGCAACATCGTGACGGTACCGCCCAGGCCAAGCTTGAAGCGCGCGATTCCGGGTGCCGCGCGCGTATCCAGCCCGCCGAGGTCGAGCGCAGCGATGCCCATCCGCCGGAGTTCCGCGAGGGCCGCGAGCAGGACGCGGCGATGCCCGGCTTCGGCGCGGGCAAAGGGGGCGGCGAAGCCCGCCACCCAGGTCGCTTCGTTGCCATGGCACAAGACCAGCGCGCCAGCCTCGGCGCCGGCGCCGCGCTCCGCGATGACCGCAAAATGGCGATCCCGACCAGAGAGTGCAGCCGCGCCCCGCAGCAGCGCCCCATGCGGACCGGCGAAACGCCGGGCACGCCGCAGCGCGTCGTAACGGTCGAGGATCTCGACCACCGCGCGGGGCTCGCGCGTGGTGCGGACCCGCAACCGCGCGCGCGACTCGCCCGCCACCAATGCGTTGCGCCACTTGCCATCGAGCCGCGCGCGCTGACGGCGCTCGTCGGCGAGCACGGGCACGCAGGACGTGGCATGGCCGGTGAAGACGCGGCGCATACCGGCCACGCGCGCGACATGCGCGGCGCGGCCGGCATCCGCCGCGTCCGGTGTCCAGAACGACAGGCCGAAGACCGACCGGCCGAAGGCGGCGCGCAGGACGTCCAAGGTCGCGGTTGCACGCACAGCCTCGTCGGGCGGCGGGTCCAGCCAGACAGGCCCGCGCAAACACTCCCGGACCGGCCAGAGGCCCCACCACCGCCGGGCGACGACCGCGGCGACGGCCCGCTCACCCAGGGCAAGGTATCGGATCGCGGCACCGGTCTCGGCGCTCATCGCCTGCGTGTAGGGCCAGGATTGCTCCAAAGGCAGCCGCACCGCACCGGCCAGCAATCGCGCCGCTCGCGGCGCGGCGATTTCGGACCATTCCACGGTCATCATGCTCCGCTTCGGTCCGGCTTCGAGATGACGCGTCGGGCTTGCGATGCACGATGAGCTGGATGTTCGCATTTCGCGTTGCCATGTCGCTCGTGATGGCCCTGACCGCCGCCGCGGCAGTACGCATGCCTGTCGCCCGGGCCGCCGACCCGCAGCCGAACCATTCGGGCAGCGCCCAGCCGTTCGTCGGCTTCCACAAACTCGACGCGATCGTGATGCACAACGGCAAGGCCCGCCTCGTGATCGAGCCTTTCGTGAGGTTCCGCGACGAACATCGCGCCACGCTCGACGGCACCGGTCCCAACGCCTTTAGCGCGGACGCTCAGCGTTTTGCCGCCATGCTGGTCCGACATCGCCTCACCCTTCTATGGCTGGACCGGCGCCAGGACATCGGACGCCAGGAAGTCACCGAGACGATCACATCGACCATCAACGAGATCGTCCGCCTCGACGCGGTCGAGTCCGTCGCCTTCACGAGGTTCTCGGTCCGCTAGATCGCAGTTTCAGCGCGTGATTCATCTTTCCGGCGATCACGCTCTAGGGTCCGTCGGCACCTCCGAGGCATTCGTCGATCACCACGCAGAGCGGGCATGGCCCCCCGGCCGATGCTCGCGGCAACGCGAACTCCACCGCCTCACCCTCGACGAGATCGCCGATCAGAAGGCGCGTGCCGCGCCGCAGACCCGTGAGGAAGGCGAGACGGTCGGTGTTCTCGCGGCGGGCCCGCTCCTCGCGCCTGAGGCCCGTCTCGATACCGCGCCAGGACCATGCGTCGATGCGCGCGGCATTGTCGCTCTCGGCCGGAACCGCACGGGTCGTCGCCGCTGGCTGGCGATCAAGACGCCAGCGCAGCGCGCGCAAAGACGCCCCTGTCCGCCGGTCGATGTCCCAGTCGGGCGAAAGCGGCGCACGATCGCCACCGAAAAGGACGATCTCCGTTTCCAGATCGCGCCGCGCACCGTCGCGCCGACAGGAGATGCGCAACTCATAGATGTTTCCGCGGTCACCCGTCCCGCGGCCCGCCGCGATGCGCCAGGTCGCATCGGTGAAGCGGTCGGTCGAGAGCGCGCCGACCCATTGTTCGTCCGGCGTCGCCGGCGGATCCTCCGCGCGTGCCACCCCGGCCGAAAGGGCCAGAGCGATGGTGAGCGCGGGCAGGACACGGCGGCGGGAGCCGAGTGCGACGGCGCCAGGGGCGCGGCTCATCGGCATTCGCCCCGATCCGCGGCGGTCGCGGCGCAGATGAGGCCGCCGGAGAACCTCCACCGCCCCTGCTCGCGACGGACGACGAGGCCGTTGCTGAACGAGATCCAGCCCGTCGAGCCTCGCCGTCCCTCGACGCCGTTCGACATCCGGATCACATCCGACCGGCTGCGATCGACGCGGATGCGGCCGGGAAGGACAATCGAACCGTCGGACTGAAGATACGCAACCCCGCGCACGCCGCACTCTGCGACCGCCGGTGACGGCGTCCGGCATGCGACCGGCATCTCCGTTCCGGCGGCGAGGACGAGGAACAGCGCCGCCTCGACGGCATGAAGACCGTCAGCCATCGGCGGAATTCCGGTCCGCTCCGGCACGGAACCGGTCCGCTGCGGCGCCATCGGCCCTCGCAGTTTCGCCGCTCGGGAGTAGTGACTCGCCCCGCGACGATTGACCAGGGCCCGACGGGCATTGACCAGGGAGAGAGCAGTGAACATCGAATTCGGCGGCGAGATCATCAAACTGAACTGCCGCGCCGAAGACGAGGCGTATTGCCGGTTCCTCGCGGACAAGATCAAGGGGCTTGCGACGCAGCATGCGGCAGGCAACGCCCTGTTGACATCCGGCGAACTGCTCCTGCTTGCGGCGATGGCGATGGCCGACGAACTCTATGGCGGCGAGTACGGCGCGCCAGCGCCGACCGCAGCCGACGGTCCCGACGCCCTTGCTGAGCGCGAAGCCCTGCAGAACGTCTTCAAGCATTTCTGACCGCCTCGTCAGACGCCCGCGACGCGCGGCTGCAACTGGTCCATCAGAATGCGGTCCGCGAGCATCCTGATGTCCTGAGCCGCCGGACTCGCGGGAAAGCACGCCGCGATCGGCTGCTGGCGACGGATGGCGAGGGACACGTTGGCGTCTGTCCGCACGAAGCCGAGCGAGCGCGGTTCGGCCTGCAGGAAGCGGCGCAGGACCCCGCCGAACTGCCGGATCAGGATCTCCGCCTCGCTCGCGCTCTGCACCATGTTCGGCGTGATGACGACCCGCGCGCGCAGGGCGAAGGGAAGCGCCTTGACCACCGCGTAGGCGTCCATGATCGAGGTCGGCTCGGGCTTCACGACCAGCAGCACGAGGTCCGACAGATCGACGAAGTCGATGACGTTCGCCTCGATCCCGGCGCCGAGGTCGATGAACATGGCGTCGTACCCCATCGCCTTACGGGCGAGCGCCTCCTTTATGCGCCGTCGTTCCAGCGGCGTGGTGTTGACGATAAGGCCATGCGCGGGACGGCCGCTGATCACCGAGCACCCGATCGACTGCGCATGTGCCACCACATCGTCGAACGCGGCATCGCCGAGGATAAAATCGTTGATGTGGCGCTTGGTGACGAGACCGATCTGGATGTCGATGTTCGCGAGCCCAAGATCGCCGTCGAACACCAGAACGCTGCGCCGCTGCAACGCGGTCGCGTGCGCGAGATTCGCGGTCAGGAACGTCTTTCCGACGCCGCCCTTGCCGGAGAGGATGGATACGACCTTGGCCATGGCGTGACTATGCCTGCAGGTTGAAGGCGAGCTTGAGAAGGTTCGGGTCCGATGCGGATATTTTCTCGGTCAGCATCCGCGATTGCTGCAGCCCCAGAAGGACGAAGCGCTCGATGATCAGCGCGTTAAGCAGCGTCCCGAGCCGCCGCGTGACGTCGCATTTCGTGACGATTGCGTGTTCGACGCCGCACCCGCGCACAGTGGCAAGGCTATCCGCCGTCTCGCGGGCCTCGAGACCGGCCGGCACGACCATCACCGGGACCGCTGTCAGTCGCTCCGCGAGGGACAGCGCCTCGTCGACGTCCATCACCCGCCAGGGATGGATCGACGGCGCGTCGGCAAGGATGCAGTCGACACGGCCGGCGCCACGCAGCGCCGTGGTCACACGCTGCGCCTTCTCGACGCTCACCAGCGGCAGACCGAGGAGCCCCGCGAGATGCTCGAGCTGCGAGTCGCCGCCGAGCCGGTCTTTTTCCAGGCTGACCAGCATGACGCGCTTGCCGGCGGCGACCAGCGTCGCCGCTGCCTTGGCGATCGTGGTGGTCTTTCCGGCTCCCGGCGGCCCGAGGAACAGCAGGCACCGGCTTTCGGTGGCGAAGTCGATGAAGGACCGCGTCCGCAGACGGCTGCGGACATAGGCGTCGATCAGGTCGCCGGGGTCGGTGATGGTGGACTCGCTCGCGAACTGCTCGAGCTTGGCCAGGACGGCTCCATCGAATCCGGCCGCCTGCATGCGCCGCTTCGCGGCCTCCATCACAGGCTCGCGCGGCGACGCGACGGGATCGGGGAGCGACACGGTGAACTCGACCGAGCGCGACTTGACGCCGCCATCGACCCGCACCACGAGGGCTTCGTCGCCGAAATTGTCCTTGATGTAGCTGTAGCCCTCGGCGATCGACGACGCGGTGAAAGTGGCGGTCCGCATCACAGCCTCTCAACGATGATCAGATCGACCGCTTCGTCGATCTCGCTCTGGGACAGGACAGGCGTCGGCAGCCGCTGGCGGCGGACGAGGTCGGCGATCCCCGGCCGCAGATGATCCGGAACGACGAGCGCCGGCGCGACCGGATTGGTGCGCGCGCGTTCGCGCTGCCCCACGGTATCGATGAGCCGCGCCAGGTCCGCAGCCGAACCGGCGGCGTGCGCCGCGCCATCGGTGCCGCGCGGCACGTAGAGATAAGCGGGCAGCCGCAAATCCGTCTGGTCGGCGAAATGCAGGCAAATGGTGCGCCGGATCCGCCGCCGCACGAGTTCGACCAGTTCCTGCTGGTCACGCGCCTTGGGCACCGCGTCGGCGCAGGCCTCGATGATTTCCGGCAGACCACGCACCGGGACGCCATCCTGGAGCAACGCGCGCAGCACACCCTGGAGCGCCGAGACGCTGACCGGCGACGGCATCACCGCCTGCACGAGCTTCTGGTTCTCCTCGCCCATGCCGTCGATGAGCCGCTGGACCGCGGCGAAGCTGATCAGTTGCGGCAGTTGCCGGCGCACGACCTCGCCCAGATGCGTCACCAGGACAGCGAGCGCGTCGACGGCCGTCGCGCCCCGCTCCTCCGCCACCGCCTGCCAGGACGGATCGATCCACAGCGCGGGCAGCCCGAAGGCCGGGTCAATCGCGTCAATGCCGGAGAACGGGAATTGGGTGCCACCGGGATTGAGGACGAGCAGGCGGTCCGGCATCAGGCGGCCGCCCGCAATACGCTGCTCGCGCAGGAAGACGGCATATTCGTCGTCGGCCAGCTGGACGTTGTCCTGTACGCGGATCGACGGCACCACGATACCGAACTCGCGCGCGACCTTGCGGCGCATGTTCTTGATCGCGTTCACGAGCGCGGTGCCGTCGTCCCGCCGCAGCATGCCCAGTAATGCGTAGCCCAGCTCGACGCGCAGGTCGTCGAAACGCATCTCGTCCGAGACCTCGGCCGACGGCTCCGCAGGCGCCGGCGCAGCGACGGGGGCCGGCCCACCAAGCGCCGGGAGCGCGCCGGATCCACCCGCGGTTTCTGGATGGACGACGCGCGCCAGCAGCAATCCGGTCCCCAGCATGATTGTCGCGATCGTCAAGAACAGCAAGGTAGGCATGCCCGGGACAAGCCCGATGAGGACGAGGATCGATCCAGCGACGACGAGCACGTCGGGGTAGCGCGAAAACTGCCGCGAGATGACTGTGTCCGCGGTTTCGGTCGCGCCGGTCTTGGTGATGATGAGACCGGTGGCCGTCGCGATGATCAGACCGGGGATCTGGGCGACGAGCCCGTCGCCGACCGACAGCGTCGTGTAGACCTTCAGCGCCTCGCCGAAGGCGAGACCGCTCTGAGCAACGCCGACGACCAGACCGCCGACGATGTTGACAATGATGATGATGATCCCGGCGATCGCGTCGCCCTTGACGAATTTGGAAGCACCGTCCATCGCGCCGAAGAATGCGCTCTCGTCCTCCAGATGCCGCCGGCGGCGGCGCGCCTCGGACTCGTTGATGAGGCCGGCGGAAAGATCGGCGTCGATCGCCATCTGCTTGCCGGGCAACGCGTCGAGGGTGAAGCGCGCGCCGACCTCTGCGATGCGTCCGGATCCCTTGGTGATCACCAGGAAGTTGATCAGCATCAGGACCGTGAAGACGATTGCGCCGATGGCGAGGTTGTCGCCCATCACGAAATGGCCGAACGCCTCGATGACGCGCCCGGCGCTGCCCGGTCCGTTATGTCCCTCCGAGAGGATCAACCGCGTGCTGGCGACGTTGAGCGCGAGGCGGAACGTCGTGATCACCAGCAGCACGGTTGGGAAGGAGCTGAAATCCAGGGCGCTCCGCACGAAGATCGTGAGTGACAGGATCACAAGCGATCCCGCCAGGGAGAGCGTGAAGAAGACGTCGAGCAGCCCCGCCGGGACGGGCAGGATGAGGATCGCCACGACGCCCAGGACGCCGAGGCTGAGAAGACTCGGTCCCGCGCGCGAGCGGTCGAGCATGCCGCCCGCAGCCGCGATCGCGTCGCGCAGCGCGACGACGCCGCTACGCACCGTAGCGTTCCAGCTTGTTGCGCAGCGTCTGGATCGAGATCCCGAGGATCGTCGCGGCGCGCGTGCGGTTGCCGTAGCAATGTTCGAGCGTCGCCTTGATCAGTTGCTCCTCGAGATCGGCGATGGACAGACCCACGAAGGCGCCTATCCCGTCGGGAGGTCGATCGGTCGGGGCGCCCTGAGCTTCGTTCGGCGAGCCGGGCTCCGGGGCGCATGGCTCCGGAGCGAGTGACGCCGGAGTGGGGGGCAGGGCCGGGACGTCGACCGGAGCGGGCGGCGCGCTCGGCTCCGGTCGGGTGGCCGGAATCGTCTGCGCGATCCGCTCGGCATAGCTGCGATTAGCGAGTGCGGCGCCCTGGTGGCGGGTGAAGACGATGTCGTCCGCGTCGATACGAGCGGTGTCCGCGATCAGGACCGCGCGGTACATCGTGTTCTCGAGTTCCCGCACGTTCCCAGGCCAGGCGAAGGCCTCGAGCTTCGCCATCGCGGAGGGATCGATGCTCTTCGGCGGCATGGCGTTGCGCGCACAATGCTTGAGGACGAAATGCTCGGCGAGCGGCGCGATGTCGAGCGGCCGTTCGCGCAAGGGCGGCAATTCGACGTTGATGACGTTGAGCCGGTAGTAGAGGTCCTCGCGGAAGCGCCGGGCCTCGACCTCGGCCATGAGGTCACGATTCGTCGTCGCGACAATACGCAGATCGACGGAGATCGGTCCGCGGCCTCCGACCCGGTCGATCTGGCGCTCCTGGATCGCACGCAGCAGCTTGGCCTGCAGACGCAGGTCCATCTCGCCAATCTCGTCGAGGAGCAGGGTTCCGCCCGCCGCCTCCTCGAACTTGCCCAGCCGGCGCGACAGGGCGCCGGTGAAGGCGCCCTTTTCGTGCCCGAACAGTTCCGACTCCAGAAGCTGCTCGGGGATCGCCGCGCAGTTGATCGATACGAAGGGTCCGTCGGCGCGGCGACTGGACTGATGGACGCGGCGGGCGATGACCTCCTTGCCGGTACCCGTCTCGCCGATGACCAGGACAGGTGCGGCAGATTGGGCGATCCGGTCCACCATCGCCACCACGCGCTGCAGTTCCGGGGAGCGCGCGATCAGCTCGGGGACCGGCTCGTCGAGCGACGCCACGAGTTCGCGGACCAGGGCCTCGCCGGCGGGCAACCGCACAAGTTCGCGCACGCCGATGGACACGAGCCATTCGGCATCCACGTCGCGATCCGCGCGCGCGAAACCGAAGACCGGCGTCGCGCCGGCCGCCGCGCAGACGCGTTCGGCGAGATCGCGCAGGTCGCGCGCGGCACCCAGCTCCACGAAGACCGCGCGGCACGGCTCGCCCGCGTCCAGGCGTGCCAGGAATTGCTGTACACCGTCGCACACCACCGCGGCGGCGCCGACGCGGCGCAGGAGAAGCCCCAGGTTCTCCATGTCGAAACGCGTCGCGCCGACGAGGCAGACCGGCGGACGATTCGTCGCCATGCCTCAGCCGTCTTCGATCTTGAGGACCTCGGTCATCGACACACTCAACCGGTCCCCCTGGACGACCAGTTCGCCCTTGGCGACGCGCCGATGGTTTACCCAGATCTCGATCGGTTCTCCGACCTTCGCGTCGAGTTCGATCACCGCGCCACGACCGAGCTTGAGCAGGTCGTTCACGGACAACATGGCCTTGCCGAGGACGGCCATGACCTGGACCGGAATGCGGAACACGGAGGATTCCGGCGGCATCGGCACGACCGTCCCGGGAAGCGGCGCGCCGCCGACGGTGGGCTCGCCGAAATCGGTCAATTTCGGGGGCGGTTCGCGCTCGTCGGTCATTCCTGGCCCCGCAGAACGACATCCTTGCCAGGCACGGTCTTCAACGCCGCGAGCAAGGCTTCGAAATCGACCGTAATCGCGGCGCCGGTAGCGGTTTCGTAGTCGCAGCGCAGCGTACCGCCGTCACCGCGTGACACGATCTCGACGCCGTGCGCACCCAGCGCGTCGCCCAAGCCCGGTCTTTCGCCCTGCAGTATTTCGAGCGTCTGCGCGGAGAGGACGAGGCGTCCGCCTGCGCGCGCGCCCATATCGAGCGCGTCAAGGACATATCGCCGGAAGAGAGTTTCGACGGCGGCGCGCGCGCTTGGCGACGCAAGGCGTTCTGCCAGGGCGAGTATCACCCGCTCGCTTTCGGCCGCCTGCACGCTCAGCCGTTCCTGGTAGGCGGCGCCAAGATCGGAGACCGCCCCCTCCATCTCCGCGAGCGCGGCGTCGAGACGCGCCGACATCGCGTCGCGGGCCTCGCGGGCGCCCTGTGCGAGGCCATCGCGGAAGCCTGCGGCCCTGCCCTCCTCGCGCGCCGCGCGCTCGCGTCGCGTTGCGTCGTCGGTGGGCTGGAAATCCTGCACCGCAAGGACCTGGGCAGGCCGCGGCAAGGCGGGTGGCTGCGCCCTCGGAAAGAGCGGCTCGAACGCGCCTTGCTGGATATGACGGAGTGTTGACGCCACGATCGCCATGTTCCTTCCCCGGAAGATGGCCGGACTTTGGATCGACCTCGTCGGGCTCCGGGACAGGATCTGGTCCGATTTCGTGCAATCGGGACGGATCAGCCGCCCTTGTTCGCGGCCTGGGCGAATTGTTCGAGCGAGCTGCGCACCGAGGAAAGCCGCCCGAGCGTGCTTTCCATCTTCTGGAAGCGCAGCATCAGGGTCTCGCGCTGGCGTTCCAGGCGCTCGCGCAGCGCATCGATGCGCGACTGCCGCTTGGCGTTGAGGTCGTCGATCTCGGCAATCGACTGCGCGACGCGCCCGGTCTCGGGGCGCGAAAACTGTTCGGCGAGGAAGAAGAGCTGCGTGCCGAGGCCGGTGCGCGTCGAGAAACCGGACTTCTGACCGTCGGTAGTCGGTCCGGTATAGATGAACGACAGCCCTTCGACCGGGCCGCTGGCCGCCGTGTAAGTGCTCCCGGACCGCGCCAGGGCAATGCTGCCGCCACCGGCGACATCGAGCGATGCGATCCCTCCGGAGAAATTAAGCGTGTAGCTTCCCGACGCGTCGCGGGTCTTGTCGGTGAAGCCGGCGAGCGCGATATCCGATCCCGACGGCACAAACGCGAGCTCGAACAGGCTGCGCACCTTGTCGGGATCGGTGATCAGGACCTCGGCGAGCCGGTTTTCGTCGATCTGCAAGGCGCCCTTGGCCAGCGGATCTGCGGTCGAGGACGACAGCGTCACCCCGATGTCCGGAAGCGCCAGCAATCTGCCGCCGATCCCGACGCTGAAGGTCCGAATGCGCTCCAGCGCCGACTTGAGGTCGCGCAGAGCGCCGACCGACGCGAGCACGCTGTCGGTGCTGTAGGTTCCGGTGGCCGGATCGATCTGCGTCTGCTCGTTAGCGAAGCGCAGCGCCTCGTTGTAGGCGGTCACGAACCCGGTGACGCGCTGGGCGATGGAACCGGTGTCGGTTCCGACGTCCAGACGGATGCGGGTCTGGGGCTCTGCCTGAAGGATCTTGATGGTGAGCCCGGCGATAGCATCGTCGATCACATTGACCGGACGGCGTACCACTGCACCGTCGAGCAGCACGCGCGCCTCGGAAGGCCCTTCGATGGTCTCCGTCGCGAAGGTCGCGGTCGTACCGGCCGCCGGACGCATCTCGACCGTGAGGTGACGGTTCGGCACGTCGGTCGTGAACAGCAGTTGGTGTTCGGTGGCGGAAACGGCGATCTGGCTTGCGACCAGGCCGGACGGCGTGGCGCCGTCGTTCGTCGCGTTGATGCGGCCGCGGATGTCGGCGAGCGTATCGGTGGCGTCGACCGTGACCTCTGTCGTGAGGCGCGCGCGCCACTGCGTCGTCGCGCGTATGGTTCCGCCCGCCTCCGCGAGCAACGACGCCGCGACATGCAGTGCGCCACCGGCGACCTCGGTCCCGGTGGAGGATCCCGCAAGCGCGTCGAGCTGGCCCTTGAATGCAGCGGCCAGGGACGCCGGTGTCGCCCCGGCTCCAGCTGTCACGCGCAGCGTCGTTCCGCGCGGATCCGCCAGGATCAGAGCGTATTCCTGACCTTCCGCGACCGTCAGCGCCGAGAAGTCGATCGTCGTCGCCGCGACGCTTTGGCCGCCTATCGAGGCCGTCGCGCTCGCGATCGCGGGCCGCCCGGTCGCGGCCAGCGCGGCGGCGTCCCAGACCTGGACCTGGGCATTGCCCGACGACGCCGCGGTGCCCGAGGTCTGCGCCAGCGGGCCTCCGCCTGACGTCGCATCCGCCAGCGCGAAGGGTACGGCGACGCCGGCGGTCTTCGCGGTGACGACGAGCGCGCCGCCCGCAACCTCCGCCGACAGGACGCCCGCGAGGACGGGATCGGAATTGATCCGGGCTGCGATCTCTGCCGCGACATCGAGGCCGGCGCTGCGCGTCGTCTCGACGATGGCGGCCGAGTCGATCGCTATCGTGCCGGACAGCCCCAAGGCGCCCGAGGTAGGGAAACTGGCGCGCCGCACATGGGCGCGCGCCATTTCCAGGACCTCCACGTCATGGTTCCCTTTCGCGGCGGTGTTCGACGCGGTGACGTTGACGATGTCGGCAGCCTGGGATTGCGTCGCGGAGACCGCTTCGAGCGCGCCGTGCGGGCGCTTCGCGGTCGCCGCCGTCAACGCCTTCCGATCGAAGATGCTGCCCGACTTGTCGTAAGACACCTTGCCGTAGAGCTCGGCCATCGCGGCGCCAAGGGCCGATGTCCGTGTCCGCAACCTGTCAAGCGCAGCGATCCGCGTCTTCCCGGATTCCATGGCGGACGCGATCTTGTCGATCTGCACCTGCCGCGCCTTGACGATGTTGTCGACGATAGACTTGGCGTCGATCCCCGACGTGACGCCGGAAAAGATTGTCCGGCCACGCGCGTCGGTGCTGACGTTGCTGGTGTTCGAGGTGATGGCCAAGTCCGGCTCCCGTCACGTCGCGCGGCGGCGACGCCTGCGTCAGCGCTGGAACAGACGCAGAAGATTGTTCGGCATCTCGTTCGCCTGCGCCAGCATCGCGATGCCGGCCTGAAGGAGGATCTGTTTCGACGTGAAGTTTGTCATTTCGCGCGCAACGTCGAGGTCGAGGAGGTCCGAACGCGCAGCTTCGGTGTTCTCGATCGACGTCGCGAGATTGACCGACGCGAATTCCAGCCGGTTCTGCGACGCACCGACCGCGGCGCGTGTCTGGCTGAGCTTGACGATCGCGTCCGAGATCGCGGCCGACGCCGCCTTGGCCTGCGCCTCGGCCGAGATGTTGGTCCCGTTCAGCAGCAACGCCTTGGTCGTGATCGCGTCGACCTCGAAAGTCAGGACATCGGTATCGCGCGCCGCGGTACCGAGCTTGAAGTTGAAGGTCTTGGTGTCCTTGGTCGTCAGCGAATTGGCGCCAACGATCTGGGGCAGGGTCGTGATGTCGATGACGCCGTAGTTCAGGCTCTGCGTGGTGTCCGCGGCCTCCAGCGACTCGAAGCGGATCGTGCAGACGAGGTTCTTGTCCGCCTCGCTCGAGATGCTGAGGTCCCGCAACTCGGCGGTATAAACCTGACCGTCGCGCTGCAGGGTTCCGAGGATGACCGGCGGGTCGCGAAATTCGGGCTCGAGCGCCTTCACCGCGTCGATCGAATCATAGGCGGTCGTCGTGTCGTGGGAGATGACCTTCGCGAGGACGTCGGCATTGTTCATCGCGCGGGCCATCGACGGCGCCGTCGTCGCGGTGTCGGCGAAAATGTAGAAAGCCTTGAGGTCGCCGTCCGTCCGCATCGCAAGCTTCTGCGGCAAGCGCCCGAAGGCCGGCCCTGCCTTCATGAGGTTGACCGAACTGCCACCGCCAGTGATCTCGAGGTCATGGACGGGTTCGGCGGTCCGGTTGGTCGCCGTCGCGCTGGCGACGAACCCCGTTCCGGCGACGTCAGCCGTCAAGGTGAGATGCCCTGCGACGGGGTCCGCGGCTGCGGTTACGCTCGCGCCGACATCGGCGTTCACCAGTTCGACGAGACGGTCACGAACGGTGGAGACCGTATCGTTGCTGCTCGCGACGTGGCGGTAGGTCGTGGCGCCGATGGTGAGCGCGAATGCGTCGCCGGCCTGGATCGTGCCGGAGACGGTGACGCTGTCGACCTGGGCGACGCCGGTTGCGTTCGCCAGGGTCGTAGCGGCGACGATCGATTGCGAGGTTTCGACTGCGGCTACGCTCTTGTCGTAGGTGTTCAGCACCACGGAGCCGATGGCGTTGGGAAAACCGGCACCGTTCTTGTTGAACAGCTCGTTGAGCGTCACGGTGGCGCCAAGCTGGGAAAACTTCACCACCTCGGGCTTGCCAGGAACGATCGAGCGGTTCGCCAGCACGACCGTCTGGCTGACGCCGGAATCCTGGTTGAGCACGGTAAGACCGCGCGTCACCTGGTTGTACGAGATCCGGAACACCGAACTCGCGACATCCTCCTCGAAGCTGAAATCCGCGAAGCCCCTGCTTTCGTCGACGAAATTGAGGTAGTTCGGGTCGGCGTCGTGGGAGACGCCGTTGACCCGCTTGGTGACCTCGACCGTGCCGTTGACGAGGAGGTTTCCGGCGAACTTGGTCGTGATCGCGATCCGGTCGAGCTCCGCGAGCAGCGATTGGTATTCGTTGTCGAACATCGTCCGCTCGTTGCGGGAGAACTGCCCGGAGGATGCCTGAACGGCCAGCATCTTGGCGCGGACCAGGATGTCGGTGACGTTGGCCATAGCGCCATCCGCGATCTGCAGCAGGCTACCCGCCTGGCGGGCGTTGACGGTGGCCTGTTCCATGGCCATCACCTCCGCCTTCAGGGCGGACCCGATCGCCTGGGAAGCTGCGTCGTCCTTCGCGGACACGACGCGCGATCCTGAGGAGAGCTTGTTGAGCGAGCTCGTCGCCGCACCGTCGGAGTTCCTAAGGTTGCGATGGGCGATGTTCGCCGCGAAATTCGAGATGACGTTCAATGCCATGTCACGATCCTCGGTGATGGACGCAGGGGTTCAGCGCGAACCGCGGCGTCAAGATTTCAGGCGGGCGAGTTCGCGGAGCATTTCGTCCGCGGTTGTGATGGTCTTGACGTTCGCGGCATACGCGTTCTGGGTGACGATCATGTCCGTCATCTCGACCGCGATATCGACCGTCGAAGCCTCGATCGCGCCGGCGACGATGCGACCGGCGGCGCCGGTATCGGCACGCGACAGCGTGAACGCGCCCGACGACACCGTCGCGCGGTAGCTGTTCCCCGAAGCTGGCGAAAGCTGGTTGGCGGCGGCGAAGGTAGCGACTGGCACCATATAGGCCGGGCGCTCGACGCCGTTCGTGAAGGTCATGTTGAGAAATCCGCTGTCGTCGAGCGCGACGGTCGCGAGCCGACCGAGACCGGCACCGTTGCCGCGCACCTGCGCGACCTCGAACGTCTCGCCGAGTTGCGTCATGCCCGCGAAATCCAGGACGACTTGCGAGGAATCGGCGGTGGTGACGGCCGGATCCCAGTCGATGGCGAGGGTGCGCAGGCCACTGCCGGCGGCGGGCTGTCCCGTGCCATCGAATCCGACGGTGATCGGAAATCCCGTCCCCACGGTTCCGCTCTGCGCACCCGCGAGGGTCGGACCGTCGATGTCGACGCTCCACCCGCCGGCGTCGCCGGTC
>CAIOSQ010000241.1 GCA_903860935.1 uncultured Rhodospirillales bacterium | reverse complement strand
GTGGCGGCGTGGAAGCCGGAGCGCGCGAAGCAGCGCTCGGCGGCATCGAGCAGTCGCGTGCGCCGCGCCGCCTGCTGGTCGGCCGAAAGCCTGGGCATGACACCGATCGATAATGAACGTTCGTTACCGATCTAGCACAGCGTCCCGCGCGTTCAAGGCGTATTAGGACTTAGCGCTCTGCCGGCCAGCGCGTATCGGGGTCGAGCGGATAGATCGGCCGCGGCATGCGGCGCCACGCCACGCGCGACAGGACCGGCGTGGTGAGCCCGGGCACGTCGACTTCCAGGATCCGCTCGTTCGCGAAGATCTCGTCGAAGGCGGCGCGGAAATGTCCGCGCGACTTGACGACAAGCGAGCGGATCCGGGCGAGGTCGACGCCGAGCATCTCGAAATAGCCGGGATCGGAGGCCTGCTGGCGGATCGAGCCGACGACCACCTGGATGCCGCCGACCGCGACCAGCGCCGAGGGTCCGAGCCGTAGCGTCCGGCCCTTGCCGATGCCGCGGCGCCCGACGACGACGCCGTCGCAGAGCGCGACGACGCGGCCGGGAGCGGCGAAGGGCCGCGAGAAGTCCTGGGTCTCGTCGCGATTGAACCGTACCTGGAACGTCGCGCCCACGCCCAGCGCATGCGCCTCGGCCGCGAGTGCCGGATCGTAGAACGGCCCGATCACGCAGCCCTCGACCCCCGCCGCGTGGAAGGCCTCCAGGATCCAGGTCGTGTTGCCGCGTCCGCCGCCGCCCGGGTTGTCGGCGACGTCGGCGAAGAGCAGCGACGGTGCGGCCGGATCGGCGCCGGTCATGCGCGCGCGCTGCGTCGCGCGCGCGAGGTCGATCAGCCGGGGCACGAAGCGCGCGCGTTCGCTCCATGCGTGCTCGGCGACCGCCTGTGCGACCGCCTCGGCGCGCGCCGGATCCTCCGCCGTCGCGATCACCGACATGCCGTTCTTCGGCGTGTCGCCGCTCGTGAAGCCCGACAGGACCGACACGTCGATCACGCCGCCGGTCCCGACGAAGGACTGGCCGAAATCGATGATGTCGCGATAGGGCGAGCCCGGATCGGTGCCCTGCGTGACCGAGGGCGCCGCCAGGGGCAGCTTGCGGAACGCCGCATGCGGCCGCATGCCGCCGAGCATTGCGCGCAGATGGCGCGCGCAGTCGTCGCCGCGCTCCCACATGTCGACATGCGGGTTGGTCCGGTAGGCGACGAGGACATCCGCCTCGCGCACCATCGCGGCGCCGACATTGGCGTGGAGGTCGAGGGTCGCGACGATCGGAACGCGCGGACCGACGAGCGCGCGCACGGCGCGGAGAAGCGTGCCGTCGGGATCGACGTCACCGGTCGCGTCGGCGGCGCCGTGCAGCGACAGGAACACGCCGTCGAGCGGTCCCGCCGCGCGCAGCCGCGCGAGCGTCTCGGCGAGGACCCAGTCGAAGAACGCCTGGTCGCAGGGCCCGCTCGCGCCCACCGCCGCGAGCAGGGTGGGCAGTCGTGTCCATGGCCCGGAGCCATCCATGCCGCGCGCGAAGCCGAGAATCGTGCGCGGGCTGCGCGGCGCCGCGGCGTCGAGATCGGCGGCGAGGTCGTCGCCGGCGAGCAGGACATTCGCCTCGAACTCGGCGCGCGTCGACACCGGCGCGTGGCTGTTGGATTCCAGCATGAACCCGCCTACGGCGATGCGCGGTGCGGCGGCGATGGTCGTGGTCATGGACAAGCCTCTCCTCATGGAGGCCGCGACGCTAGCACGCGGCGGCTATCCCGCGCGCCCCGGCGGTACTAGACTTCACGATCCTGTCCTGCCGGAGACGATCCATGACCTTCCGATCCGCCCTGCTGGCCTGCGCGCTCGGCGCCAGCCTCGTCGCCGCGCCCGCGATGGCGCAGAAATCCGCCGACACGCTGCGCGTCGTCTTCCGCGACGCGGTCACCAATGTCGATCCCTATTTCAACCAGCTTCGCACCGGTGTCGTCATCTCGCACCAGGCCTGGGACGGTCTGGTCTACCGCGATCCCGACACGTTCCAGATCAAGCCGCTTCTGGCGACGTCCTGGAAGCTGGTGGACGACAAGACGATCGAGTTCGAGCTGCGCAGTGGCGTGAAGTTCCACAATGGCGACGCGTTCACCGCCGACGACGTGGTCTATACGCTCAACACCGTGAGCGCGGCGGACTCCAAGGTGTCGGTGCCCAGCAACGTCAACTGGATCGACCGTGTCGAGAAGCTCGACGACTTCAAGGTACGGGTCCATCTCAAGCGTCCGCAGCCCGCCGCCTTCGAGTATTTCGCCTTCGTCGTGCCGATCTGGCCGAAGGCCTATCGCGAGAGGGTCGGCGCCGAGGGCTATTCGAAGGCGCCCGTCGGCACCGGTCCCTACCGCTTCACCAAGGTCGACGCGGCGACGCTGGAGCTCGAGCGGTTCGCCGATTACTACGCCGACAGCCCACGCGGAAAGCCGGCGATCGGCAAGATGCAGATCCGCTTCGTGCCGGACGCCGCGACCGAGATGACGGAGCTCCTCGCGGGCCGCACGGACTTCATCTGGAACTTCAATCCCGACCAGTTCGACAATATCGGCCGCATGCCCAATCTCCAGGCGCTGCGCCAGGAATCGATGCGCGTCGGCTACATGGGTCTCGACGCCGCGGGCCGGACGGGCGACTCCAGCCCGTTCAAGAACATCAAGGTACGCCAGGCGGTCTTTCACGCGATCGACCGCGAGCAGATCGCCAAGCAGCTCGTCCAGGGCGGCTCGCGCGTTCCGCCCGCGCCGTGCTTCCCCACCCAGTTCGGCTGCGACGGCGATGCGGCCGTGAACTACGGCTATGACCCGGCGAAGGCGAAGGCCCTGCTCGCCGAGGCGGGCTATCCCAACGGCTTCGACACCGAGATCGTCAGCTACGTCCTGCCGCAATGGGGTGCCTCGGTGCAGGGCTTCCTCAACGCGGTCGGGATCCGCGCCAAGCTCAGCCAGCTCCAGGTCCAGGCGGTCGTGCAGCGCAACCAGCGCGGCGAGAGCCCGTCCAACCTCGGCAGCTGGGGCTCGTTCTCGATCAACGACGTCTCGGCGATCATGCCGGTCTATTTCGGCGGCGGGGCGGACGATTATTCGCGCGATCCGGACCTGATCAAGCTGCTCGAGCAGGCCGGATCCACGATGGATGCCGCGGCGCGCAAGGTCGCCTACAGCGCGGTGATCAAGCGCGCCACCGAGCAGGCCTATTGGGTTCCGCTGCACACCTATGTGACCACCTACGGTCTGTCGCGCAATCTCGAGCTCAAGACCTATCCCGACGAGCTGCCGCGCTTCTGGCTCAGCAAATGGAAATGAGCTGACGCGGATGTCTTCCAAGGCGCCGCGGGTCCCGGGCGAGACGGGATCCGCGGCGTCTTTCATTTCGAGGCACGGCGAGGCGCATGATGCGACGCGAGGAATTCGACGCGGTTGTCCTGGGGGCCGGTGCGGCCGGGATGATGTGCGCGATGACCGCGGGTCGTCGCGGCCGCCGCGTGCTGCTGCTCGATCATGCCGACGAGCCGGGCCGCAAGATCCTGATCTCCGGCGGCGGCCGCTGCAATTTCACGAACCTGGACGTCCGGCCCGAGCGATTCTTCTCCGGCAATCCGCATTTCTGCCGCTCGGCGCTGGCGCGCTACACCCAGACGGATTTCATCGCGCTGGTCGATCGGCACGGCATCGCCTGGCACGAGAAGACGCTGGGGCAGCTCTTCTGCGACAGCTCGGCGCGCCAGATCGTCGCCATGCTTGCGGACGCGTGCGCGGATGCCGGCGTCGCGCTGCGTCTCGGTCAGCGCGTCCGATCCGTGACGCGCACGGATCGCTTCGTGGTCGAGCTCGATGCGGGCGAGGTGACCGCGCCTGCGCTCGTGCTCGCGACCGGAGGCCTGTCGATCCCCAAGATGGGCGCCACCGGTCTCGCGTACGAGATCGCCCGGCGCTTCGGACTGCCGGTCACCGAACTGCGACCCGCCCTTGTGCCGCTCGTCTTCGGCGCACACGATCTCGATGTGATGCGCCCGCTGAGCGGCATCTCGGCCGAGGTGGTTGCGTCCTGCAACGGCACCGCGTTCCGCGAGAACCTGCTGTTCACCCATCGCGGCCTGTCGGGTCCGGCGATCCTTCAGGTCTCGTCCTGCTGGCGCGAGGGCGAGGCGATCAGCATCGACCTGCTGCCCGACGCGGATGCCGCCGCGGCGCTGCGCGCCGGAAAGCGGACGCGGCCGCGCGCCGCGCTCAAGACGCATCTCGCCGATCTCCTGCCGCAGCGCCTCGCTCAGGCCCTGGCGCCCGAGACCCTGCGCGACCGGCCGGTCGCGGAGATCGCCGACCGCGATCTCGACACCCTTGGCGCCGCCCTCGACGCCTGGCGCGTCGTGCCCACGGGATCGGAGGGCTACGCGAAGGCCGAGGTGACGCTGGGCGGCATCGACACGCGCGCGCTGTCGTCGAAGACGATGGAGGCCCGCGACATCCCCGGCCTCTACGCCATCGGCGAGGCCGTCGACGTCACCGGCTGGCTCGGCGGCTATAACTTCCAGTGGGCCTGGTCGAGTGGCTGGTGCGCCGGCCAGGCGCTCTGACCCCGCACCCCGCCATCATTCGCGCCGGTAGATCTCCGCGCGGGGCGTGAAGCGGGTGTCGGGGTCGAGGGGATAGACCGGGCGGCCGCAGATCGTATGGCCGAGGCTGCGCAGATTGGCCGAGGTCGCGCCCGGCGCGTCGATGTTGAAGTTGCGCGCGGCCCAGTCCACGAACATGTGCTTCTCGCAATGCGGCGATTTCACCACGACGAGGTCGAAACGCTTCGGGTCGCGGCCGGCGGCGTAGAAGATCGAGCGGTCGAAGAGATTGGCGGGCTTGCTCATCGCGACGATCGTGATGCCGGCGTGCAGCAGCACCGCCATGTCGCCGGCGTCGTTGAGCATGCCGCTGGTCTCATGGGCCGCGCGTCCCCGCGACAGGAGGTCGACTTCGACATCCAGTTCGAGCGGCACGAAGCGCGGATCGAAGGCGCCGCCCAGCCT
>CAIOSQ010000240.1 GCA_903860935.1 uncultured Rhodospirillales bacterium | reverse complement strand
GATGCGACGGTCTCGACGGCGACCGCTGCGGCGCTCGTCGCCTATGCCTGCGGCCTGCCGGCCTATGTGCTGATCAAGGTGCTGACACCGGGCTTCTATGCGCGCGAGGACACCGGCACGCCGGTGCGCATCGCGGTGGCCTGCGTCGCCCTCAACACGCTCGCGGCGCTGGCGCTGATGCGCGTGCTCGGCCATGTCGGCATCGCGCTTGCGACCGCGCTGTCGGCCTGGGTGAATTGCGCGCTGCTCGCACGCGGGCTCGTGGCGCGCGGCGCGCTGCGTGCGGACGCGCGGTTGCGCCGTGCGACGCTGGGGGCCACGGCGGCGAGCCTCGTCATGGCCGCGGCCCTCGTCCTGGCGTCGCACGCGGGTCTGTCGCCCCTGGCGCAAGCGACCGGTCTGGCGCGCTGGGCCGCTCTCGGCGCACTGATCGGCATCGGTGGGCTGGTCTATGCCGTCGCGGGGGCCGCCTTCGGCGCGGTGCGGCCGCGTGCGCTGCTCGCCCTGCTGCGCCGGCCTCGCCATTAGATGGCGGCTGGCGATCGACTGGATCGGGAATGGCGCCCCCGTCGTCCTTCGGTCTCGTCGAGTGGGTGGATCGACGAAGGTCGAAAGGGGGCGTTCAAGGGACAAGCCAGGTGGCGCCGGACGGTCCGTTCTCCGGCCAGACGAAGCGGGCGCGGCGATGGCCGCCGGACGCGAGATGGAGCCAGTCCAGGGCGATCAGACGTGCCTCGATGGTCGCGAAGTTGGAAACTCCGGGCGCTGATTCCTCCGCCGTCGGGGGGCGGCTCTCCAACTCCGCCGGAAGGCCGGAAACGGGTGTCGGGCTCGGGCTTCCTGGCGGCAGGCCGAGATAGACGCGCCGGCTGCCGGCCGCGACGCCGTCCCAGACGGCGCGTGCCGCCGCGTCGCCGCGATGGAGCGTGGCGATGGCGTGGAAACGGAACTGCAGCCGCGCGTGGGGATCGTAGAACAGGATCGCCACGCGCGGATCGGCCTCCAGTTCGGCGTATTTCGCCGAACGCTGATCGGTGTGGAATCGTAGCGTCCGGTGCGTCGTGTCGGCGGCGCGGAGCACGACGCTGCGCGCGGCGGGGAACCCGTCGCGTCCGGCGCTCGCCAGCGTCGCGATGTGCAGCGCGCTGCGCCGGTCGCGCACCGCGCGGGCGAGCAGCAAGAAGCACTGCCGCTCGATCTCCTCGAGGCTCCGCGGGGTCGTCGGGTCCTCGCGCATCGCGTGGCTCAGCAACCGCGCGCCAGCGTGGCGGCGAAGGCCGTGGCGCCATGGGCCGTCGAGATCTCGAGGTCGAGCGCGTCGCGCCCGCGCGGCGTGACGGTCATGCGATAGCCCCTCGACTCGACGGTGTAGACGAAGCTGGCGCCGTCGCTGCGCAGTCGCGGCCGCGTGCTGGTCATCGGCAGACGGCGTTCCGGCCCGGCGCCGAACGCCATCGTCGCGGCGAGACCCTTGGCGTCCTGCGTCTCGATCGCGAGACAGACTTCCTGACCGTCGCCGGCGCCATGCGGCGTGCGCGCGAGGACGCCTGACCACGCGCCGATCAGGCGGTCGGACGCGACGGTCGCCGGCAGCCGGTACGCGGCGGGAAAGAGGAAGCGCGTGTCGCCGGACGGGTGCGGGCAACTTGTCTCCTTTCCTGCCGGTTCGCTCTCCGGGTCGAAGAAGCGCTGGACGCAGGCGCCGTACCAGGTCCGGAACTGGGCGAGATAGGCGGCCAAATGTCCGGCCAGGGGCATCGCGGCGTCGAGGAAGACGAATTTCCCGGCGCTGGCGACGAGCCCCGCCCGGATCGCCGGACCCGGATCGTTGAAGCCCTGGCACTCGTCGTTGGCCGCCATCACGACGATCGCGCGGGGGACCTTCATCCGCGCGATGGCATCCGAAAGCTGGCGCTGGAGCGTGTCGGCGATCCGGCTGCCGCCCTGCGAGCCGCTCATGCGGCCGCACGTGTCGGATCCGTGACCGGGGCCGGTCGCCAGGACACCGAACAGCTTGTCGGTGCGCGCCGACGCCTCGATCGAGATCGCGCCCCCATAGGACTGGCCGGCGGCGATGATGCGCCGGTAACCCTGCGCATGCGCCTTCTCGAT
This sequence comes from uncultured Rhodospirillales bacterium, assembly GCA_903860935.1. GTDB lineage: Bacteria > Pseudomonadota > Alphaproteobacteria > CACIAM-22H2 > CACIAM-22H2 > CAIOSQ01. The sequence continues at coordinate 1,190 of CAIOSQ010000240.1, read as the reverse complement.
GCGCTCGAGAAGGTCGGCGACATGCTTCGTGCCCGAGGCGGTCCAGCCGTTCTCGTGCAGGTTGTTGCGCTGGATCTTCACCACGTCCCATCCGGCGCGCGCGAAATCGCGCACGATCTCCGGCGGCGGCGAGCCGTATTGCTCGAGCTTGCCGGAAACGCCGTGGCTCCAGAACATCACGCCCGTCGCGGCGGCCGGACCCTTGTAGGGATGGTCCTTGAAGGCCGGGACATCCCAGTATGCCGTCCACGCCGACGGCGGTGGATCATAGGGCTGCGCGAAGGCGGCGCCCGCCGCGAGGCTGGTGGCGGCGAGCGCGGCGAGGCGTAAGAAAAGTGGCCATCCGGGCATGGCGGGGCGGGTTCCTCGTGTCAGGCGACGGCTGCGGTTGACCCGCTGGGCCGGGCTCGGCCATAACCCCGCGCGTCGCCTGAACCACGGGGGCCGGACTCGGACGCGCATCATGAACCGTATCTTCTCGGGCATCCAGCCCACGGGCAATCTTCACCTCGGAAATTATCTCGGCGCGATCCGCAACTGGGTGAAGCTGCAGCGCGACTACGAGTGCATCTTCTGTATCGTGGATCTTCACGCCATCACCGTGCCTCAGGAACCGGCGGCGCTGCGCAACGCCACGCGCGAGGTGACGGCGGCCTACATCGCCTCGGGCATCGATGCCGATCGCTGCATCATCTTCAACCAGTCGACGGTGCCCGGGCATTCCGAGCTGTCCTGGATCTTCAGCTGCATCACCCCGCTCGGCTGGCTCAACCGCATGACCCAGTTCAAGGAGAAGGCGGGCAAGCAGCGCGACAACGCCGGTCTCGGGCTCTATGCGTATCCGGTCCTGATGGCCGCCGACATCCTGCTCTACAAAGGCACGCATGTTCCGGTGGGCGAGGATCAGAAGCAGCATCTGGAACTGGCGCGCGACATCGCCGGCGCGTTCAACCGGCGCTACGGCGTCGAGTATTTCCCGCTGCCCGAGCCGCAGATCTTCGGTGCCGCGACGCGCGTGATGAGCCTGCGCGACGGCACCAAGAAGATGAGCAAGTCGGACGCGTCGGAATTCAGCCGCCTCAACCTCACCGACGGCGCCGACGCGATCGCGGACAAGATCCGCAAGGCCAAGACCGATCCGCATCCGCTGCCGGACACGATCGCCGGTCTCGAGGGGCGTCCGGAGGCCG
>CAIOSQ010000239.1 GCA_903860935.1 uncultured Rhodospirillales bacterium | reverse complement strand
GCTCGGCGCCGCGGGTGCCCAGGCCCGCGCGCCGGCGATCGGCTTCGAGCGCGGCCAGACGCGCGGCGGCTCGGCCGCGCCAACCGGGCGGGCCCGTCTCCTGGTGCTCGATTTCCTGGATCCGCGGCGCGCGGATCTCGGCCAGGCCATTGCCGCGATGGTGCAGAAGGAGATCCTCGCCGGGCTCGGCGATGTCCAGCAAGGCGCGGCCATTCTGCCCGTCCTCGCCGGACCGGCGCGCCAGCGCCTCGCCGAGCAGCTTGAGCGCGATCTCCATCGCGGCGCGCTCCGCCTCGCGGTCGAGCACCAGGCCCGCGCCGTGGTCTGGGGGCGGGTCGAGCCGCTCGGCGACATGCTGACCCTCCACGCCTCGGTCTCTCTGTTCTCGGCGGTCGAGGATCCCGACCTCGTGCAGCAGCTGGTGATCGACGGCACGCGCGTTCCCGACCTGTCGACGGAGCTGGGTTGGACACGGTTCGACTTCCCGCCCTTCGCCGCCCGCCGCCTGCAGATCTTCGACCGCACGCTGCTGGTCGGCAGCGCCGGCCTGGAGCTGCGCGTCGCGCCCGAGGCCTCCGGCCCGCCGACGCGCGTCGCCGTGCCCGGAGAGTTGCTGCGTATCCGGGACATGCAGGGTTCCTGGTACGTCGTCGCCGAGGGCGCGGGCGTGCTCTTCGCCGACGCCGCGCCGCGTCGCGACCTCGCCGCCGGATCGCAGCTCCTGCCACGACGTGCCGCCGTGCTGCCCGGCGAACTCGCGCGTCCGGCGCCCAATCCGCGCCTGCCCGCGACGATCCCCGCCGACGGGCAGCGCTTTCACCGGCTCGGCGCGCCGCGCGCCATCGATGGCCAGCCCTGGTTCCAGGTCGATCTCGGCGGCCAGCGCGGCTGGCTGGCGCAGCGACAACTGGCCGCGATCCCGGATCTGCCGGCGGCGCATTTCGCCGTCGCGCTGCAGCGCGTGATCGCCGGCGACGCCGAAGGCGCGGAACGCGAATTCGGTCGCTTCCTCCAGCGGCCCGATACCGACCGCAGCCATGTCATCACCGCCGCGGCGCTGCAATTCATGGCGGTCAGCAAGCTGCGTGGCGAGACGACCACGCGCGCGCAGCGCGAGGCGGCACTGGGCCTGCTCGATCGCGCCGTCGCGGCGACGCCGCGCGATCCCGCCGTGCTCGCGCTGCGCGCGCTGGTGCGCCTCGGCCATGCCGACGCGCTCGGCGCGCTCGCCGATCTTGAGGCGGCGCTGGTGATCGATTCGCAGAACGGGCGGGCGCGTCTGCTGCTGTCGGCGTTCCGCCGCGCCGGCGAGCAGGGCGCGCTGCCCTGGCTGGCTGGCGAGGAGTTCCGCACGCGGCTGGAGCAGGCGCTGCAACGGCTCTCGGCGCGCGGCGCCGTGCTGCCGGATCAGCGGCGCTTCGTCGACGACATGCGGCTGATCTTCGCCCCGCTGCGCTGACGCCCGGCCCGTCTTTGGCGCGTCAGCCCGCGTAGTCGCCCTTGGGCGCGATCACCTCGCGCTTGCCGACATGGTTGGCCGGACCGACCACGCCTTCCTTTTCCATCCGCTCGACGATGCGCGCGGCGCGGTTGTAGCCGATCTGGAAATGGCGCTGGATGAAGCTGGTCGAGCATTTGCGCTCGCGTGCCACCAGCGCCACCGCCTGGTCGTACATGGCGTCGGATTCGCCGCCCTCGCCGCCGCCCGCGCTCGGCGGCGCGCTGAGGCCCGGGATGCCGCCGGCATCGTCGACCTCCTCGGTGACTTCCTCGACATAGGCGGGATCGCCCTGCGCCTTGAGATGCGCGACCACCGCCTCGACCTCGCGATCGGAAACGAACGGGCCGTGGACGCGCGTGATGCGCCCGCCGCCGGCCATGTAGAGCATGTCGCCCTGGCCCAGCAGCTGCTCGGCGCCCTGCTCGCCCAGGATCGTGCGGCTGTCGATCTTCGACGTCACCTGGAAGGAGATGCGGGTCGGGAAATTGGCCTTGATCGTACCGGTGATCACGTCGACCGAGGGGCGCTGCGTCGCCATGACGATATGGATGCCGGCCGCGCGCGCCATCTGCGCGAGGCGTTGCACCGCCCATTCCACGTCCTTGCCCGCGACCAGCATGAGGTCGGCCATCTCGTCGACGATGACGACGATGAAGGGCAGCGGCGTGAGGTCGAGCGGCTGTTCCTCGAACACCGGCTTGCCTTCGGAATCGAAGCCGGTCTGGACCTTGCGGGTCAGCGTCTCGCCCTTGCGGCGCGCGTCGAGCAGGCGCGCGTTGTAGCCGGCGACGTTGCGTACGCCGAGCTTGGACATCGCGCGGTAGCGGTTCTCCATCTCGCGCACCACCCATTTGAGGGCCGAGACGGCCTTCTTGGGATCGGTGACGACCGGGGAGAGCAGATGCGGGATGCCGTCGTAGACCGACAATTCGATCATCTTCGGGTCGATCATGATGAAGCGGCAGCTCGCCGGCGAGTGCCGATAGAGCAGCGACAGGATCATGGTGTTGATCGCCACCGACTTGCCCGATCCAGTGGTGCCGGCGATGAGCAGGTGCGGCATGCGCGCGAGGTCGGCGACGATCGGCGCGCCGCCGATGTCCTTGCCGAGCGCGAGGCTCAGCGCCTGCGGGCCCTGGTCGGCGCCGCGATCGGCGAGCAATTCGCGCAGGAACACGGTCTCGCGCGACGCGTTCGGCAATTCGATGCCGATGACGTTGCGCCCGGGCACGACCGCCACGCGCACCGAGATCGCGCTCATCGAGCGGGCGATGTCGTCGGCGAGGCCGATCACGCGGGCCGCCTTCGTGCCTGGCGCGGGTTCGAATTCGTAGAGCGTGACCACGGGGCCGGGGCGGACCTTCACGATCCGGCCCTGGACACCGAAATCCTCGAGCACGGTCTCCAGCAGGCGCGCGTTCTGCGCCAGCGCGTCCTCGTCAACCGAGGTGATGCGCTCCTCCGGCTTGGGCAGGCGCAGCAGGTCGAGGCTCGGCATCTCCAGCGTGCCGTCGCCCAGATCGAGCGCCGCCTGCTGTTTGCGCGGCTGGCGTTTCGCCTTGGCGGCGGGCGCCTCGCGGGGCGCGGTGTCCACCAGATCGCGCGGCATCGGGCGCGGCGGGGCCTCGGCCGCGGGGCGCGGGTCGATCTCCGCCTCCGTCGCGGCGGCGGCGGCGGCGTCGAGACCGGGCTCGCGGCGTTCGCGGCGCGTCTTCGCCTTTTCTTCCGCACGCAGGCGTCCCGGATCGCCGAACCGGCGCGCGAGCGCGGCGAAGCGGCGCTTCAGCGCATCCGCCGAACCTGCCGCCGAGCCTGCGGCGCTGGCCACGCCACGCGCGGCGGCGCACCATTCGATCCAGGTGACCGCGAGCAGGAAGACGACCGCGGCCGACGCGCAGAGGCCGGCCAGGGCCGCAAGGCCGACGGCGCCGAGACCGAGGCTCTGCACCGGCGTCAGAATCCAGGTCAGGCAGAGCCGTCCCGCGATCCCGCCAAGGCCGACCGCGAAGGGCCGTGGCCAGGCATCCGGGGCCTGGACGAAGGCCAGCGCGGTCGCGGCGGCCATGATCGCCACCGGCAGCAGCGTCAGCCGCAGCCACCACAGCGGCAGCCGGTGGCTGCGCACCAGCCGAAAGCCCCAGGCGGCGAGCACCGCGACCGGCAGCAACGCCGCGAGCCCCAGCGTCTGGAGCGCGACATCGGCGACCCCCGCGCCCGGCGTGCCGAGGATGTTGCGCGCGGCGATGCCGGAAGCGTTGTTGGGCGAGGGGTCGCCCTCCGTGTAGCTGGCGAGCGCGACCGCGAGCAGCACCGCGAGCGCGATCAGCCCGGCGCCTGCCGCCTCGATCAGGCGGCGGCGCAGGAAGGCGCCGCTGCCGGCCGGCAGCCAGTGCCGACCGAGCGCGAGGGCGCTCACGCGGCCTCCGCGCCGAGCCGCGCCAACACCTGGCTCATGCGGGTCAGTGCGACCTCCGTGGCGTCGAGGTCCTGCACCAGGGCGACGCGGATGAAGGGTGCGCCGAAATTGCTGCCATCGGCGGCGGGCTTGGTCAGGTAGCCGCCGGGCAGCACCTTGATCCCGGCCTCCTGCCAGAGCGCGCGCGTGGCGCGTTCGCCATCGCCCACGTCGAGCCAGAGATAGAACCCGCCCGCGGGACGGTAATATCCGTAGCGCCCGGCGAAGAGCCGGTCGGCGATGTCGTATTTGGCCGCGTAATGCGCGCGTGTCTCGGTGGCGTGGTCGTCGTCGCTCCAGAGTTGCGCCGAGGCGTCCATCACCGCGAGCGGCATCGAGGCCGCCTGATACGCCCGCAACCGGTTGAGCGCGCCGATCGCCTGCGGGCTGCCGGCGACGAAGGCCGAGCGCATGCCGGGCGCCGAGGACCGCTTGGAGACGGTGTGCGAGACGATGAGGTTGTCGAGCACGTGGCCATGCGGCCCGGCGCCCAGCGCGATCGCGGCTTCGATGGCGCCGGCCGGTGGCGTGGCGGTGTAGTAGAGATCGGCATAGCACTCGTCGGCGACGAGCATGAAATCGTGACGCCGCGCCAGGGTCAGCGCCTTTTTCCAGTAGGCGAGATCGGCGCAGGTGCCTTGCGGGTTGGCCGGGCTGCAGAGATAGAAGATCTGCGCGCGGTCGAGCAGCGCGGGGTCGATCGCGTCGAGATCGGGCAGCCAGTTGCCGGCCGCGCGCGTGGGCAGGAAGACCGGCTCCGCGCCGGCCATGACCGCCGCCCCGAAATAGACCTGATAGAAGGGGTTCGGCATCAGGGCGACGGGCTTCGGCCCGCTCTCCGCCGGCGAGACCGCGAGCAGCGCCACCATGAACAGGCCCTCGCGGCTGCCGGCGACGGGCGCGATCTGGGTGTGCGGATCGAGCGCCGAGGCCGGGGCGCCGTAGCGCCGCCGCAGATAGCCGGCGCAGGCCTCGCGCAGGCCGGGGGTGCCGACCACCGGCGGATAGAGGTTCCAGCGCGTCCGGTCGGCCGCGATCGTGTCCAGCGCGAAGGCCGGCGGCTGATGCTGCGGCTCGCCGACATGGAGCAGGATCGGCTTCGCATTGTTGCGCGGCTCGATCCCCTTCAGCAGGTCGGCGAGGCGCTGGAACGGGTAGTCGTTGAGACGGTCGAGGCGCGCATTCAGCATGGAAAAACCGCGGATTTGGAGGAAACGGTACCTGCGCACGGGGCGAGGCCACCGGTAAAACGACGGTGAATCAATCCTATCGCTCCCCTTTTTGAAGCACAAGGAGAGGAGCGTCGGCGGTACCGACACCGCCCGGGCCGGACTTGGTCGGGGCGCCGACGCTGATGTACAACGAAGGCCTGGGGCATCCGGTCGCGGAGGCCCGACCGAAGACGGGGGGCTTGCATGGCCGTGGCGGTAGCGGGCAAGGGCAAGGCGTCCATGGTGGCGGGCGCGGTGCGCGCCGTGCGGCGGCTGGTTGGCCGCGTCTTCGGCGAGGGCCGCTGGGCGGCGCTGATCCTGCTGCTTGGCCTCGTGGCCCTGCGGGTCTGGGATCCGGTCCCGGTCGAGACGATGCGCGTCAAGGTCTACGACGTGTACCAGCAGCTGAAGCCGCGCCCGGCTCCCGAGCCCATGGTCTATGTGGCGGACATCGACGAGGCGAGCCTCGCCGAACTCGGTCAATGGCCGTGGTCGCGCCTCGTCGTCGGGCAATTGCTGCTTCAACTCGCCCAGGCCGGCGCCTTCGTCGGGTTCGACGTCGTGTTCTCCGAGCCGGACCGGCTGTCGCCGGGACGCTTCGTCGAGAGCATGCCGGGCCTGCCCGCCGAGGTCACCGAGCAGCTGAAGGGATTGCCGGACAACGAGGCCTTTTTCGCGCAGGTGCTGCAGGCGACGCGCGCCGTGCTCGGTCAGGCCGGCAATTCGGTGGCGACGCCCGGCGGCGTGAAGCCGAAGGCGCCGGCTCTGGCCGTGCTCAACCTCAACCCCGATTTTACCGGCGATCTGAACGCCCTCGTCGCCGCGTCGATTGCCGACTTCCCCGGCCTGATCGCCAATCTGCCGGTCCTGGAAGAGGCGGCCGGCGGGCGCGGCCTGTTCTCGGTCAATCCGGAAACTGACGGGATCGTGCGCCGCATCCCGGCCATCAGCCATGTCGCCGGCACGGTCTATCCCACGCTCGCGATCGAGATGCTGCGCGTGATGACCGGCGCCAGCACGATCCTCGTGCGCATGTTGCCGCCCTTCGGCGTCGAGGATGTCGTGCTGCAGGGCGTGGCGCGTATTCCGACCGATGCGCGCGGCCGGCTCTGGCCGCATTTCGCGAAATACTCGCCGGTGCGCTACATCCCGGCGAAGGACATCGTGAGCGGCACCTTCGACGCGGCGAAGCTGAAGGGCAAGCTGGTGATCCTCGGCGCCTCGGCGACTGGCCTGCGCGATATCCGCGCCACGCCCGTAGACGATGCCGTGCCCGGCGTCGAGGTCCACGCCCAGTTGCTCGAGAGCATCTTGACCAATTCGCTGCTGACCCATCCCGGCTGGGGTGATCTGGTCGAGCGGCTCGCCGTTCTGGTCGTCGGCCTGCTGATGATCTTCGGGTTCGTCTTCATCGGCGCGAAATGGACGATCCTGCTGTTCGCCGTCGTCGCCGGCGGGATGTTCGGCGGGTCCTGGTACCTGTTCAGCGTCGAGGCGCTGCTGCTCGACGCCTCCTACGC
>CAIOSQ010000238.1 GCA_903860935.1 uncultured Rhodospirillales bacterium | reverse complement strand
TACATGACGCGCCTGTCCCATTCCGGGCGGGCAGGAACCAATGTCCGCGGCTTCGTCAACCCGGCCGTCCATCGCGGCTCGACCATGCTCTACCCGAACATGGCGGAGCGCATGAAGGGCGGTGCGGAGCGGCTCGAGCAGAAGCCGCATTACGGCACCGGCGGCAATCCGACCCATTGGGCGCTCGAGGATGTGGTCGCGGAGATCGAGGGCGGCACGCGGTGCCAGATCGTCTCGACCGGGCTCGCGGCGGTCACCGTGCCGCTCCTGGCCTATGTGAAGGCCGGTGACCATGTGCTGATGCCCGACAGCGTCTACGGACCGGCGCGCAGTTTCTGCGACAGCTTCCTCGCCAAGCTGGGCGTCGCCACGACCTATTACGATCCCTGCATCGACGCCGCCGGCATCGACGCGCTGTTCCGCCCCGAGACCACGGTCCTCTATCTCGAGAGCCCGGGCAGCCACAGCTTCGAGATGCAGGACGTTCCGGCGCTCGCCACCGTCGCGCGGCGGCGCGGCGCGACCGTCATGCTCGACAACACCTGGGGCATCCACTACTTCCAGCCCTTCCGCCACGGTGTCGATGTGTCGATCCAGGCGCTGACCAAATACGTGGTCGGTCACTCCGACGTGCTGCTCGGCGCGGTGACGGTCGCGACCGACGCGCATTGGGAGCGCGTGCGCAGCGCGGCGCTGGTGCTTGGCCAATACGCCAGCCCCGACGATTGCTGGCTCGCCCTGCGCGGCGCGCGCACGATGGGCGTGCGCATGGAGCATCAGATGCGATCGGCCATCGCGGTCGCCGACTGGCTCCGCAGCCGGCCGGAGATCAAGGAGGTCCTGCACCCCGCGCTGCCCGGCGCGCGCGGCCACGAGATCTGGAAACGCGATTTCACCGGCGCCTGCAGCCTCTTCGGCATCGTCTTCCGTCCGGACATCAGCCGCGAGCAGGTCTTCGCGATGGCCGAGGCCCTGGAGTTGTTCGGGAAGGGGGCGTCCTGGGGCGGCTACGAGAGCCTGGCGCTGCCCAGCACCGGCTTCCTGACGCGCACCGCCACCAGCGGCGATTTCGGCGGCCAGATGATGCGGCTGCATGTCGGGCTGGAGGATGTCGAGGACCTCAAGGCGGATCTCGCCCAGGGCCTTGCCGTCATGAACGCGCGGCGCTGATACGCCGCGCGCCGGGCCTCAGCGCGCGGCGGCGGACGCCGCGCGCGCCACGCCGCGCGTCTCGATCAGCCGCGTGAGCGTCGCGCAGACATAGTCGATCTCGGCGTCCGTCAGCCCCACGCCCGAGGGCAGGCTGAAGCCCTGGCGCGACAATTCCACCGTCGCCGGAAAGTCGCGGTTGCCGGAATAGGGCCGGTAGGGCGCCATCTCGTGCAGCGGGTAGAAGAGCGGGCGGGTATCGATCCCCGCTTCGCCCAGACGACGCATGATCTCGTCGCGCTCCAGCCCGGTCGCCGCGGCGTCGACGATCACCGAGACCATCCAGTAGCTGTTGCGCTGGCCGGGGATCTCGGCGGCCATCTCGATCCCCGTCGCGCGCGCGAGGCCGACGCGGTAGCGCGCGGCGATTTCCTGCTTGCGGGCGAGGAATTTCGGCGCCTGCTCGAGCTGCGCGCAGCCGATCGCGGCCTGCAGGTTGGTCAGGCGATAATTGTATCCGACCTCGTCGTGCCAGTAGCGCTTGGCCGGGTTCATGCCGTGATCGCGAAGGCGCCGCGCGCGCTGCGCCGCCTCGGCGTCGCGGAAGACCACCGCCCCGCCTTCGCCGGTGGTGATCACCTTGTTGGAAAAGAAGCTGAACGTGCCGGCGTCGCCTATCGTGCCGCAGGCCGCGCCGCGCAGATTGGCGCCGATCGCCTCCGCGGCGTCCTCGACGATGCGCAGGCCATGGCGGCGCGCGATCGCGCCGAGCGCATCCATGTCCGCGGGCTGGCCGTAGAGATGCACCGGCATGATGGCGCGCGTGCGCGGGCTCAGCGCGGCCTCGACCGCCGCGGGGTCCATGTTCCAGGTGCGGCGGTCGACATCGACGATGACCGGCGTGGCGCCGGCATGGATCACGGTGTTGATCGTCGCCGCGAAGGTAAGGTCGGGAACGATCACCTCGTCGCCCGGTCCGATGCCGAGCCCGAGCAGCGCCAGATGCAGCGCCGCCGTGCCGTTGGAGCACGAGACCACATGCGGCGCGCCGACCAGCTCGCCGAGCATGTCCTAGAAGCGCTTTACGAAGCTGCCGAGCGAGGAGATCCAGTTGGTCTGCAC